>CANQGD010000059.1 GCA_947601445.1 uncultured Clostridia bacterium | reverse complement strand
TCCGTATTGTTGCAGCAGTAGTGTTTGATCGTGGCGCCGACTCCATTGTCCTGTAAACCTTGCACGTAGCATTTGCCCAATGTGCCTGCCACCAAAGGGTCTTCCGAAAAATATTCAAAATTGCGTCCGCAGTGGCTGCTGCGCTTTATGTTCAGTCCCGGTGCAAGCAACACATCAACGTTAAGTTCCGCAGCATCTACCGCAAGAGCGCTGCCCAATCGGTAGGCAAGTTGTTTGTCCCAACTATTCGCCAAAATTTGATTGGACGGGTAGGCAATTGCCGGTTGGTCCTCGAAGCGTTCGTTGCGTAACGCAGGAGTACGAAGTCCCAACGGTCCGTCCGATACCGTGACACGGTACAATTGTCCGTCGAGATCGTCTGTGTGCCAACAGTCGCATCCCATTACCAATTTTAATTTTTGCCGTGCAGTGAGCGTATTTTCGCTTTTGTTTGTCATATTTGATCTCCTTTTTTGATCGGTATTGTGCGTTACGTTTTATTTTATCATGCGCACGCGCGTATATCAATAATATTCTACGACTTCGACGGGAATTTTTATCTGTTGCTCCGTACCGACATGGTCAAACATTTGAAGCATAGAGTAAGCGGCAATAGCGCCCCAATGTTTGCGTTCGGCGCGCGCCGTTACGTAACGGAAGCGATTTTTAGGCGCCAAGCCGTCAAAACCTGCCAACATAACTTGATTTTCCAAACCTCTGCGGCGCAGTTCTTCGTAAATGCCCATTGCCGTTTCGTCGTTGGCGCAAATGATAGCGTCCGGAAGGTGTTGTTTTTCCAACAAAAAGTGCGACGCGTTCACTCCGCCTTCGAAAGTGAAGTCGCTTTGAAGTACAACCGTGTTTTTGTTCTGCAATTGCCTGTCCGCCAAGGCCTTGCAAAATCCCTCATAACGTTCTTTGCTCTCCACCGAACTGTTTGGTCCGCCCACAAATGCAAAACTCTTTGCACCGTGGTTGATCACGGACATAGTTACATCGTAACAGCCCTTAAAGTTGTCCAATGTGACGCATACTGCACCGTCTAACGTGATGTCGCGGTCCATCAGTACGACGGGAATGCGGCGATGTGTAATTTCTTCGATGTCCGTCGTTGACACATTGCTGTTGAGCAAAAACAAGCCGTCCAACCATTTGAGGTTTCGAATATTTTCTCCGACATAAATTACCAATTCGCAGTTGCTTACGTTAAGCACGCTTTTGAGGGTACTGACTATTTCGGGGAAAATTATTCCGCTTATGGAATGTAAGCAAAGCACAAGCTGTCTTTGATAGCCTCGGTTGTTGCCGCCGCGGCTGTTTTTAGGCGTGTAGCCGAGTTCCTGCGCCGCCTGTAACACTTTTTGCTTGGTTGCTTGCGGAATGCGTTGATCGTTATTAAGCGCGTAACTTGCCGTGGATACAGCAACATTTGCTTTTTGCGCTACATCTTTCAGTGTAATCATCGTTCACTCCTTTCGGAACGGAAAAACGACTATTTTCTCCTTTGTTCCGCTTGTTTAACTCATTTTATCACAATTTTCATAATCTTGTCAACGTTTCAACAAAATATACGAAAATTCAACAATTTTTCAATAAATTAAACGCCAAACCTATCTTGACAGGGATTTTCAGTGTAGTAAACTTAAATTGTACCAAATTAAAAGGGTGAATTTTGCCCTGTATTTAGTGAAATTATTGAAATTGTGAGTTGAATATGTTAGATAACAAATACGGATATTTTACCGAAGACGGAAAAGAATTTGTAATTACCGATCCTTATACGCCGAGACCTTGGATCAATGTCATAAGCAACGGTGACTATTCTATGATGGTGTCGCAGATGGGCGGTGGCTTTTCTTTCCGCGGTAATGCCGAGCAAAATAGAATTACGCGTTTGTTTCAAGATATTGTAAAAGATAATTGGGGTAAATACTTTTATATAAGGGATAAAGCTACCGGCAAGTTTTGGAGTGCCGCGCTCAATCCGGTAAAAAACGGATTTGATAGTTACACGGTGCGTCACGGATTGGGTTACAGTACTTTTGTGAGGTGCACCGAAGGAGTGGAAAGTACTCTGACGGTTTTTGTGGCGCAGGGTAAGCCTATGGAGTATGCGCTGCTGTCCCTCAAAAATTTAACGGATTTACCGCGTACGTTGGATATTACGGGATATTTGGAATGGGCGTTGGGTATTGCATACGATAATCACCGCGAATTTCAAAGACTGTTTTACGATGTGCAGTTCGATAAAGAATTGAATGCGGTGGTGGCAAACAAGTGTTTGTGGGGCTTCCCCGACAGCAAAAATCGTTACAACAACGACGATTATCCCTATACGGCGTTTTTCGCCTCGTCTCACAAAGCGTCCTCTTTCGATTGTGACAAGGAAACTTTTGTGGGAATGTATAGAGATGAATCCGATCCGTTGGCTATGCACGGCGACGCGCTTGCCGGCACTTTCGGACGTTACTGCGATCCTATTGCCGCACTTCGTGTGGAGGTGGAATTGCCGCCTCACGGCAGCGACACCGTTTGTTTTGCAATCGGACTTGCCGCTAAGCAGGGAGAAGATTACCGTGCGCTTGCCTCTCTTACCAATATCGAAGAAGCCGATCGTCAACTGAGCATCTCACGCACTTTCTGGACGGAGCTGTGCGACAAGGAACATGTGGATTCTCCCGACCCTTCTTTCAATGTG
>CANQGD010000058.1 GCA_947601445.1 uncultured Clostridia bacterium | reverse complement strand
GCTGACGGCGCAATGGACGGAGAAGCAAACAACGCCACCCACTCCACCCGCGACAAAGCATACGCTTAGTTTCGCACTTGGCGCTCATGCGGCAAGCGGAGCAACAACACCCGCCTCAATAGAGTTGGAAGAGGGCGCAACAACCAAGTTGCCGCAGGCACCGACAGCAGAGGAAGGTTGGGAATTTGCCGGCTGGGGCGAAAGCAAGCTTCAAGCAGGCGCAACCTACACGATGCCAGACAGCGACACTACGCTCACGGCGCAATGGACTGAGAAGCAAACAACACCTCCCACTCCACCCACGCCCACAGACGAATACACCGTAACTATCGAGGATACGGAATTTGGTACCGTTGATGTAAGTCCCAAACAGGAAAGTTACGCCAAGGGTACGCAAATCACAATCACAGCCACTCCCGATAGCGGTTATCGCATTTATTCATTTACCGTAAACGGCAGTCCCGTTGCGCACACCGACGGCGTGTACGTTTTTTCGATCGAGCAAGACGTAACGGTGGATGTTATTTTCAGTGAGATTCCGTCGGTGGCAACCTACACGTTGACCACGCTTGTGGATGTTCCCGATACGGGCACGATTGAAGTAAGTCCGTCTGAGGCTACATACAGCGAGGGCACGTCGGTTACCGTCAAGTTTATCCCCGCGGAAGGGTACGAATTGAGTCGTTTTACCGTACAAGGCACAAACGGCACGCTTACCGATGCGGACAATCTTACTTACTCATTCAATATCACCCAAAACACAACAATACGCGCCTTTTTCAATGTAAAAAAGGACGAATCGGTTTTGCCCGAGTATTTTTACGGTACGTGGAAGCAAATCAATCCGCTTACCGATGTCGTCAATCAACTTTTCATCAGTAGTTCCGAGTTCAGATACAACAATACCACGTGTACTGTTTATGAAAGCGTAGAGGGTTACACTTACAGCGACGGCATATATACGTACAGCGTTCGTTTTATCGATCCGCAGCACACCGTTCTGCTTGTACACATGGGTAGCGGCAATTTCTATTTGTACACAAATAGCGGCGAAATACCCGACAACGAATTTCCCGAATTTTTCAAAAATACAATGTGGGACAACGAAAATATGGGTCGTTTCTACATTGAAGATGACGGAAAAGCCATTCTCGACATCAACAAGTTGTATTTGCTTTACACCGAGCAAGACGGAGATTCGTACACGCTGCACATCCTTTACGGAAAAAGCTATTGGCTCTTGCAATACACAGCCGATGAAAAAACATTCGAATTCGGTCAACCAGGCGGACTGGGACAATCCACCCATTATGTTTTGGTAGAAGCGGAACCGTTGTCTGACGAATTCAAGGGTACTTGGAAATTTGTCGGAGAAGACGGCGAGGACATCGTTGTGGATAGCGACGGTTTCTTGCATTACCGCGGCGAAATACGCGATGTGATCGTTGCCAGCAAGGAATTTTACGTTTACCAATTCACGGTGGACGGAAACCGTTTCGGTTTGGGCAACATAGATGGTACGCAATTTATATTTGTATTTGATTTTGCCCAAGACAGCTACGAACTGTACATACTCGAAGGCGGAGTTATGCCAAGTTCGCGCGTCACCTTGCCCGACTCCTACAACGGCGATTGGGAATATCAACCGAGTGACGGAGAAAAACTGACGTTGCACATCGGCGACGGCACTATGACGATCAACGGTCAACAAGTCATTTACTGGGGAGAGGAATCCGTCGAGGAAGGCTATATTGCCCGTGCGGTATTTGCCGATTGCTATTGGGATATTATCATCAGCCCTTCGATGGCGCAGTTCGGCAGTGTGATGTACTATTATTCGGAAAACAAGGACATTTGGAATTTGCAATTCCGTCGTGCCGGCAGCGCGGGAGTAACATTCCTTTCCACATTCGTGGGCGAATGGAACCAACTGGGCGGAGATAACAAAATAGTTATAGGCGACGATACGTTTACTTATAACGGACAAAACTGTTCCGCTGCAAGCGACACTTTTGACAGCTACAAAATCACGGGCGCGCTCAACGCAACAGTAAGTTTGTGGGAAGAAGGGTTCAATATGAACATGTTGTTGAAAGTGGAAACGGACAGCGGTGTGTATTACTACGAACAGTCCGCTGCAAGTTCGCTTTTCCCCGCCGATTGGCGTGGAAAAACCTACACAAACGGCACGGATACGATAATCGTAGACGCAGAGGGCAACGCAACGCTCAACGGCAATACTTTGCGGCTCATAGATTACACTGTATCCTATGAGGGCGGCGGATTCGGCGTAGTCGGCGCAGTTGTTCCCGATCAAGGATTTGCTTATGACGAATCCACCAAAACGCTGTATATCATTCGGTTCGATGCGCAAGGCAATCTTATTCTTTCCGATAAAGACGGCAACAATTCTCGCACATTTACCGAGGCTTAAACAACAATTACGAAAAGCGTAAAATATTTCGCATAGCAGAGAACGGTATTGAAATAATTACGCTTTTCGAAATCGATAAAAAAAATTTTTGGAGGGACAAATTATGACACACAAAACGACACGATGGTTGCTTTGTCTTGTGCTTGTGTTAGCAATGGTAGCAAGCGTTGCGCTTGCGGCATGCAGCGAGCAAGCGACGGCAACCTTTGCGGGCGGCACTGACGCCACAGGCGAAGCGCCGAGCGCACAATCGGGCGCGATCGGCGAC
>CANQGD010000057.1 GCA_947601445.1 uncultured Clostridia bacterium | reverse complement strand
ATTGACAAATACGCCAAAAGTCGTTTATAATAAATAACTGCGGAAGAACCTTCCGTTAATCCTTGCTCCGTAAAAAGCGGGGCCAAAAGACCATAAGGAGGTGTAGAAAAATGGCAGACATCATCAATAAGTATGAAACCATTTTCGTTCTTGACGCCGCGCTCGACGAGGAAAAGATAACAGCCCTCTCCGACAGATTCAAGTCTCTAATCGAGGCTAACGGCACTGTTGAAAGCGTGGACGTTTGGGGTAAAAGGAGACTTGCATATCCCATCAATTACAAGACCGAAGGGTTTTACACGCTGATAAAGTTCTCCTCTTCTCCGGAGTTCCCGAAGGAGCTTGAGAGAATTTACGGAATTACCGACGGCGTGCTCAGAACAATAGTTATCAAAGAGGACGAATGATCGGGGTGAAATGAAATGCTGAACAAAGTAATTCTCATTGGCAGATTTACGCGCGACCCCGAGCTTCGTTCAACTCCGCAGGGGACGAGTACCTGCTCGTTCTCGCTTGCGGTTGACCGTAACTATGCGAAGGCAGGCGGCGAAAGGCAGACGGATTTCATAAACTGCGTTGCCTGGAGGCAGACCGCCGAGTTCATTTCAAAATACTTTTCCAAGGGCAATCTTGTTTGCGTCGAGGGAAGTATTCAGACGCGTTCCTGGAAGGACAACGATGGAAACAACCGCTACGCGACGGAAGTCGTGATAGATCAGGTTTATTTTGTCGAGAGCAAAAAGAGCGCCGCGGCTTCGCAGGAGTCCTATTCTCAGATTCCGTATCAGCAGACGCAGCCGGTTTATTCTCAGCAACAGCCGACTTTTAACGACTCTCCGTTCGGCAGTCTTCCCGACCCCATCTCTCCGCTCGGAACGGACGATGATTTACCATTTTAAAGAGGGAGGTTATTAAAAATGACTGAAAAGTCCGAAAAGACATACAGAAACCGTAAGGCAAAGAAAAAGGTTTGTCAGTTCTGCGCCGACAAGGTTGAGCATATCGACTACAAGGACGTCGCGAAGCTCCGCAGATTTGTTTCGGAACGCGCCAAAATTCTTCCCAGAAGAATAACCGGCACGTGCGCGAAGCATCAGCGTCAGCTCACAACGGCTATCAAGAGAGCGCGCCATATAGCTCTTATGCCGTACAGCGCGGACTAAAAAAAGATATTAAAAAGTTCCCGATTGATATTTCAGTCGGGAATTTTTAAAATATCGGAATCTTTACAATAATTCGAAGGGGTGTTATAATAAAAACAATATTTCATTTGTTGCGCTTTAAATACAAAGGAGGGCTTTAAATGCTTAAAAAGTTTGCGGGTATTGCGCTGGCGCTTATCATGTGCTTGAGCTGCGCGGGAGTGTTCCCGGCGCTTGCGGAGGCAAAAAATACGAATATTCCGTATGCCGTCGACGGCGGATTTATATTATTTGACTCCGAAACGGGTACGGTAACAGGCTTTAACGGCAGAATAGTTGACCTTGTAATTCCCGAAGAAATAGACGGGGTCGCCGTTACGCGCATAGGAGAACGTGCGTTTGAGTATTGTGACACACTTAAAAAAGTGACCATGCCGAGCGTTACGAGCATAGAGAATTATGCGTTTGACTATTGCGAATCGCTTGAAAAAGTAACTGCTCCGAATCTGGCGAACATGGGAATTTACGTATTTTCACCCTGCGTCGCGCTTTCCGAAATAGAAGTCGGAAAAGAGAACGAGTATTTTGTTTCCGAACACGGGGTATTGTTCAATAAGGATAAGACGGAGCTTATAATATATCCCGCGGGGAAAAAGAATCTGACTTACAGAATACCGACGGGCGTTAAAAGAATAGCCACCTCGGCGTTTTTCGGCTGCAACGCGCTTGAAAGCGTGGAAATGCCGGGCGTTACTAATATAGATGATGAAGCGTTTGGGTGGTGTCTGTCGCTTAAAAGCGTGGATATGCCGAACGTTGAGAGCATCGGTGACGATGCGTTTAGTTATTCTTCGCTTAAAAGCGTAAAAATGCCAAACGTGACAAAAATAGGCGCTTTTGCGTTTTTTGAATGCGGCTCGCTCGCGGAAATTGAACTTTCCAAGGTCAAATATATCGGCGATCACTCGTTTTTCGGCTGCGACTTGATTTCGGATATACAATTGCCGGAAGGTGTTGAAGAAATAGGCTACGCCGCGTTCTGCAATACGGCGTATTCAAACGACGAATCGAACTGGGACACAGGCGCTCTTTATATCGGAAAATATCTTGTCGATATAAAGCCGCAAAACGAAAAATTCACACTCAGAAGCGATACGGCGCTGATAACTGACGAACTGTTCGGTTATGCGATATTATCCGAAATCGAAGTTCCCGAGGACAACGAAAATTACTCAAGCGTCGACGGCGTTTTATTTAATAAGGACAAAACTACTCTCATATCGTATCCCACAGGAAAGACTCAAAGCGCATACAAAACTCCTCAAAGCGTGACGCGCATAGAGAATACGGCGTTTTCCGGGCGTACATCGCTTGAAAAAGTGGAGCTGCCAAACGTGACGTGCATCGGTGAAAATGCGTTTTACGACTGCTATAATCTTAAAACCGCAATAATGCCTAATGTGACGGAAATAGGTATGAACGCGTTCAGCGGCTGCAGCCGACTTCAAAGCGCGTATATGCCGCGCGTTATGAATATAGAGAAATGGGCGTTTTACGACTGCGACTCGCTTAAAAGTATCTTCTTGCCAAAAAGTCTGACTGAAATAGACCGCGGCGCGTTTACAAACAATTTCATT
>CANQGD010000056.1 GCA_947601445.1 uncultured Clostridia bacterium | reverse complement strand
TATCCGAGAGTTTTTGTCATCGCTTGAAAGCACAATTCTAAAAATTTTGTTTTTGTTCCCTATGGGAAGTGCGCTTTACTGCCGCGCTGTATGTACCGATTTTATCTTGTTCGAAAAAAAAATAATTTGATTTTTCACCGTTCGTATATATGCGATATATGTACTTAAAACAAGAAATGGTGCGTTCAATCAATTTTTATTCAAAAAAATTCAACAATGCTTTTATTTCACACTCGTCAAGCGTCTTACTCCACGGCACGCGCCCGATTTGTGTTTCGCTCTCCGCAAAACGTGCCGTTTTATCTCTCTGAGTGTCGTTCCACTTGTCGAAACCGAGTTCGTCTATGTGCTTGCCGTAATTGCAATGAACAAAACTTGCCTTGCCGAAGTCTCGCCAAGGACGTGCGAGAAATACTTTTTGCGGGTTATTTTTTGCGGAAAAATTGCAATTTACAAACACGAATCCTATTTTTTGTTCTGCGGCGTGTGCGGGAGCGGCGACAAAACCGATCCGTCCGTCGCCGATCGACGTAAATTCGCAATCGACAAATAAGCAATCGCCGCACCCGAAAACGTAATCCACCGTTCCGTATACAACGCAATTGCGGTAAATTTGCCTTGATTTTATATCTCGGCGCAGTTTGTCTTTCAAAAATCCGTCGTATCTGGCGATCAAATCGCGTGGCAACGGACCGCAAAACAAAGTGTCCTGTTCACTGTTAAAAATGCAGTTTTCCGCCGTAAATTCATCTCCGTATACCGTCAAAGCAACTTCCTGTCCTTTGATCGGGGAGTTGGCCGCGTTGTTGCTTACGGTAATATTGCGCAAGGTAACGTTGTCGGCGCATACGGCAAGCGTATATGTTCTGAAAGTATTTAGCTCCGATCCGTTTTCGTCGAGTTTTTTGGCATAGTCGTCCCAAACGATTTCGGTATCTTTTTCTCTGCCGGGCTCTCCCTCGATTGTCAACCCTTTTACGTCTATTTCCGTTTTGCAGCGATATACGCCGGGTTGCAGCAAAATACGCGTAAAAGGACCGACTTGTTTTACTGTTTGCGCGAGATTATCTTGCGGCGATAAATACACCGTATTGTCGTAAAGTAATTCCATACCGACATTTTACTTCAATGTAAAAAATGTGTCAAGTGCGATGCAATTGTTTCAATCAGATGGGAAAAGAGCTTTGTAAGCTACGTTATGCTATAAACAGCATATATTATTGTGCCAAGACTTTGACATCGGTCAAAATTTTCTATTTCACAAAAGATATGTACAAAACGGACACAAAATGTCGCAAAAAGTGCTGTTTTTTGTCCATATTTGGTATGGAATTTTGCAAAAACATTTTGTAAAATTATTTCGTACAATAATGAAAAAGTGGGGTAGTATACTTTTTGGCACAAAAGTCGTTAAACTTTGCTCAGTATAGGGCTGCGGACATAACGATTTTTACGGTTATCGGCACCGTATTCGAAGTGATCGTCACGATAGCCGCAACCAAATGGTTTCCCGAACAGGCGTTTTCCATTTCTTTCGTATATCTGTTTGTCGCATTGGTGGCAATGAGATGGGGAGCTTGGATGCTTATTCCGTCAACTACGTGTGCCATTGCATACTGTATTGTGCTGAAAGCAAGTTGGCAAATGCACCTCGTTGTAATTGCGGGAAACGCATTTTGCGTGTTGTTGTTGGCGCTTCACAAGTTGATAGGCAAACAGCGTATTCGCGATTCCGCATGGTGGACGACGCTATATATGTTTGCGGTATACGCCTTTATATCTCTCGGACGGTTTTTGGTGGGATTGCCCATGCCGGACATAACAATTGCGGCAAGCCTCAACAGTATTCTTTACGACGCGCTTCCTGCGGTGTTTGCGTTGATTGTGGTGTTGATATGCCGCAAACAAAACGGATTGTTCGAGGATCAAAAACACTATCTCATCCGCACTCAAAAGGAGCGGGACAAGGAAATCCGTCAATCCGATATTGACGAAGAATAGAAACAAATTACAGCAAATTTTTTTGGAGGAAATCCAATGGCAGAAAAAGTATCAGAGCTTGTTTTTGACGAGCAAACGAACACTTATTCCATGGACCCGGAACAAATAGTCAGAGACGACGTGGAAAAGCATCATTGGCTGAATACCGCCAAATCCATTATTAAAGATTGGCGGCTGTACTTGATGCTCGTACCTATGTTGTTCGTGTTTATTTGTTGGCGTTATCTGCCGATGTACGAG
This sequence comes from uncultured Clostridia bacterium, assembly GCA_947601445.1. Lineage (GTDB taxonomy): Bacteria > Bacillota > Clostridia > Christensenellales > CAG-314 > Fimimonas. The sequence goes on along the minus strand of CANQGD010000056.1, from coordinate 933 downwards.
TTGCTTGGAAGTTTCAAACTTTCCCAAACGGGCGTTGATGTCAGCGATCAATTTTATCTGGGCTTTTCCAGCTTCAAAACTCTGCTGTTCGGCGGCACGGAACTGTCCATGGAGTTTTGGCGTGCTTTCCGCAACACTTTCTTGCTTAGTTTTTACGGACTGTGCTTTGGCTTCCCAATGCCGATAATATTGGCGTTGTTCTTCAACGAGATCAAGTCCAACATCATGCGCAGCACATTCCAGGTGCTTACATACCTGCCCAAGTTTATGTCCACCGTCGTTATGACAACGTTGGTGACAATGTTGGTAAAGGAAAGCAACATCGTTTCGGGAATGGGCGTAATTTCGCAGGCATTGCAAGCCATGGGCATCATCTCCCCGGAAGTGGCGGCGGCAGGCTTGCTCAAAAATCCCAACCTGTTCCGCACGATATATCAAGTAAGCGGAATTTGGGAGGGTGCAGGTTACGACAGCATAGTTTATTTTGCGGCGGTGATAGCTATTTCACCCACCAGCTACGAAGCGGCGCAGATAGACGGCGCCGGCAAAATGGCGCAAATGAGATATGTGGTGTTGCCCAGCATTTTGTCCACCGTGATCATTATGCTCATCACCCGTATCGGCTCGTTGCTTAGCGTAGGCTACGAAAAAGTTTTGTTGTTGTACAACAGCAACACATGGGTAACCGCAGACGTTGTGTCCACCTTCTCATATCGCTATGGCGGCATGGGCGGCGGCGGTTCCAGCCAACCCGGTTTGGCTTCCGCAGCGGAAATGATCAACAACCTGATAGGTATGGTGCTGGTGATAGGCGCCAATGCAATCGCCCGCAAGGCAAGCGACGTTTCGCTGTATTAAGGAGGATAAGATATGAAAAGGAAATTAGCGGCATCCGAACTGATATTCAAAATTCTGTCCTATCTGTTCCTCGGT
>CANQGD010000055.1 GCA_947601445.1 uncultured Clostridia bacterium | reverse complement strand
ACCATTTCGGAAGATTTCCGAAAAAATTGTATGACAATAAAACTGCCATCGTTGCATTGCGTTCCCGAACGAAAAAGGCTATGCTCCCGCCAAGTGTTTGCTCCGAAAGCAAACACTTTCCCTGTCCTTCTCCGAGCCGTTCAAAAACGCAAAGCTCGGCTGACCGATAGGCAACAGCCCATCGGAAAACACTCCTGCCGCCATGATCGGTAACAGGAAAACACCGCCAAAACGCGGTTCATCGGATATTAAGCCGCTCTATTTCCGCGACTTCCGATACGCTTATTATATCACACTCACATCCGCTTGTCAATAAAAAACCGAACGAATGTTTATATATTTTTTGTCTTTTTGTCGAAGAAAGGCGGGAATCACCCGCCTTCCCAAACTCTCAAAGCTGTTATAGCTCAGCTCTTTTAGTCATATTGGGTGTTAATTTTCTGTTACATGGTCGATAAACTGTTCTATTTGCTGAATTATTCCTTTCTTAATGAGTACATCCGCTAAAATACCATAATAATCTTGTACAAGGGCTTTTATTTCTGCGGGAGCATTGTCTGCATATAATGGTTGATCTCCCGCTCCGAAATTTATTTTAGGCATGGTCGCCGCAAACGCGAGCATCGTTTCGATTGTCGAATATTTTTTCCGCAATTTGTGATTTAATTGCCGGGCTTCCGTTAAAACATCTTTCGTATACGACGAGTTGACCAAGAATTGAATGTGAGAAACATCCTTCGCAACATCTATATAATCCGATACTTCTTTTAGCGCTTTTGCGACTAATTTTTGATTAAAATATATCAAGATTTCACCTCGTTACTATGGTTTATCATTGAACTTTTTGATTCACTTATGTTCTTCGTTTCTTTGACTTTCCCAATAATATAGAAAACTTACTTACAAAGTTCAATAAGAAGTTCTGTTGATGCTTGGAGTTCTTCCTCGGTAAAATCAACACCAGTTTGAGGATGATCAATTAAATTTCGAATAAAAGTGGGCAAAGTATTATAGGTGGTACCGTTGTGGCTTGAGCTCTTGCGGTGTTTACGCGCATCAAATTTGGGATGATGTGAGATATAATTATCACACGCTTTAACTGATTTTGCATGAATTTTATTCTGTAAATAACCATAAAGCGCGATATGATAGTCTGTCGAATAGATGTTAAATGCTTTATAGTTGATTTCAGCTGCCGTAATCGACGGTAAAACATACGGGGTGGTTATCTTTTCGCATTGAATGTTCCCGTTTTCATCTTTTAATGTTATAACCAACACATTATCTGGATCCTTTAATGCGGAACTTAGCACATACTCCGAGTGTGTAGCTATTATTATTTGCGCTGTCTGTACTCCGTTTGTGGTAAACAAGTTTCGATAATACTGTAAGATTTTTTGTTGCCATTGTGGATGCAAACTCAATTCAGGCTCATCTATTAAAACAATCCCACCTTTTATTGCATTGCTGTTTTTTAGTAACATCGCTCCCCGAAAAACAATTTGTTTCTCTCCGGTACTCAAGTCATCTATTTTAATTTCTTTGCCGTTTTTTGAAAAAATTATGTTAAACCCACCTTTAGTCTCTACTCTTTCCAAACGTAATGTCTCAAAAAAGTTATTAAAAGCTTGCTTAAAACGATACAATTTTGACTGCGGCTCAAATTCGGAATAGCGTACCAGATCTTCTGTTTGACCAAGCCGTGCAAAAGAATTATTGTCTTGGTTAAATATATCTATCAAAAGTTGTTTGACGCTTGTAAAATCCTCTTTTGCATCCAAAGTGTATTTATCGCTGTCTAATTGAGAAGACGTAATCGATTGAACTTGCGATGTGCGGAATCCAGAGCGAGCTCTTGAATACGCAAAACCATAAAATCTTATGTCTTTATTGTCTTTTTGAAGCACTTCATAATTATTATACTCATTTCGGCGTATTTCAATTTGCTCCCCTGTATTTATACTGCGTCTTTTATGAAAACCAGATAGGGAATCTCTTTCATTGATTGTCGTCAATTCATAGTCACACCCATCAGCCTCATAAATAAGGGAATCAAAGGGGTGAAAACTTTTTAGGTTAAGAAAATCGGATAATGTATCCAAAATGGTTGTTTTCCCGCTTCCGTTTAGCCCAGCCAATACGATAGTATTATAAAATGAGCCATCAGGCTTCGAAAAATCAAGTTCTAAATTTCCTAAAACTATATGATTATCATACTTTATCTTTTTTATCATTTGCTACTCCTCTTGCGTATATATTTCCTATTACTCCATAGGTTTGATCATGGACTCAATGAAGGAGATTTCATCGGGGGTGAAGCCAAGAAGTTCATACAGCTGAATATTGATTTCTTCTATTGAGTCGCTGAATTTTACAAGAGCCGAGTTATTCTTATAATTCAACAAGTCTGGTACATATTTCGCCAATGAAGTTAAGGATTCATCGGACAAAAGCAAGGCATATTTTACAAAATTGGTGTTCGCATATTTATAGAAATTCTCCGCTTCCTCGCGTGTTGCAAATGATTTTAATGCAATTCTCGAACGTCCGAATGCACTATTATCATCGACGATTGAGATCATGTTGTTACGATTGTCTTGTCCACCAGGGTGAGCACTTGAAACAACAACTTGCCATTCAGCTATATAGCGAGTATTTTGTTTAATCGTATCCCTATCGACAACAAACCACATCGTCCTTCCTGCGGGACCAGCTTTATCGTTTACAAGCAGTTTAATCTTTTTATTATAATCTATCTCCATGCCTTCCACATAGGGGGTGGCTTGCTCTGAATTTTTCTCAATGAAATCACTCTCTATGCCAAATAGCGATCTGGGCAAAATAGAGTCGTGCAAATATTGTAACCCATAGTGCTTTACAAATGCTACAATTTTTTCGACAATACTTGTCTGCAATGGATCCAAAATGAGTAGTTCTTTCCCAGGGTTATCTCTGTAAAGATTCATCCGTCCCTTTGCCGAAACATAATCATACAAGAAGCCTGCGCTTTCTTTGTGCTTATTCATCATAACCACAGTAATTCCGTCTGGCACTTCAATATTTTCAAAAACGTCTGTTGCTATCGGATAAAAAATAACTTTTTCGAGGCGCATATCATTTATAAGGTTGTTGCCAAATTGAGATAGCCCCTTTCCCGATTGATGCATCCAACGAACGCCTGGATAAATAAGAGATGTCCACCCGCTGGTAATGTTAATAGCGGCGATTTGAAAGTAATGAAAAACATTAGTTTTCGTCGTACTATTAACCGAACGGTCTGTTCTTATTTCTTCTTGATACGGGGGATTGCCAACGATTGCATCAAATTTCATTTCCGTGCCTTCTTTCTTCCACAATTCTGAATTTTTAATTTTCTTGACCACCCAAGTCATATCGGAGTGTAGCTTTTCCATTAAGTGCGCTTGATAGCGCGTGTTCACGGTGGCATTTCCAAAGCCCGCGAGCGTTCGGCGCGTGATTG
>CANQGD010000054.1 GCA_947601445.1 uncultured Clostridia bacterium | reverse complement strand
ACCAATCATTGGCATAAAACAATACGAACCCAACGTTTTCTTTCGGGTTCGTATTATTTTGCTTTGGCGGAGAGAACAGGATTTGTCTCGGCGCAGCCGAGTAAGCGGAGAGAGCGCAGCGAACGGCGCGCTACATTATTTCAAACTATCCCCAACTCAGAAATACAGGGCAGCACGCCCAAACGGAAGCAATTGAAAAGCGAGCGTTTTATGCGCTCGCTTTCTGTTGCGACGAGTACGGCGTCGCTGCCTATTGGTTGCGGGGGTGGGATTTGAACCACACGACCTTCGGGTTATGAGCCCGATGAGCTACCGGACTGCTCTACCCCGCGATATACAGTGCATTGCCGACGATTACTTATCGCTTGAATGCTTGTTTATAATAGCTCACATCGGCGTATTTGTCAAGGGTTTTCGATATTATTTTTTGTCGTTTATGCCGATTTGTTCCAACATTTTGTTGAGAATCGTTTGCGCGGCAAGCGTACTGCCCAATTTGGACGGATGATGAAAATCCTCGTAATACAACTCCGCGTTCGGGTTGCTCTCGGCGTAGCGAACAAACGCTTTGCCCACATGCGCAACGGGTATGCCCAACTTTGTGCCCACGCGCTGATACTCTTTTGCCACCACTTCCGTCATTTGCTCGCAAGTCATTCCCAACTCCGCCAATGTTTCGCAGCCGTTTTTTCGACCCCAGGTTGCAAAAAGAATAAAATTTTTCACATTATTTTGAAGCAAATTCACAACGGCCTTTGCGCCGTTTTCAAAGTTTTGCGGTTCGAGGACGGAAATCAAACTGTGATCTTGCAATATGGCAAAATCATAACAATCTTCGGCGGCTTTGCGCAAACGCTGCCCCTCGGGATCGGTCGAATCCGCAAATTGTTCCAGCCGATAACCGCCGCAAGTAATCGCAGTCACCTTGCAATCGCCGAAAGCGCGCAGCATCGGCTCGAAAATGCGCGTAGGCATATCGTTAAAATAAGTATAGCTGTTGCCAACAAACAAGACTTTTCGCATATTTCCTCGATTTTATTTTTGCCAAACAACAAAGTTTTCAGTGCGGTTGGCACAAAATTGTTTTCGTTTTTGCCAAATTGTCGCCGTGCAGATACGGCAAAACTTGCCGAACAATTGCATTTTGCAAACAACAAGGACGCTTTTGCGCGCCCTTATTGCAGATAAGTTAATTTTTGAACATGCTTTCTATTGTTTCTCGAATATAGTCCATGTCGGACGTATCCTTAAATTCAATATAATACTTGTAATTGCCGTATTCGAATTTGACCATTGTTTGATTAAGCTTGGATCGATAACTTAACACAATGTTGTTGCTTAAAGTTGTCTCAAAGACTCCTGTATCATAAGAACTAAATTTATCTATAATGACATTGTGTGATATGACATTAACAGCAACAACTCTGCCGGTTTGCGGGTCGATAAGATTTTCTTGAATGTGGACTATCTTGTTGAGATCGGAGCTATCGCACCCTTTTATCGCATCATGAATATCTTCGTACCAATCGAGATAAAGTATTTCGGAACCGTGTTGTTGAGAATATTCTTTTAACGTGAACTCCGCCGAAAGATACGTTATATCAGCATCGGAATACCTTACAACAGAATCATTGTTCAAAACTATCGGCAACACGACAGAAAGGCAAACCGCAACCAACACGAATGCCGCCGCCACAGAGCATAATCTGACAGCCAAACGCTTGCGCCGTTGCCTTCTTTTTGCGCCTTCCGTTACCGAGCGTTCCGCATCTTCACGTATGTGTTCGTAAACAAGTTTCTTTAACTCGGGCGTTTGTTCCTCTATCAATTGATGTACGTCTTTTTCCGTCATAATTCTCCTTATGCCACGTTGATTACATATGCTGCGTCAAGATTGTCTGAATTTATCTTTAAGTATGCCGTTGTGGGAAATCCGTAGCCTGTTTCAAGCGTCAAAAACTTTTCCGTACGGAAATTTACCCCGTTGTTGTAGTATTTTATTTGAACGTATCCGTATGCCATCATTATATGGTTGCTTTTGATATCGAAACCGTCCAATATATGACGATCGTCCCATGTTGTGTTGATATCGTATATCTGGCCGGGACCGACAAACAACACGATAGGTTTGTTGTTGTTAACCGCCGAAACACATGTATCCCAATTCAATGTTCCGTTTTTTGTCGCCGTTTGATAGGAAAGCGAATACCCCTGGTTTTTGAAATACGTCTGCAATCCCGATTTAAAATCCGCTTCGCTTACGCCCACGTCTTCCACATTACATTTCATCAAATTGTACAAATTCCAAAATATCGGTTCAAGGAGAGTTGAACTGGTTATGCGGTATTTTCCGCTTGCCGGATAGTAACTCTGCCAATCAGGGACAAGATTTTCGAAATATTTATCATAAAAGACCGTGATTTCCGTGCCGGCAATCGGACCGCAGCTGTTTGCCGCGCCGTAATTGGTGTGGAAACTAGGCGCACCACCGTCGGTTGTTATGTTGGTTATATCCACAGACGTGAAATATATCGTTTCATTATCCGCGGCGGCAGCCACATTGGCGTTTGTATAGCGCGGTTCCGATACGCCGGGCGCCGTCTCCGCAAAAGCGGGAGCCATTCCGCAAGAAAGCGACACACAGGCGATAATAAATACCGCAACCAAAATCCAAGTTAATTTCTTCATAATTTTTCTCCTTTGTTGTAGTTGTACAAATACTACCTTATCAGGAGCAGATTAGTTTAGTTCTTTTTTAATTGTTCTTCTAAATTTTGCAATAATTTACTTACTCGTTGACTGACAGCCGATTCTGTAATTTTAAGTTTATGAGCAATTGCTTTCTGCGGCATATCTTGTAGAAATTTCATCTCAAACAATTTTTTGCTTTCGTCATCGAGCCGATCGAATATCGTGCAAAAATCTATCCACCCGTCGGAAATTTCCGTAAAGGATTCCGTTTTGATAACGCTTGCCATCTTGTCGATATTTACCGTCCTGTGTCTGGCTTCGCTTTTGTTGTAGGATAACGCCACGTTTTTGACAATTTTGTAAAGCCAATTGTAACCGCTTCGCGAAGTATCGAATGTGCCGATGCTGTTGCCTACGCGACGATACGCTTCTCCGACAATATCCCAATCGGCGTTTTTATCGTTCAGATACACGTGCGCAATAACCGCTAAATGATTGCCGACCATCTCAAACAATAAATTGAGAGAGTTTATATCGCCATTTTTAATATCCGAAAGGTATTGATTTATCTTTTGCTTGATTTGATCATCCAACTTTTGTGTACTCGCTTTTTTGTGTTTTATCTTTTTATGTTTTTATTATAAAGTTATTTTTGCAATTTGTAAATTTGTTTTAACTATTTTATGGGTTTTTTGTCGATTTTTGTTGAATACGTGGATATTTTATGCCTCCAATTTACAGAAAAACAATAAAAATTGCACGGACGTGGCCACTAAAACACAAAATTTATGCACAAACTTGACAACGCCTTAAATATGGTGTAAGATGAATTATAGTTTGCAATACAGATTTGCGAATACATCAAAATGTTGTTTTGCAGCGCGCATGTTTGGTATCGACGCAGTTAAATATTTGTTTACACAACAACTTTTGCGACGACTTTTGAAGCTGCGTCCGCTTGACAAAGATTGCGTTGCAACCGTTTAAGGTACAACGCGCTTTTTTGCGGAGACACCGCAGTGAAAAACGTTTGCCTTGGCAAGTTGGCGGTTTGTGAACGCATATCCGAGTGTGTTGCATGTTGATTATTTTGTGGAGGATTATCGAAGCGGTCACAACGAGGCGGTCTTGAAAACCGTTTGGGTGCAAGCCCACGGGGGTTCGAAT
>CANQGD010000053.1 GCA_947601445.1 uncultured Clostridia bacterium | reverse complement strand
TCTTTCAATGCTTGTGCTGCCTCAGTCTTTTGTCCTTGCTCTTGCTCGGCTCTGTCTTGTGCCGCTTTAACCGAATCCACTTTGCTTTGTGCAGACGTCAATGCGCTTGTTACTTCGCTTTCGCTTGTAGCTTTTTCTATTGCTACAAGTCCGTCTGTCACGGATTTGTCGGTAAGAGATACTCCCTTGCTTGCAGCATACAATTGCAACTCGATCTTCGCATCTTTCTTGGCTTGTTCGAGTTCCGCTGCCTTCTGCTCCTCTTCCGCACTTAAAACAGGTACCGCATCCATTTCGACCTTTGCAGAGTTGATGAGCTTGCGCACATCTGTCATTGTAAGCTCGGACGCTCTCTCTTCAAGTTCTTTCTCTATCCGTGTATAGATCGCATTGATCTTTTCTATTGCCTCTTGAGAATATTCATAGGTGTTGACAAGATAATCTTTGTATTCCGCAAGGCTCTTCTCCGAACCATCTTCGCTCGTTCCCGAGAGCAATGTCGGATAGTATTTTGTAATTTCGCAAATCACATATTTCGATGAACTTTCATCTTTAATATACGCATACCCGGGTGCAATGTACTTTTCGTCGATAGCTTCTTCAAATTCCCCGGCGATGACCTTTCCTTCATCTGCCGCACTAAGTTCATCTGCCGCCTTTGTTACTTCGTTTCCGTCTTCGTCGAGAACAACGACTTGGTCACCGGTAAACACATACGAATCGTTCGGAATTTCCTCTTCTTTAAAGTCAAGGTTAAATCCGCCGCTCTCTTCGGTTTCTTCACTTGTTGTGGGAACGGTAATATTTAGATCAACATCGTGAGAGCCGTGTGATGTACCTGTTGTTCCTGTGGTGCCTTTTGTTGCAATATCCGTTCCTACGCCCTTGATATTAACATCTTTCGTCGCACTACCTGCGTCCATACCGCCGACCAAATAGCTATCGGGGGCTTGAACGTTGCAGCCGTCAAGAGTTAAGGAATTACCAACCAATTGTCCCATAACTGAGCCAAAATAGATACAGTCGCGCACCGATTCGACGTTCTTGACGTCTCCATCAATTATGATAACCGACGCCTCGGTGAAACCGACGACACCGCCCATCTTCCAGCCGCCGTCCAAAGTAACGCCGTCCACCTCGATACCTTTGAAATAGAGTGTACTCCAGGTCTGACCGATGAAACCGCCGCCCATAATATTGCCGGGTTCTTTTTGCGAGAGCGTAACATTTTGCACTTTAATGCCCGTCGCAGCCATGCCTTCATCTGTGTGTCCCAAATTGCCTTGTGCAACAACACCGCCGACAAATACCCAACCTTTTTCGGTATTGAATTCGTCAAAATATCCGACGCCTTTTCCACCAATAAACAGAGAATCCGCTACGGTGAGATTGTTGATCATCGCTGAGCCCGTTCCACCAAAGACGCCCGCATTGATTTCAACTACATAAACACCGCTGATCTTATTGCCTTGTCCGTCAAAAGTGCCGTTAAACTTATACGTTTGGTTGCCCGCGGGGTAGAATGTCAAGGGTTCCGACACTACCGAGACACCGTTGACAGAAGGAACGTAACCGAAATTAAGATTTTCCGTCAGTTTCACGGTCTTGCCTTTGAAATCGGATGCGCCGCTTGAAACATAGATCGCAAAGTAGTTCCACTCATCAGTGGTAGCAATCTCAAACTCGTCGGTATTTTTATACTTATTGTACCATTCCTGCGCTTTGAGGTTAGGCGCGATTTTCACATCGTATGTAGAACCGTCTGCATACTCCTCTCCCGCCGTGATCCAAGCGCCGTACGTCGTGACAAAGTATTGGTCGAGCGTCTTGATCTGACTGCCCATGAAAGTGCCGCCCGAAATGATTGCATCGGCACCGCTTTCAAATGTAAATGTGCCTTGATATGTACCGCTCGGAATGGTGAGTGTTCCACTATTTACAGCAACGTTGCCCGTAACAGTCATGTTCTGCATTGTTGCATCGCCGTCCACCGTAACGTCGCCTTTGAGCGTACCGTTGCGGAGCGTTGCGCCGCCCCTAAGAGTAAGCGTGGTACCTTCACTGAGCGTCAAGGTAAAGTTTTTGTTGCGGTCGAAGTCAAGCGTGATTCCGTCAAGTTCTATGCTTTCCTCGATCGTAAGATTATCTTGAAGCACTGTGATGGAGAAATTATCGCCATTTTTTGCACTAACGGCATCCTTCAAGGTTCCGTATCTGTTTCCGTCGGAGGCAAGGAATTTATCGCTCTCCGTAAAGTTGGATAACATGTAATCCTTTCCATAGGAGCTAAGCGTGAAGGCTTGGAACGTGCTTTCAAGAGCTCCCCACTGCTTTTGCGCGTCTTCGCTTGAATCCTTAAAGTTCCATGAGAACACGCTCGTCTTGCTGTCTGTTAAGATGTAGTCGTTCAGATCGAACTTGAATATCTTCGTCTTATCGGTGTATTTTGTCCCCTCCTCAAAGTTCAATTCGTACTCGTTTGTATCAACGTACCAAGACACAAGATAGGGAGAAGAGGACAACTCGCCGGGCGCGTCTTCCGTTCCGTAATAGATCTCCGAGATGATGTTGCCGCCCTTGACCGTGACGACATCCTGCGCTTCGACATCGGGGCTCAAATGGAAAATCGCCTCACCTGCTTTATCATTCACTTTGGTCGTTTCTTTATAATCCGCAGGGAAATAGCCCGTCTGACGGATGGTTCCACTCTCCAATGTGAATTTTGCATAACCCTGAATGTGGATAAAGCTGTTTGTGCCGATCGACCCGCCGCTCGGAGTATCGAGAATGAGTTCGCCGCCGCTCTCCTTACCGTCTTTCACGATGAGAGAGATGTCCTTTTCTTGCAACATATCCCGTTGAGAGCCAAAGTCGATGTGCCCGCTCGTCGTAGAAGAGTTACGCTCAATCGTCAGTTTTCTACCGTTCAGATCGAACGTGATATTCCCGCTCATCTTGGAGAAGTCGAGCTGTTCGACCTTCGCGTCCTTGCAGAGTTTGAGGGTACGATCTTCGGATGTTGTTCCGATAGCACCCCATGCGGAAGCAAAGTCAATATAATATCTTGTGCTTTCCCCAACGGTGACAATCGCACCCGCGGCATCCTCGGAAGCCTCTTTCACAATGTAGTATTTCTTCGCGCTCGATCCCTCGTCGATCGTAGGATCGAAGAGCTCCATCCATTTGTTATCGGACGTATAGGCGGAGAGATCTTTTCCCCATTTGCTGTCCCCCTCGAGAACAACGGAAATGTCCGTCGTCTCGCCGGTATCTCCTGCGACAAAATAACTCGGCATAGAGGGATATTGATTATAACCGACATAAATTTTCGGATCGATCTCCATGTCGCCGTGTTTGGGTGTAAATGCGGTAAAATCGCCGCCGGTTACCGTAACATTGCAGCCGCGACTCTCCTTGTATGCCGCCAAATCCGCCGCTGCCGCTTCCTTTGCTTCCTCAACCGTTGTTTTCCCTTTAGGGGCGTTGATTTGAAGCGTCTTTACGGAGAAGATTCTTTGGATCGAAGTGCCCGAGCTTGGGGAAGAATTGGGGACAAAGGTCCCGCCCGTTACAGTAAGGTCGGAATCAAACAGATTGATGATCGCGCCCTGTGTGGGTCCCGTCAATGTTCCGCCCAAAACAGTTACGGAAGGCTTCGTTGTGAATCCCAATTGATTGGTACTTTTGATTGTGGGATTGTTTCCGCTGGTAAAGTAACTATTATTATCTTCCGCAGGAACAGTGATATCGACGCTCGTAGTCAGCGTCCCGTAATTATAAATGAGCGGCTCTCCCGACCACTGGAAGTCGTTGGTAATAACGCCGCCGCCCTCGGTATCGATGAGTTCGAGCTTGCCGTTGTACTGATTGTTGATGATAAATTGACCGTTCGACCGCGAAAGTTTGTGACCGTTTAAGTCGAGCGTAATGTCACGACCGCCGGTAATTCGCAAGCCCCACTCTTCGCTGTCTACTTTGACATTGCCGAGAGCAATGTCATCTGTGAGCTGAATTTTTCTGTTTTCGCCGGGCTTTGCATCAAGAACAGCTTGCTTTAATTGCTGTTCTGTGCCTACCCTAACATCCGGCTCAAACGGCTCTTCGGCTTGACCCACTTGATTTGTACTGAAAACCGTCAGCAATGCCAGCGCTATCAACGAAAACGCCAACACCGC
>CANQGD010000052.1 GCA_947601445.1 uncultured Clostridia bacterium | reverse complement strand
CGATACTACGCTGACGGCGCAATGGACGGAGAAGCAAACAACTCCACCCACTCCGACGACGTATACGCTTAGTTTCGTACTTGGCGATCATGCGGCAAGCGGAGCAACGGCACCCGCCTCGGTAGAGTTGGAAAAAGGCGCAACAACCACGTTGCCGCAAGCACCGACAGCGGAAGAAGGTTGGGAATTTGCTGGTTGGGGCGAAAGCAAGCTTCAAGCAGGCGCAACCTACACAATGCCCGCGTCCGACACTACGCTGACGGCGCAATGGACGGAGCAAACAACTCCTCCCACACCTTCCGGAACGTATACGCTTACGATAGGTCAAATCGGTGACGGAGCCACGATCGATCTTTCACCCAAGGCGGAAGAAACGGCAACGGGAGTGTATACATATTCCGAAGGCACCGAAATCACGGTTACCGTTACTCTTGAAAGCGGTTGGGTCATCGATTATCTGTATGTAAACGATGTCGAAGCGGAAACGGTAAACAACAAGTATACCTTTACGCTCACCGAAGATACCGTTATCGAAGTGATAACCGACCATCCTCTCTCGCAGGAAATGCTCGAATCTTTGAGAGGTTCGGTGCGTTTTGAAGGAGATTTGACGGAGTACTATCTTGAATACGATGAAAGTGTGTATTCCACATTGGGCGTTGTTTACGACGGTACAAACAATTTGATTTGGCAATGGGAAATTCTCAATGGAGAATACTTCAACAATATGGTTCTGAAAGCGGACGAGCAAGGCAACATAATTGTTCCCAATCGTAATACCGACGGAACCATTGAGTGGACATACCCCATAGATTCTTATACCGAAGAAGATTTGATTATACCTTTTGCGGATTACACCAATCCGTTTGAAACGATAGACCCAAGCAGCTTTATGTATATGGGTGACAACACCTGGCAGCTGAGCGATCTTGATCTTGCCACGGAAATCGCAAGTGTAATTTCCGGATACTCTTATGACGAGGCGGGCATTGTCGAGTTTACTCTTGTTGCTGAGGGCAACAGAATTGTCGGCATAAAGTACACGTCCGGTGAGATAGAGAGCAATTACGATATTTACACTCACAGCGCCGAATTGACGGTTTACAGAGACGGCACAACCGTTCCCGCCGACAGATACACGGCATATCCCGAACAACCCGAATTGGAAGCCGCTTTGCAGGCTGCACGCAGTGCCGACAGCTACACCGCAACATACACGGATGAAAGCGGAGATGATGTGTGGGAAGAAACTTTGTATCGCACCGCGCATTCAATCTACTTTGAAGGCGACATCGAAGGAGAAGCTTATCAAGGCGCATACGTCGAACGTCCCGACGGATCGGTATGGGAATTGAATTATTCCGACGGTGAATGGAGTTGGGCAAGTCAGATTGCCGTATCCCCGTCAATGAATACAATAGTTGCGTTGTTCGATCTTTCTGGAATGAGTTCGTCGTTCTTTGTCAAAACGGAACGAGGCACCTACACTTTGCGCGAATATGACAACGCAGTAGCGGGATATGCGGCGGTCAGCTTTGCCATGTCCGAACATCTTCAAGAAGGGCAGAGTGCAACCAATATCGAAATTACGCTTGAAAACGGTGCAATTTCCAAGGTTGAGTTCGATTACTATGTAGAAGATTGGATGTCCGGTATCGAAGGTCACATGGTGATTGAGTTCGAAAATATCGGCAGTACCGTCATTCCTTCCGCTATAAAGCTGCCCGAGAATATGATCAACGGCGCTTTTGCCAAAGAGTATTTCGGTACTTGGCTGCATGATGAAAGCGGTTCGCGTATCGACATCACCATCGACGAAATAACTATCGACGGCAAAACAGCAGATAAAATAAGTGCAAACGGCAGTTCTTACACGGTAACTGTGGGCAAAGAAAGCTATACATTATCGCTTGTTGACGGCAAACTGCATGTAACAAGCGGCGGCGTCGAAAAGGATTATCGTTTAAGAACAGTCGCGTGGGAAGACCTCATCGGCTCTTATACGGGCGTAGAGGAAATATCTTACGGTTGGGAAATCGTACTTACCGTAACGGCAGAGGGACTCACTCTTACTCTCGACGGTGAAACGGATACTCTCGATCCCGAATACTTTGACTTTATCGAAGATGAAGGTCGTGCCGTGATTCGATTTGTTGCGGGAGAAGACGAGTACGGCGGTTATGTCTACGGATTTATCGTTTGTCTTATCAAGGGACAGGTGGTTGATTTCTACGGTATGGATGAGTGGGGATATAGCACTTACTTCGGCGCATACCTGTATTCCGAGGATTACACGCCCGATTTCAGCGACTACTTTGGCAAGTACACATTGGAAGACGGTTCGGATACGATAAACATCGGTGCGGATGGCATCACGATGGTTCTGGACGGCGAAACGATCAAGGCAACTTCCGACGTTATCAACTACTATCCTGTCGAGTATTCGGTTCGTATTTTCGAATTTACCGTTGACGGACGCAGTTACACATTGCAGCAATACGGCTGCACATATGACAAATTGTCGTTGTTCATCGATGAAGAGACGTCTTCTCGCAGCATATTTGTAAGCGACGATTACACCCATACTTCTTGGGATATGTACAATGGCAGCTACTACGGCTCCAACGAAGAAGAAACTCACGAATACGAATTGGAAATCACCGATGATGAAATTGTATTTACTATCGACGGCGAAGATCAATCTATCACCGATCTCGACTTTGACAAATATTTGATGTCAGGCGAATACGGTGCAACGCAATGGCTGTATCAATTCAACTTTATGATAGGCGACGTGCGTTGGGGTATACAGCAATACGAAGAAGGCGATGATTGCCTGATAATGTTCCTGTACTACGAGAGCGTAGACGAAACGGGCGAATCGAGTATCACGGACGTATGCGTGTTGTATCGCAGTCAATTTGAAGTATCGGATGATTACAGCGATTACTACGGCTTCTACACGGGCGACGGATATACCGTGATTATTTCCGAAAGCGGAATTTCCATCACCGGCAACGGAGCAAGCGGCGACGCTACGGAAGTTATTTTTGCTTCCGACTTTGACTACCCCAGCGAAACAACCTACTATCAATTCCACTTTACCTGGAATGAAACATATTGCGTTTCGCAAGTTGTGGACGGCGGCAACGGTTTGTTCTTTGTCGTCAATGCGGACGCGGAAGAGCCTGTTCAGTACTTCCTTATAAGCAGCAGATACACCCTTCCCGACCTTTCCAAGGAAAGCGATTTCAGTACATACGTAGGCTATTATGAAACCGACGATACCAAAAATACTCTTGAAATAACCGAGGACGGCGAAATTTTGGTAACTTTCAGCGACAAGTCGACGGAAGAAGCTCAGCTTGTTTATTTCGGCAGAGAAGGCGGTTTGATTGTCAATTTGAACGGCAAAGAGTATTTGTTGTATCTCATGACCGATTCTGACTATCGGAAGGTTGTCGTATTCGCAGGCGAAGAGGAAGACGATGTGTTCTTGTTTGTTCAAGCCGATCCGATCAGCGACAAGAGTCTTTCCGAGTATGAAGGAATTTGGACAGGCCAAGACTACACCGGATTTGATGTGGTGCTTACCGTGTCCGGCAATACCATTACTTTGGAGATGCTGGGCGAAACCTATGTCATAACCGACGCGGTAGTGCGTAACAACGGCGGTACGGATATTATATGTTTCCAAGCCGGCGGAGTTTTCTATCATATTTACGACTATCTGATGTACGGATATTTATCCATGTCCGACTACGGTTACAACATGTTGGCTTCTCTCCGCAAGCGGGAATGTAAATGGGAGAGTCTTATCGGTAATTGGGAAAAGGAACAGGACGGAGTTCTGTATCAAATCGAAATTACCGCTACGGATGTACGCGTGACTATCGACGGCGTTCCCGCAACGGTAACCGATGTTGCTTGGGATGAGAGCGAAGAAGTAATCACCTGCACGGTAAACGGCGAATATCGTGGCATGGGCGATTTCTACGGAAGCTTGTACTACTATGATCCCGACGATATAAGTGGTTTCAACGTGTCTCTCGGCAGAGTCGAAGAAGGCGGCGGTGAAGAAGAAGGGGACAATGCTTATATAGGAACCTATGAAGGTACCGATAAAGACGGAAAAGCGTACAGAATCGAAATCATCAGCGACACGGAAGTCAAAGTTTATATTGACGAAGTGGAGCAAAGAGTTACGGTAGATGAATTTGATGTATATGACGGCTACA
>CANQGD010000051.1 GCA_947601445.1 uncultured Clostridia bacterium | reverse complement strand
CCGAGCGGCACACCTACCCTTTGTGACCAGGCTGCCGCCGTAAATTTTATTGGCGTCTTTTGCCGCTCCCGAACGGACATTCCTTGCCTTTTCCACAGGCACGCTCTCGCCCGTAAGAGCCGATTGATCCACAAACAGACTTTCGCACGCAAGCAATTCGGCATCCGCCGTCACAACGTCCCCCGCCTCGAAAAAGCAAACGTCTCCAACCACCAATTCACGACTGTCCACAGTAACGACATTGCCGTTTCTGACCGTTTTTGTCTTTGGAGAAGTCAGTTTTTTCAAGGCTTCGAGCGAACGTTCCGCGCGATATTCCTGCACAGTGCCCAGCGTTGCGTTACACAAAACGATCGCGACGATAATAAGCGGTTCCAACAAATCCGACTTTTCGCCCGTGTACAACGCCATTCCGAAAGAAAGCGCCGCCGCGACAAGCAAAATTATTATCATCAAATCGCCGAACTGTGCAAAAAATTTTTTGACGAAACCGTGTTTTATTTTGTGTTCGGTTTCATTTGGACCGTCACGTGACAACCTTTCGGCAGCCTGAGCGTCCGTCAATCCCTTTTGGATAATTTCGTCTGTCGCAGTCAAACTTCTCACCCCCGCAACGTACTCTTTTCATTATACGTACAAGCTCCGTCGTTTAGAATGTTTTCATTCAACACCATTCGTTCATTGTCATTGAGTAATAAAAAACGTTTTCCGTGCAAAAACTCCATCGGCGAAATTTCCAGAAACGCAGCCGAAAACATTTTTCCGAAAATCGCCGCAGCAAAAAATCCGCAATCGACTCACGAAATTATTCAGACGGGATATAAAATCATCGGAAAAATTTCCCAATTTGATATAAAACGACGAGCAAAACAAATGATCTTATCGCATGCAATCATTTTTAATAAAGTTACCTCAATAAACGTTATTTTCCTGAAAGTTTCAAATAATATGACTATATTAAATAAACGACGACAAAATTGCCGCCGTTTATACTGTTGTTTCAATATGACGTCTCGCCACGCACTTCCGATCAAATTTGTTTGTGAATTTGATCGAGACGCCAATCTGTGCAAATATTCGACATCTACCAACGATTATCCGCGTGTTCGCAAAATGCCACAAAAGGAGGAATTTCCATTGTTGTGCCGTCATCCAACACAACGTAGCCGCTCCACTTGCCGAAAATTTGATGGCATCTGTTATTGACCCAAGCGATATGCGTTTTGGTAAAATTGTCGTAAATCGGTTCGACGTCGAACACAAAACGTTCGTCCTGGTCTATGTAACGGTAAACATCGCCCAATTTTATTTCCTGCACTTCACCCAGCTTGTACATTTTGTTGTCATAGAAAAATGCGTTTTCGGTGGCTGCCGAAGTATTTCCGAATCCCCAACCGATGTTGAAACCGAAGTTTTTGCCGTTAACGGTCGTGCCGCCGTTGCCCCACACCCATTTGTGATGAAAAGGCCACACGCCTCTGCCCCAATCCAGCAGACCGAAGCCGTTTTGTATTTGATAAGCGACGTCCGCTATACGCACATACCCGTTTACCGTAAAACAATTTTCTTTATAGTTGAGATACCACTGTTTGGATTTGTCAAAGGGTGTTGCGATAACCATTTTTTCCTTGGATTTACTCACGTTGGTAAGCATAAGATTGATTTCCGCTTTGATGCCGTGGTAATCATTGCAAGTAAGCGCAAGACGACGGAACTTGTCCGTTGTCTCGAACTGCACATGAAAGTTATCGGAAAAATATTGCAAATTGTGCGCCACTTCCGGATTGGTAGGCATGGAACGTTTGAAAGACAGCCGAACAGGCGCGGTTTTGCCTATAAAATGTCTGTTTCCCGTTGCAATATCCAAAAGCGTCGCGGAAGTCTGCATTGCATAGGAAACATGTCCGAGAGTAAGTTGCAATACATACCTGCCGTCAAAGTGGATTTGATAAAAATCCCATTCTTTAAGACGCGGACCGCGCGCATATTTTTTGTCCAACACAAAATTCATATGGCGCGAATAACCTGCGGTGACAATTCTGCCGTGTGAGTCAAGCAATTGTTCTTTGTTTACGATTTCTTTCATAGCTCATTTGTTTTTTGACAGCGCGATCAAAGATACGGCGCGCAAAATCAACTCCAAAATTTCGATATAGAGATAAATAAGGCTGGTAGTCAAGCTAAACGCCAATATCCATTCGTATTTTTTGTCCGCACCCGCTTTTACCATATAGTCGATATTCTGAATATCCCAAAATATTGTGATTGTTGCAAAGGTCACGCAGAAAAACGCGATGGCGGCTTGAACGCCGATTATAAGAGCCACGTTTCCGCTTTGTGCGGAAATGATCCACACAACGGGAACGCAAATCAGTTCCACCAACAAAAAACTGATGGCGGCAATAACCAAACCGCGAGCAAATTTTCCCGATATACGAACGCTGAGAACTTTGTAAAGAAACAGGCACATCACAAATACTATGCCCGTACCGAGCAACGCGGCAAGAG
The DNA here is from genome assembly GCA_947601445.1 of uncultured Clostridia bacterium. Taxonomy (GTDB): domain Bacteria; phylum Bacillota; class Clostridia; order Christensenellales; family CAG-314; genus Fimimonas. Next base: position 2,086 of record CANQGD010000051.1, on the reverse strand, counting down.
TAACTCCCGGTAAAAATATATTCAAAAAACTCGCAATCGTGCCGAGAAATACGCCTTGCATAACGGAATATAAAATTCCGACGAATCTCGCCGCATTCACGTTGAATAGCAGTACTATGGAGCCTATCATCATTACCAATCCCGCAACGCCGGAGATTGCCGCTCCTATTACCACGAGACGCACAAGCGTGGCCGTTTCTATGTTGCCAATGGATACATTGTAAATTGTAGCCCAAAGTGCGATTTCCGTAACAAGCGCAATAACGATAGTCAACAGCACCAAAAGAATGCTCTTGCCCGTTACGCCTTTGTAAGTGGCGGGTTGTTGTTCTATTGCCATACCGCCGTTTTCGCTGACTCGCGTCCAACGGCGCATATAAGGATTACCATATCTGCCGTACATAATTACCTCCTTACGGAATTGAATAACCGTCTGTGTAGTTATTGTAGACGTTAATATATTTGTAGTATACCATACAATCCCAATATTCGCAAGGCTATTTTTTACTTGACAAATTTATGTTTGAAAACTACAATGAAGACACACTAAAACGGAGAAGATTTTTATGGCAGAATTGACAATGGACAAATTGGTAAACTTGTGCAAAGGACGCGGTTTTGTATACGCGGGAAGCGAGATTTACGGCGGACTTTCCAACTCGTGGGACTACGGTCCTCTCGGCGTGGAGATGAAAAACAACATCAAGCAAGTCTGGTACCGTAAATTCGTAAAAGAAAATTCCCTGAACGTTGGATTGGATTCGGCGATATTGATGAACCCCAAAACTTGGGAAGCAAGCGGACATATCGGCGGATTTTCCGACCCGCTTATAGACTGCAAAGGTTGCAAAACAAGATACCGTGCGGATGATCTTATCGAAGAATACCAAAACAAACACAATCTGCCTTCGACGGTTGCATCTATGACCAACGAACAGATGAGCGACTATATAACGGAACATGAAATTCACTGCCCCGTCTGCGGAAAATGCGATTTTACTCCCATACGCAAGTTCAATCTGATGTTCAAAACGTTTATCGGCGTTACGGAAAACAGCACGTCCACGGTTTACCTTCGTCCCGAAACGGCGCAGGGTATATTCGTTAACTTCAAAAACGTTTGCCGCACCACGCGCAAAAAACTGCCTTTCGGTATCGGTCAAATAGGCAAATCTTTCCGCAACGAAATCACTCCCGGCAACTTTATCTTCCGCATACGTGAGTTCGAACAAATGGAATTGGAATTTTTCTGCAAACCGGGCACCGACCTCGAATGGTTTGACTATTGGAAAAATTTCTGCAAAGATTGGCTGCTTGCATTGGGAATGAAAGAGGAAAATTTGCGTCTCAGAGACCACGACAAAGACGAATTGTGCTTTTACAGCAAAGCTACCACGGATTTCGAAGTAAAATTCCCCTTCGGTTGGGGCGAACTGTGGGGCATTGCGGACAGAACGGACTACGATCTGAGTCGCCATTCGGAAGTCAGCGGCGAAAGTCTCGACTACACGGACCCGATCACGGGAGAACGGTTCATTCCCTACGTAATAGAGCCGAGCCTTGGCGCAGACAGGGCATTTCTTGCTTTTCTTGCCAATGCTTACGAAGAAGAAACCGTGGGAGAAGGCGACACCCGCGTAGTGTTGCATTTACATCCCGAACTTGCACCGTTCAAAGCATGCGTTCTTCCTCTGTCCAAAAAGCTGTCGGAAACCGCTTCCGCTCTCTACAACGATTTACTCAAAGAGTTTACATGCGACTACGATGAAGCGGGAAGCATAGGCAAACGCTATCGCAGACAAGATGAAATCGGCACTCCGTTTTGTATCACGGTGGATTTCGATACCGAAACGGACGGCTGCGTGACTGTGAGAGATCGCGACAGTATGCAACAGGAACGCGTGCCGATTGCCGAATTGAAAGAGTATCTCAAAAAGAAAATTTTCATATACTGAAATTCAAAATTTTGCATTAAAAATTTAATTAAAATATCCAATTTGACATTTACAAAAATATCCCAACCGCGGTTAGCGGTTGGGATATTTGTTTTGTAGGACAAATTGTACTTCAAAATGTTGCAAGCGTT
>CANQGD010000050.1 GCA_947601445.1 uncultured Clostridia bacterium | reverse complement strand
CAGCGACACACCCTTTGTTCCCACAAAGTTGACGGTGGACAGCCGCGGTAATCTTTACGTTGTCAGTGAAGGTTGTGCGTCCGGTCTGATGCAACTTAACCTTTCGGGAGAGTTTATCGGCTATGTGGGCGCAAATGAAACGCAGTCCACTTTCCGCTCGGTATTGCAAAATCTGTTTTTCAGCGAAGAACAAAAGAGTACATTTCTTTCTGCGCCGCGTTCTCCGACGAATGTGGCAATCAACAGTCGCGGACTTATCTACACTGTTACAAACACCGCCTCGCAAAATGCAGTGAAAAAGCTCAACACGTTAGGTAATGCCATAATGTCTCCATCAATCAACTACGCCAAAACATGCGCAGTTTGTATAGATGAGGATGAAAATATCTATTCGGTGGATGACGACGGTTACATATCTGTGTTCGACAGCTACGGCGATTTGCTGTTCCGTTTCGGCGGTGAGGACGTGGATCAACGTTTGGGTAGTTTGGACGCTCCGGTTGCCATTGAGGTACTTTCGGACGGCAGACTGCTTGTGTTGGACAAAACTTACAGTATGTCGGTTTTGTACGAACGTACAGACTTTGCGGACAAAGTGTTTGAGGCAGTAGGATACTACAAGGACGGCTTGTATTTGGATGGCGAACGGCTGTGGAAGGAGATTTTGCAGCTCAACAGCAGTTTCATCGTATCCTACAAAGCATTGGCTCGCGCAAGTATGAAACGCGGCGATTACCAAACGGCATTGAGACAGTTTAAGTTGGCGGAAGACAAAGAAGGCTATTCGGAAGCCTATTGGGAAATCCGCAATGATTGGTTGCAACGCAATATCGCTTGGATAGTGTCATTAGTGTTGGTTGTTGTTGTACTTGTTGTGGTGTGGAAGATACTTGACAAAAAGAAACCGAAAGTACTTGCACCAATCAAAAAAGGCGTGGGAAAAGTTACCAACGCAAAAATAGTGCGCGAGTTACTGTTTACCGGCAAGTACTTCAAGTCTACGCCGGACGCTGTGTACCAAACCAAGTATCACAGCGCAACAAGCGTTTGGTCGGCTTTGATATTGTACGTATGGTTTGTAATTTTGCAATTGCTCAGCGTGTTGGTAACGGGCTATTTGTTCAACAACACAAGCGTGTACACAAGCAACGCGTTGCAAATAGTATTGACTTCTACGGTAGTATTGGTGGCGTTGGTGCTGTGCAACTATTTCGTAAGTACGGTCACCGATGGTGAAGGTAAGCTAAAATATTGCTTCATCAGCTTTATCTACGCGTTGGCGCCCTACTTGATATTGGCGCTGCCAATGTTTGTGATAAGCCGCTTCCTTACATACAACGAACAAATAATCTACGACCTACTCATGATAATTATCTACGGTTGGAGCGCTGTGTGCGTTTTCCGTACGATAATGGAACTCCACGATTACGGTTTCTGGCAAACGGTAAAGAATATCATTCTTACTTTGTTTGCATTTGCAATGGCAATACTGTTTATCATTGTGCTGCGCATGCTGCTGACACAGCTGTTCGGTTACCTTGGGTCACTTTTCCGGGAGATATTCACTCATGCGTAAAAAACTGTTATTTTTAGTACTGTGCGCGTTGGTTGTGTGCGTCGTTACCGTTAGCGTGGTGTTTGCAGACGACGCCGATACCGCCGCAACGGAATCTGACGGTGAAGTGCCGACGGAACTTTACACTTTGCAGGTCGGCGACGCAACAATGATCGTCGATCCCACAAATTTGAATCTCAGCATCACCAAGGACGGGCGTACCTGGTATAGCGGACTTCGCCATACTGACAGCGAAGGCAGCGTGGATGACGGTCTTAACACGGTTAACGGCAATCAAATCACCGACGGAATTACCGTTACATATCGCAACAAATCCAGCAACAACGTTACAACTCGCGGTATTTCCTCTATTACGGATGAACCGATAAGTCGATTTACAAAGCGCGATGACGGTTTTGACGCACGTGTGCGTCTCAGCGGCAACGTTGGTATAAGTTTCAACGTTCAGGTGCGTTTTGACGGTACTACGTTAAAGGTAACAATACCCTCGGATTCCATTAACGAAACGTCTGAAAATATTCGTTTGGAGCAGCTGTCCGTATATCCGTATTTTGACAGCAGCTACATGCAAGAGCAGGACGGACAAATATTTATTCCGGACGGTAGCGGTGCGCTCATTGATCTTTCCCGTCCCAGCAATGCTCGTCAGAACTTTTCTCGCAGGGTATACGGTGAAGATTTCGGTTTATCCGCACCGACATCGCGTGCAAACGAACCGGAACGCATAACCATGCCCGTGGTTGCCACGATGTATCCACAGGGCGGCACGGTTACAATAGTTACGGGCGGAGCTGAGTACAGTCGCGTGACGGCGCGTGTGGGCGGACTGGGTACAAATCCGTACAATGCAACCAATTTCTCGTTCATATACCGTGAGGAGTACAACCATTACTATGAAAGTACGGGCACGGAGGGCAAATCCTATCAGGATTTTCAGGAAGAAATCAACAATTTCGATGCTCAACTGACGTATACCCTCTTGCCGAAAGACGCAAATATAGCCGATGTCGCCAAAATATATCGTGACACGCTGGATATTCGTCAAACCGTCATTCAAAATGTCGGCATGCGCTTGCAATTTTTGATGGCAGAAAACAAATCCGGTATGTTCGGTCGCGAGAAAGTGCAGATGTCCACTCCCGAGTTTGTCGAATCGGTAGCAAAAGACGTTGCATATTACTGCAACAACCTCACTGTTTCTCTCACGGGCTATCAGCGCGGAGGTCTCGGCGGAGCGGATCCTTCCGTTTTCCCCATGGCAACCAAGTCGGCATACCGTACCCTTACAGAAAATCTTGCCAAGATAGATGTAACTGTAAAGTTTACGGTGGACTACGTGCGAGTACACGACAGAGCAAGCATTTCCGATTCGAACCTGTTGCAAAACATTTCCGAACAGTTTGTTACAATGGCGGACACTCGCGTTGGTTCGGATGTTAAATTCCGTTTGATTAAGCCTTCTTATTCGCAGCAGTTGCTACACAGCGATGCGGTCAAGCTTGCGGATTTCAATGCGGGAATAGAAGCAACCAATTTGGGCGCGTTGCTGTTTTCCGGATACAAGCAAGAAGCATTTACCCGTACGCAACTGATGAATCAAAACGCACAGGCGGTGCGTGACGCCGGAGTACCGATGGCTCTTTCCAATCCCAACGATTACATGTTCGGCGTGATTGATAGCTACGTGGATACACCGATAGAGTATTCGGCTTATCTTATCGAAACGGAAAGTGTTCCATTTTTGCAAATGGTGCTTGCCGGCAGTATGCCGATGTACTCGGAAGCACTGAATTTGGATTATACAGGCACGCCGTTGATATTAAAACTGATCGACAGCAACGTATATCCGTCATTTTTGCTCACCGAGAAAGACGCTATTGAACTGTATCGTACGGATAGTCAAGGAATATTCACCAGCTCCTTCGACGTATGGAAGTACAGCGTGCGTTCCACTTATGAACAGGTCAACGCCGTACTCAACAGTGTTGTGGGTCAACAAATCGTTCGCCGCGACAAACTTGCGGAGAATGTCTATGTTAACACCTATTCAAACGGTGTTGGCGTAGTAGTAAATTACAGCAATAACCCCATAACCTACCGAGGAACATCGGTAGAAGCAATGTCTGCGGCTGCCGTTCGTTGACAAATACGCAACAATTTTCAGGGGCGATAGTATGAAAAAATCCAACAAACAAAAAATTCAATATTCACGTTCGGATATAATATCCGGTTATGCGTTTTGCGCCGTGTGGTTGGTGGGCTTTATGGTATTTACGCTATATCCAATCATTCAAACGCTTATATTCAGTTTTAGCGATGTTACGGTGCAACAGGGCAGTATTCAAACGGAAAGCGCGGGCTTTTCTCACTATCTGTACGCATTGGCACAGGATACCGACTTTCAGGCAGGATTAAAGGAATACGCCATCAAGTTGGTGCTGTATGTTCCGGTAATCACGGTTGTGTCGTTGATACTTGCAATGCTGCTTAACAGCAAGTTAAAAGGCACGGGATTTTTCCGTACAGTGTTCTTCTTGCCTGTTATAATCACCAGCGGTCCCGTTATCGGTATATTCATCGATCAAGGCGTGGCTTCCTTCCCGGGAGTGGAACAACTTATCAATTTTGAGGCTCTTGCAGGCAGTGTACCCGCCTTCTTGCTGGATGCATTGCAGTTTTTGACGAGCGAATTTATCATGATACTGTGGTTCAGCGGTATTCAGATATTGGTGTTTATGACCGGTCTGCAAAAGATGGACAAAAACATGTACGAGGCGGCTCAAATAGATGGCGCTTCCAAGTGGGAGATGTTTTGGAAACTTACTCTTCCCGCGCTCAATCCCACAATCGTATTGAACGTGGTATTCACGGTGGTAATGCAGTCGGTATTCTCGCTTAACCCCGTTATCAGCCGAATTTCCAAGTATATGAACGCCACAGGCGAAGGCGGCGGTTACGGATACGCATCCGCGACGGCTTGGATTTACTTTATAGTGATGATGGTATTGCTGGGACTTGCAGTTCTGGTGTTTAAAAAGCACGAAAGGAGGGTCAAGAGATGAGGAAAAAACAAATTCCGTCACCAACCGAACCGTTAGAGCGTCAGTCTGACGCCGATATGCAGGCTCCACCCGCCGAACAACCCCAAAACGATACAATCGAGGTACAGCCCTCGGTTGTCGAGACTCC
>CANQGD010000049.1 GCA_947601445.1 uncultured Clostridia bacterium | reverse complement strand
CGCCCACCAGCATTTTGTTTACGCAAGACAGTATAGTATCATTGTCAAAACCCGCGCGATAAAAACTTTCCACCAGACTGATAGACGTTGCGGACATCTTTTCCGCATTGGCTCCGTTGCCCATGCCGTCGCAAAGGGCTATTATACATTTTCCGTTGTCCGTGCGCGTAACCGTGTGAGTGTCTCCGCTGATCTCATTGCCCTCTTTGGGAACGGAACTTATGCCGAAAGTGACATTGTAACGCGGTTTTACCGTCAATAAGACGTTTACCCAAGCGTCGCTTTCCGTCCGCTCCACACGCTCTACCGCCACATTTTGTTTTAGCACCGAGGAAACCACTTTTTCTATTGTTTCGTTGTCCACGTCCTTCTCCGATACGGTGAGTACCACTGTGACGATTTCCTTTTGCTGCGCAATCGCCGCCCCCGCGCACAGTACGTTGTGAAAAATCAATTTTTCCACCAATTCCCGCTCGCGCGAGTGATCGCAAAGATTGCGATTTTTGGTTTCGTCGGCAAGTTGCATCAACAAATCCGATACGCCGCCCAACTGTTCGCCCAACAAAACCCTGCCGTTATCCGCCGTTTCGGTGCGCTCCTTGTAACTGCGGTATACTTGTGCCTGTGCGTTGACCTCGCTGAGCAAACCCGAAACCTTGTCGCACCTTACGGAAAGAGCTTGCGGCACGTCCAATATTGTGCATCTGCCGCGTTTAACGGCGCATATTCCCAATGACAGTAAACTTTGCTCTGTTTGCGCAATATCCTGTCGCCAACACTTTACTCGCCCCGTACAGTCGCGGCAAACGCTTTCCGAACACTGCTTTACAATGGCGCGCTCCGCCTCCTCGGGAGATACGGCGCCTACCGACATTGTGAAAAAGGCGTTTTTCATAGATAAAAATATATCGGAAAGCCGCACAAGCCGCCGTGCGACGGCGTCGCCCATTTTTTGTACTACGCTTTGACTCAAATATTTCTCCGCGCTGCCCGAACAATAATCGCGCACATATACGAATACCTTAGTGGGTATCACGACAAAAACAAGCGCCGACGCAAACGTCGGTGCCACCGTCGCTACGCTGAACGATCCGTGCAAATTGAGAAAATAGCTCATCAGTACGTCCACGATAAGTACGGACAATGCCGCCAGATAACGGTTAACTCGACATAATGTAATCACTGCAAGCGCGGAAACGACGCAAAAAACGCAACATTCGTAACTTGCCGAAGCAAACACGTTTCCCAACCCGATAAGTACCGCCGTACACAAACAAACCTTGTCGCCGAAACACACCGCGCCGAACAACAGCGCGAAAGGAACAGCCAAATAGATCAATTCGAACATTCCGAAGGATATTTGAGATAAACAATAGGACGCAACTATCACAAAGAGTCCCATACATACCGTTTCATCCAATGCGGGGCGATAATTCAGTCCGCGCACAAACGCCGCGCGAAACGTATAGATACACACATACGCGAATGCAATACCGCAAGCGGCAAACAAAAATCTGTCAAACAAATTGAAATAGTCAACAAAACCGTAGGCTATATAAAATACATTTGCAGCGATAAGATACAAAAGCAATGCCAACTTGCCTATCTTGCGCTTGGCGACACGATGAATACCGACAAAAAGCATCACTACCGCCACTTTGACCCCGGCTTGCAAAAGGCTGTTCCACCCATAGACGGCGCTGCCGCCCAAATAAACGACGGCTGCAATAATGGGATTTGCCGAATAAACCGCACCCACAAACAATCCGAAAGTAAGATTGCCGTCAAACACTCCGCCCGAAGCCAATGCAAGCGCGGCATAAATAATGTACAGCAACGTTGACTTGACCGTCAAAATACCCTTTAATCCGTCCAATTTCAGTTTCATTGCGCCGCTCCCCGAAAAATTCTCTCCGGCAATGGTACAACGTCTCGGATACGGATATTTGTAAAGATATGACTTTTTTTGAAAATGTTTGTTGGACAGCTATATTATCCTGCACAGCAAACACGCCGTCACCGCGCCCAACAAATTGCAAAACAATGCTATGGGTATCGCCCAGCCCGTCTTTCGCACACGCGTACCCGAAAAATAAACGGACGCCACGTAAAAGACCGTTTCGCTGCTGCCCATAATAACGGACGCGCATCTGCCGACGTAACTATCCGTTCCGTACTGTTTGTACACATCGGTGAGTATCGCAAGACTGCCGCTCCCCGAAAAAGGCCGCAAAAGCACCAATTGCACGACTTCTTCCGGCACACCCAACAAGCGAAAAGGCGGCGAAAGCAGTTTGGTCACATATACGTCCAATCCGCTTGCATGCAAAGCGTTTACCATAATGAAAATGGCGGCGAGATAGGGAAAAACGGACAGCGTCAAATCAAAAGATTTGCGTGCGCCCAAAACAAACCCGTCGTAAACGTTTACACGCTTGAATAACCCCGTGACGAGGACGGCAATGAGCAAAACAGGTACAACGTAGTTCATTTTGCCCTTCCGTACGCGCAAAATACCAACGCAATACCCACAACGGAAGTAACAAGCGTGGCGACAAGATTGGGGAGCAAAATATCCGAAGGGTTGGCAGACCCCATTGAAGCACGCAATCCCACTACCGTTGTGGGAATAAGCTGCACGCTTGTGGCGTTTACCACAAAAAGCATGGCGCCGCTGCGAGACAAGGTTTCCGTGTGTTCCGTTTCCTTGATAGCCGCAATTGCCGACGGCGTTGCGGCATTGCCGACACCCAACAAATTGGAGGCAAGATTGAGCGAAATATACTGCTCCGCCGCTGCGGTAACGTTGCCGTACAAAAACTTGTTGAGTCCCTTGAAACACTTGGACAAGCCCTCTACAAGTTTGCACCTGTCCGCCACTTCGAAGATGCCCAACCACAGACAATATATGCCCATAAGCCCCAATGCCGTGGTAACAGCCTGCGAACAACTGTCGAGACACACCGTAAGCATACTTTGCGGAGCGGTAACGGTAAGCACCGCAAGCGCCGCCACAGTAACAACCGTCCATACAATATTCATTTGTCGTCGCCGCGCACTTTCATAACCTTATTTTACTGTTTGTAATTATCGAGTATGCAAATTGCGTTACAAACAAACATTTTAACATACAAAAACTCACGGCGAGATACCGTGAGTTGTAAATTTCATCGTCTGAAACGACTGCCCGATCACATCAAATCCGCAAGCGTTATGCCGTCGAAAAAATCGTTGACGAGTTTGTATAGTTTTTTCCACATCGGCAAGGTTTTGCATCCTTGCGCGCGCGAACAGGCTTCGGCGCAAGAGTCCAGACAAGCTACGGGCGCCAAATCTTCCCCTTCCGCAAGGCGCAAAATTTCACCGACCGTGTATTCGGAGGGGTCCTTTGCCAAACGATAACCGCCGCCTTTGCCGTGTACTCCCGACACGTATCCCGCCTTTACCAACGAAGGCATTATTTTTTCCAGATATTTCAATGATATTTCCTGCCGCTCGGATACGCTGCTCATGGTGACATACCCGTCTTTTCCGTTTTCCGCCAAATCTATCATAGCGCGTAACGCGTAGCGACCTCTTGTAGATATTTTCATATTTTCAATCTCAGTTGAACATAGGCGTAGACAAATATCTTTCGCCCGTATCGGCAAGCAGCGCAACAATATTTTTTCCTTTGTTCTCCTCTCTTTGCGCCAACTGTATCGCCGCCCATACAGCCGCACCCGAAGAAATACCCACAAGCACGCCCTCGCTTCTGCCGATAAGTCTGCCCGTTTCGAACGCCGCTTCGTTTTCGACGGCGATTATCTCATCATAGACGGATGTGTTGAGAACATCGGGGACAAAACCTGCGCCGATTCCCTGAATTTTGTGCGGTCCCGCAACGCCTTTTGACAATACGGGAGAATCTTTCGGCTCAACTGCGACGATTTTAATGGAAGGATTGCGCGATTTGAGATATTCGCCCACTCCCGTTATCGTGCCGCCTGTGCCTACGCCAGCAACGAATATATCCACTTTGCCGTCCGTGTCCTCATAAATTTCCGGTCCCGTTGTGCGACGGTGAATTTCCGGATTGGCGGCATTTACAAACTGCCCCGGAATAAAGCCGTTTGGTATCTGTGCGGCAAGCTCGTTTGCCTTGGCTATCGCACCCTTCATGCCCTTTGCGCCCTCGGTCAACACGATTTCCGCACCGTACGCTTTGATAAGTTGACGCCTCTCCACGGACATCGTTTCCGGCATGACAATTATTATCCTGTACCCCTTAGCAGCGGCAATTGACGCAAGCCCTATGCCCGTGTTGCCGCTTGTGGGTTCGATAATTACCGAATCGGGTTTCAAAACGCCGCGTTGTTCCGCGTCCTCGATCATTGCCTTGGCTATGCGGTCTTTGACGGACCCTGCGGGGTTGAAATATTCCAACTTGGCAAAAATCCTGGCTTCGAGTCCCAACGCTTTTTCAATATGCGTAAGCTCCAAAAGCGGAGTTTTCCCCACCAACTCGGCGGCGGTTTTGTAAATTTTCATAAAAAGTTCCCCCTTCATGTATTTTTTCGGATATTTACCTACCAATTTGGTCGGTAATAATACATATTATATGACAAACAGCTGCATATGTCAACGGATTTAGCGGTATTTTGTCGTAATCGGGAGAAGCCGACAATATATTTGTTTACAAAAAAAAATAAATGATATACAATATATCTATAATTTTTCAAAACGAATTTGCGCAATGCCGAATTGCAGTCGAAAACAACGACGCCAAACGCAAACCGTTCATACGCGAGGTAAATATGAGCAAACCCACTTATTACATCACTACACCCATTTATTACAGCAGCGGAAGTTTTCACCTGGGACACTGTTACACAACGGTAATTTGCGACGCCATCGCCAGATTTAAGCGAATGGACGGATACGATGTGTTTTATCTCACGGGCACCGACGAACACGGGCAAAAGGTGCAGCAAAAAGCCGAAGCGGCAGGCGTGACACCCAAACAATACGTGGACAAGCTGTACGAACAAATTACCGAGTTGTGGAAAACATTGAACATAAGCTACGACAAATTTATTCGTACAACCGATGACTATCACGAACAAACAGTGCAAAAATTGTACGAAAAACTGCTGAAATCCGACGATATTTACAAATCCACCTACGAAGGCTGGTACTGTACGCCTTGCGAAAGTTTTTGGACGGAAAGTCAACTTGTCGACGGCAAATGCCCCGACTGCGGTCGTGAAGTAAAGCTGCAAAAAGAGGAAAGTTATTTCTTCCGTTTGAGCAAATATCAAGACCGTCTTATAGAATTTTACCAACAGAATCCGGATTTTATTTCGCCGAAATCGCGTATGAACGAAATGATAAATAATTTTATCAAACCGGGACTGAAAGATTTGTGCATATCGCGCACAACCTTCGATTGGGGAATAAAATTGCCCTTCGATCCCAAACACGTGGCGTACGTCTGGATAGACGCGCTTGCCAACTATATAACGGCTTTGGGCTATTTGCAACCCGATCACACTCTGTACGACAAGTTTTGGCCGGCGGATTTGCATATGGTAGGCAAAGAAATAGTTCGTTTTCACACAATCATTTGGCCGGCGCTGCTTATGGCTTTGGATTTGCCTCTTCCCAAAAAGGTATACGGTCACGGATGGTTGCTTTTCGGAAACGACAAAATGTCAAAATCCAAAGGCAATGTGGTTGACCCGATCGTGCTTGCGGGGCGCTA
>CANQGD010000048.1 GCA_947601445.1 uncultured Clostridia bacterium | reverse complement strand
CATTTTTCGGAGAGGTAAAGTCGAATGAAATGGCTACAAACTCGTTTTTTGCATTCCGCCAACCGTCAAGTTGCCAACTTGTCGAACGACTGCCGTCTACAAGATTTTTTGCCTCGTGTCCGCTGACAGCGGGAGCGTCTGCCTCATTCCAAGGAGAGGTTGTTTTGTCTCCCGTGCCGTAGGTGGTTGTTATGGTTGCATCCGAAACATCCGCTTTTACTCCCGCATAGCTGGGTTCAACGTTGAGAATGGCAAAATCGGGTACCTCTACGCCCCTCTGCGATACTGTTTGTTGGGTGCTGCGAGTAATGTTGTCGTTTGCAAGTTCGAGTTTGTAAGGATAACCTTTGAGTGCGCCGTCGCACGCCGTGCCCGCAACATAGGTGATGTCGCTCGTGTACACTCCGGGTGCCAAACCTATATCTTCGAGCGAGTTTGCCATTTTGCCCTCGATTTCCACATTGCTGATGTGCACACCGTCAATATTGCTGGATGCGCCTTCGCCGAACATGCGGCAAATGACAGTGTCCGCCATTTGAAGTACTTTGACATTATCTATCGTAACATTCTTGATGGCGCCGCGCGCACCGCCCGATTTTGTCCACTCGGAATTGTAGGCAACGTTCATATCGATGAGAAAATCGTTTTCGCCGTCCAATTGGTTGTCACCTAACATTTGCGCGTCCTCAATGGTGATGTTTTGGTAGGTGACGTTGCTAATCTGAGCCTGGTCTGCATTGTGAATGGATATTGCCGCCTTGTGGAAATTGTGCAAAACGGTAATATTGCGGAAGGTTATATCCGTCATGGAATTGCCGTATGTTTCATACCCCACTTCCATACTTTGCGCCAAATCCGTCCACACGGTCACGCCGTCAAAGGAGATATTGGATGTGGAAACATTGTCGACGTTTTTGACAACGAGACTGTCGTCCCAACTGCGCACAAAGCTATTGGTCACATGCACGTTTTGGCAGGACTGCACGGATATTCCGTCGCCGTTGCCGCGAGCTGTGACGATGTGAAGGTTGTCTATCGTCACATCTTTGCACATATAAAGAGTTACTGCCCAGCCGGCAGGGTCGAGTATGGAAATATCTCGTATTGTGAGCCCTTCGACATGTTGCATTTCTATGGGCAAAGTAAATTCGCTGTCGCTTTGACGCTCGTAGACCTCGCCCGAAATTATACCGTGACCGCGCACGGTGATGTTTTTGTAGTTGCCGGTGCGAATTTGTCCGTATACTACCGCACCGCCCGCAATGTAGATGGTTTGACCGTCACCCGTTATGGGTATTGCATCCGCCATCCACACGCCGGGTCCCAAATAGACGGTTCCTTGGGGAACGTTTTCCGGGTCAACGGGATCGGTTTCTATGGGGTTGGCGAAAATGTGTACGGCGTTTTTGTAAGCAAGGTCACTTGCCGAAGTTTTGTATTCCACCGTATAGCTGTCGGTATAGTCAAGCGTGAAACGGATTTTATTTCCCTCAACGACGGGCTCAATGCCGTAATCCAAGGGACGTACCGTCACGTCGCTGAGCGTTGACGCGTTGTTGACGGTAAGTTCTACATTGACTCTGCCCTCAAAGTCGAAAATTACAACCGGCGCAGTGTCGCCGGAATAGCTGAAAGTAAAGCTACGAGCATGATTGACGCGCGTTTCGTAAACAAAAAGCTCTTCGTCCTCCACCTTGACGCCCACTTTGGATGAGTTGGTAAGCAGTTTGGGTCCCTCGTAGGTTACCAACTTGGTTTCCGTCACGGTCCTCGTCGGCTCGGGTCGATTGGATGGTGTGGGAGGCGTGGGTACAGGAGTATCGTTGACGCATGCCGCAAATGTGAGGCATACCGCAACAAGCACGATCAACACCAATATCGAAATCTTTTTTGTTTTCATGTTCACCTCGCAAAGTTTCCATATATACTTTGAGTAATATCATTATAAATATTTTCAACACCGAATAAAAGTGAGCAGTACTGCAAAATAGGTTGCAAAACTGCTCACTTGTTGTGCTATTGTTATTCAGGCGAGGCGCATTGCCCGCTCTTTTTCGATGATGGCAAGTTGTTCCGGATTGAGCTCTATGTGCAATTCCGTTCCTTCAAAGTCATTTGGAACGGCAATATTGACAGTTTCCTCACCCACGCGGCAAACGGCAAACCGTTCCGTGCCGTAATCGGCGGTTTTGAGTACAACGGCGGTAATTCCGCCTTGCGGGACAATGGTCACATATGGATCAAACCGAACTTCGAGTTCCTTGCTCAATATGGACTTTCCGCCACCGGCGACAATCCTTTGCCCAAGCTCGGACGGACAATGCAACTGCGTTTCGCTCACGCAAAGAGAATATTGCCAATCGGACGTCTTGCCTTTTGCCGTCTTGTTATCCGTTTTTTGCCGACCCAACCGTGCGGGCAAACTGTTTACAAGCCTCAGCGGCAACTGCGTTGTACTGCCATTTTGCTCAATCGTCAACTGTTTGAGATCAATGGAAATATTTGTATCCGCTTGCGGCGGCAGGTCCGTCAATGCAAAAAGCACTCTGTCTCCCACCTGCAAATGGACAAGCAATTTGCCGTTCACATCCTCCTGATTTACTGCTTTGGCGGGGATATTTCCTCCAAACGACACGGCTGCGGTGGGAATAGTTACCTTGCAATCGCCATCTGCCACATCAAATGCCGAGGGCAGTGATATTTTGTTGCCCAAGAGCGTGAGAACGCCGTCGTTTACACTGCCATCCACCACGACACTTTCGGGTATGCGCGGGGCAATGGTGTTTTCCGTTTCGGCGTCGAACACATGCATATAGTGAAGGTCCAACGACACGTCCACAATGCTGTCCGGTTCGTAGGTTGTTCCGGCAGGCGCTTTGACGATCACCCTTGTGGGACTTTCCGCAACGGTATCGGCACTGTTTAGATCAAAATCGGCATAAACCTGGCAATCGGTGCCCAATTCCTCCACATGGGATACTCTGCACCGTGCGCGGAAGGGAAATGCCTCGCTGTCCACGGAAATATGCTCGGCACGCAAACCCACTATAACCTTTTTGCTGCCGTCGAGATATGCCCTGTCCGCCTTGTCAAACAGGCTCAGCGGAGCGTCGAGGCTGATGGGAGTGTTGTCCAACTTTACGGTGACGGCGTCTCCTTTCAATTCAAGACTGCCCGAATAAAAGTTCATTTGAGGCGTACCGATGAATCCCGCCACAAATTTGTTGCAAGGAAAACGATAAAGATTGCGCGGCGTGTCTATTTGTTGTATCACCCCGTCCTTCATTACCACAATGCGCGTACCCATTGTCATTGCTTCCACCTGGTCGTGGGTAACGTAAATAAAGGTCGTTTGCAATTTGTGGTGTAATTTGGAAATCTCTGCCCGCATTGCGGTACGCAACTTGGCGTCCAGATTGCTCAACGGTTCGTCCAACAGCATAACCTTGGGAGAACGCACTATCGCACGCCCCAGCGCAACGCGTTGACGCTGACCTCCGGACATTTCTTTGGGCTTTTTGTCCAGATATTCCGTAATGCCGAGTATCTCCGCCGCCTCACGGACCTTTTTGTCTATATCCTCTTTGGTCATCTTGCGCAGTTTGAGACTGAATGCCATGTTTTGGTATACCGTCATGTGCGGATACAGTGCGTAGTTTTGAAAAACCATGGCTATATCTCTGTTTTTGGGGTCTACGTCGTTGACGATCTTGCCGTCTATACGCAGCTCGCCCGCCGTGATCTCCTCCAAACCTGCGATCATGCGCAGTGTTGTGGACTTGCCGCAACCGCTTGGACCCACAAGAACGATAAATTCCTTGTCGGCAATTTCCATGCAAAAATCGTCAACGGCTTTTTTTCCGTTGGGATACACTTTGTAAATGTGAGACAAACTCAGACTTGCCATATATATTCCTCCGTTTGCAGCTTGTTCTGCAAAAATTGTATTTGCTTATTTGTGTTATTTGACGCTGATTTGCGCCGTATCGGTATAGAGTGCAAGTTCCGACGATGTTTTGTCGAACAAGAAGGGAACAATGTAGGGGGCATTACCCTGTTGAACGGTGACGCTTGCATATTGATTTACCGACAGTTGCTCGTAACTTTCCGTCATGGGGTTGCCTTTTAACCAGATATTTTGCAGCGTGACATTGCTTACCCTGTGAACGCTGCCGCGGTAAGCCGCACGAGTATCCACGCAGCCGGTGACGCTTATCGGCAAAAACAAATTTCCTGCCAAAACCGTCACGTCCGCCACCGTTACCCCGTCAACGCTACCCAATGGGGTGATTTTGTGTTGATCCGACCAAGTGGCGCTGTATAGGTTGGCTATTTGTATCAACTGATTGTTGCTGCCTGCGTCGCCTCGTCCCATTGCGGCGTGCTCCACTGTTATACCGTCAAATGTAATATCGGTTATGTTGGCATTGTTGCCATTGTGAATGCTTATTATCGGCTTGTGGAAATTGTGCAACACCGTTATATCCTCAAATGTAACGTCCGACAATTGTTCTCCCACCGTTTCATATCCTATTTCCATACTTTGAGCGAGGTCCGTCCACAGTGTGCAATGTGAAAAGCGGATGTTTTGCGTTGCGCCTTCCTTGGTGCGGTTGGACCATTCGGGATAATTTTTTACTACCAAGCTGTCGTCCCAACTGCGCACAAAGCAGTTGCTTACGTTTATATCTTTGCATGATTGCAGCGAAATGCCGTCGCCGTTGCTGCGAGAGGAAATAATTTTGATGTTGTCTATGGTGCAGTGTTCGTCAAAATAGAAATTTACACACCAACCCGCCGGGTCTAATACGGAGAAATCCGATAGCCGTACGTTTGTACAATAGTTAAAGTCCAACGGCACTGTTACCTGCCCCGTATTTGCATTGCGCACAAACGCCGAACCGTCTATTATGCCTCTGCCGCACAGCGAGATATTTTGTGCATGGTTTGCAACAAATCTCGCCTGCACCACGGCGCCCTCTTCTAAAACGACCGTAGTGTTGCTGCCGAGTACAATCTCGTTGTTGGAGGAAATGCGGGCATCGTTTGCCGAAGAGTGCAAGCCCTTTTGAAAAATGATAACGTTGTCCGTGGAGGACGTCGGCTCGTCAAACGAAGAAACAAAAAGATGTATCGCCATGCGGAAGTCCGGTTCAATATCGCCTTCGCGACAGGGCTCCACCACATAGTTGCCGCTGCTCGAAAGCACAAAACTGAGAGTGTTTTGCTCCGCACGGACCTCCACCTGCGCCGACAGCGGTCTCACGACGGATGCCGACGTAACCGCAAAGGGGAAAGTGACCCGAACGTTGACTTTTCCTTCCAAAGAAAAATATCCCACTCCCGATGGGATTCTGTCGGGTGCATTTGCCTGCCAACGTTGACTCGGATTGACCATTACGCGAAAAAGCTCCAAGGGTGTATCTTCAAGCGTTACCGTCACATCGGTGTATTCGGCTACGCCGTCGGGAACGGATACCGCCTGCGCCCTGCTCTGCGTTTGGGGATCGGGAACCACTATGGGTGGGGCATCATGTGGAGTGCATGCAGCAAGCAACGCCCCCGCCGTTGAAACCACCGACAAGATAGCAACCACTGCTATGACATAGACCCTCATTTTGTTCATTTTGCTCCATCCCGCATATTTTTTACGCCCATCGTCATTTGCAAGCCTCAAAGTTGCCGATTGCAACAAACCGTTCGGCATAAAAAACTTTTATTATATTATAGATTAAGCTCGCAACCGTTTCAAGGCGACCAAACTGCATACAGGATTGATTTTCTGCAATTCGCTCCGCACCCTCCGAATGACGAAAGAACAACTTTCTTCGCCGGCTGTGCTTATAGTGTGTTGCGAAAGGTACCGAATATGAATCGATTGAATATTCGAAAGAGAAATCAAAAAACACATATCCAGCTTTCGGATGCATGCATAAATCCGAAATCAACCAAACCGATATAAGGTTTTATACCTTCTCAAAAATATAATCCAAATCGGGTTCGGGATATGTAGCGGTTGACATCATTATTGCCAACTTTGAGTTAAATAAAGACAAATTGTAAATATTTACGCTTTATAAAGAGCCTGAAACAAAAACCTCAATCAGAGATATTCCGATCCCCGATGCGCCGGTTGAAGATTTGCGCAAATTTATGGATTGGTTCCGACAGGCAGATGATGACTTTGACAACAAGTTGGACGAATACTACATAGCCTGCAATATGCGCCGAGAGCCAATATTTCCGCACATCATAGGACAGTGGCTAAAAAGCTATGAAAGAAAATGGGGAGTCAAAGAGGTTACAAACCACGGTTTACGTCATACCTATTGTAGTTTGTTACTATCTCAAAACGTTCCGATACAAACAGTCAGCAAGTATATGGGACACAGTGACTCTACCGTAACATTGCAGGTGTACAGCCACTTTATACCCGATACAAAGGGTCTTGTGGTAACGGCACTAAACAGCCTCACAGATTAAAAAAACAATGCGGCCGAGGGTGTTTTCCTCGGTCGCAATGGCGTTCCCGCCGGGGCTCGAACCCAGAACTGCAACTTAGGAGGTTGCTGCGTTTTCCTGTTACGCTACGGAAACATATTAAAATTTTTTTTAACCAAGATTTTAACCAACTTTTTTGAATAGCACAAATCTTGGTGCAAAACAGCCATTTTACTGCCAAAA
>CANQGD010000047.1 GCA_947601445.1 uncultured Clostridia bacterium | reverse complement strand
TTGTGGAGGATTATCGAAGCGGTCACAACGAGGCGGTCTTGAAAACCGTTTGGGTGCAAGCCCACGGGGGTTCGAATCCCTCATCCTCCGCCAAACATAACCCAATCCGAACCCACGGATTGGGTTATATCTTTTGCCTTAGGAGAAAGAAAACGATAGTTAAAATCCATATTAAAACCAATACAATCAGACGTGAAGTTATTATTCACGATATTGAATCCGACTGTGCTGCTAATGAACTGCTGCTGCAAATCGGCGCAAAACTGTTGGAGAATGGAATAAGAGAAGTTGATAACAACAAGCTTTTTTCCAAAACCGGTACGATCGTTACACAAGAAAACCTGAAAAGTTTCATTGTTAATGATGCGCTTGAGATTTATTATGAGAATATTATTGCTCCATATGGAGAAGGACGACATATTATTGACACATATGAGGGTATAGAATATTTCTTTTACTTATCTGAGCAGGGTCATTTAAATTTTCCACATGTTCACGCACAATATGGAAACAAAAAAATTGTAATTAACATACAAAATCTTTGTGTTAAAAATCGTTTTTCCAATGAGTCTAAAAATACTACTGCAATTAAATATGTAAAAGATCATAAGGAATATTTACTAAATGAATGGCAAAAATGGGTTATACACAAATAGGCGGTCATATATGCAATAATGTAGTTAACCTAAACAATACAAGACTGCCCATCGTAAATCTCCTGTAAGTTGGATGCAATGTGGGCTGCTCTGTAAAAGGCAAACAAATTCAGACGGAGCACACGCCCCCGTCTGAATTTGTTGCAATAAATAACTAATTGTTTTTAACTGCTTATTCGTTTTTACCTTTACTTAATTGAATGTTCCCCTCGTCTGTTTGGTTCGTAACACGGAAATACTTTCAGGTCGAGATCAGACAAAACGGTGTTGATTGCTACAATATCATAGTTTTTATTATTGATAAAGTATTCCATTATTAAATCTGTTGCGTTTTTGCGTCGTAAATATCCTGCGCTGAATAACAACGTGTCCGCCTCTTCCAAATTACAATGCAATCCAATGATTATTTGCCAAGCAACACGTTTTGTAACATTGTATTCGCTTCCCAAAGATGTGGCTCGAGCAAAATCTTGCCGCCGTAACATTGCATTTTTATACACCTGCGGGGCGGTCATTCCGTGCTGATCCATCATTTTGTATACAATATCGCCAAATAAGTTGTCGTTTCGATGTAAATTGATAAAATCTATCAATTTGTATATTTCACTCTTTTGCAAATATGTATGCAGGCATACTTGCGTACCTTGAGCTACATTTTGTGCGTGCGCTGTGGGATCCACAAAGTTTTCACAAAATGCCAACAATTTTCGCCTACTTACATCATCAGCCTCAACAAATAATCGTATTGCGTCAACAGACGTGCCTGTAGACGAATCGTCATCCGCTTCGCGTAAAATTTGTTTTAACTTTTCATCCGCACGAAGTATAAATTGCGCTTCGTCTTCGCTTTCCACTGCTTCGCGTTGTAGTATGGTTTTAATGTTTTGTATCTCGATTGTCATAATTTGCACCTATTATCCTTATTACTTATACGTATCCGATGTGCCGATAGTAAGATTATCCGGATGCCCTTTCGTAGTACTATTATAGTTTGCACCCGAAAGAAAAGCATATTGCGGGGCATATATTCTGTAATCTGCTTGTTGTGTACAATTAGACTTGCCGTCTACCGTTCCATTGACATTATTACCCGCTAATCCGCAAGCATAACAAACTCCCCAAACATACATATCACCAACCCAACCATTACCATTTCCATTATTGTTTAATTCAATCCAAGCACGCACTTGCGCATTTGCTTCCGATTGCGATATTGTTCCTTCATTTTGTCCTGCCAACCCGCCTGCAAAACAATTATGCTGACCCTTACCGCTAATCCCTGCCTTGTTGTCATTGCAATAACAATGCATATTATACATGTTGGCTTCAACTTTGCCGCCAAACGAGCAATTGATCACATTGCCCGAATTTAGTCCGACAATGCCGCCTGCAAAAACGTCCATGGGAACAGCAGGCCATTTTGATATGGGTGTAGCGAAACTTTGTGTTATCCATGTTGTCCAATTTGCCGATCCTCGTTCAATTTCACGCGGATCTTCGTTGAATTGTGTCATAAATTTATCGGCGACATCGCTGGAATTCGAAATGACCTTGGATTCAAGAATATGACAATTTTCAATCGTTCCGTTGTTAACGCCCGCAATGGTCCCACAATAATTTGTTACAGTATTGTTATGATGCATCGGAGATAATGTAAAAGAACAATACCTGAGATTTAAATTACGCACTGTACCGTTATTGATCCCGAATATGCCGATTTTGTTAGTTTCGACAGCATTTGAATATAAGGAAAGGTTGTTAATACAATGACCTTTGCCGTCAAGATTTCCGGAAAAAGAGCTGATTACTGTATAATCGATATCCGTCATGTCTATATCCGTAATTAACTCGTAGTAAACTGTCGGATAAAGCTTGATATTCAAGAAATCATCAACCGATTCAATTAAAAACGGATTTTGTTCCGTTCCTGAGCCGCCATAGAAATCCAAACATTCATAATGTGCCTGTACGATATAAGCATCTTGCCCATCGTATGTCCAAACAGTTGAAGAATTTATACAGACATCGCCGATATACCACCCAACAAATATATTGGAAAGGCCCGCCGTAGGTTGCGGCAAATCTCCCACTATTTCATCATACGTTACTATTTTCGAATCCAATCCGATACCGTCTGTGGCACCATTGTAGTCAAAAACCAACTTGTAGTTTTTAGCTGTATAAACTGCGTTCACGGTAATATCGCTATTATTGAGAGTATATTTTTCCCATACACCTGTATACCCTTTTTTTACCGGCACTGCAGGCTCTTCTATTGTATTTTGTCCTTCCAAATATTCAACATCTTTATATTGTTCACCATCAACATAAAAATGAACAACATGAACTGCAATATAATGCGCAACAAGCATATAAAACTCGTCGTCATCATTTATCCATTTGGTTGAGGATGTAATTTTTTGATCACCAAGATACCATCCATCAAATATATAACCTACTTTTGTGGGTGTGGGTAATTTGCCCACGGATTGATCGAATGTTACAGTTTTTGAATTTTCATCAATCCCACCATCAGCTTCTTTATAATCAAAATTTAAAGTATACGTCTTGGGAGTATACACGGCGTTTACTGTAATATCTTCGTTATTCAAAGCGTATTTTTCCCACTCGCCTGTATATCCTTTTTTTACGGGAACCGTCGGTTCCTCTATATGAGTGTCATTTTTCAGATAATTAACTTCTTTGCAAAGTTTTCCGTCTGCATAAAATTTAACGGTATATGTAGGAGGAATGTAATTCCAAACAACAGGCAACCCGTTTTCATCGACATGCCAATAATTGCCATTGTATGACAATCCATCGTCACTTAATTGCGGTTCTTGTTGACTGTAATAATAAAATTTCGCCGTATTCAACGAATCATTATCGCCGCCGATATTTACGGAGTTCCATTGCGACTCACTTCCGCGATAAAACACCGATTCCAAACTATCACAATTTGCAAAAGCGTCATTACCGATTGATGTTATGTTTTCATATAACACAACATTTTCTATTGACTTGCAATTATCAAACATTCCTTGGGTAATAGACTGAATTTCTTGCCCCAAAATTACGTTTTTAACGCTTTCACACGAAGCAAAAATATCTTTGAATTTTACATTTTCGTTGACAACATTCCAATAAACTGTGAGTAAGTTATCACACGTTTCAAAAGCAGAATTGTTCACACTTTGCAAATTGCAATTTAATGTTACAAAAGCAAGATCTTGACTATTGTAAAATGCTCTATTGCCGATTTCCGTAACACTTTGCGGGATTGTCAGTTGAGTCAATCCTCGACTATGCGCAAACGCCTCATCCTCAATTATTTTTACATTAGCTCCGATGTCTAATGCTTTAATATATAATTCCTTTTCAGGAAATTTGCGCCCAATATTTGTTACTGCCATACCATCGTATTCCAATGGAATTATATATTCTGTCGCCTCATCCTGAGGAACAATCACAGCTTGACATGTACCATCCTGATTGCTTACATACTCGATAATATCATTTCGTGGTTGGACGGGTTTATAAAATGTTTGCAGAATCATTGAAATTACGCAAAACACTAATGTAAAGATAACGAAAACACGAGGAACGCTTACCTTTTTAACACCAAGTTCGTTGTAACCAAAAACCAGTAATACTCCTACAACAGCTGCGCCCAATAATGCAATCCATCCACACCAAAAAGATGCCTCCCAAAGGGCGACTGCTTTTTCAAAAGCGGGTTGTATCGAGAATGCCAAAAAAGCAATTAAACTAAACGATATTACAGACAACAATGTAAAAATTGCGCTCAAACACCATATTATACATGTACCAGTTTTGCTTTCAACGAATTCTTGAAAATTATTTAGCCGCGATTTTTCTTTATGCGGAACGTAAATCATATAATCGCTACTGCGTTTGCGAATACAGAAGTTGTATAAAAATATACAGCAATAAAGTATCAAACCCAATGCAGCAACAACTAGTTGAATAATAAAACCAAATCGATCATAATCTATATTATCAATGCCCTTAATGCTCACGGCAATAATAGAGGAGATAAAAAGTAAAAAGGTAGAAATTATACCTGCCCAATTTGTGGCAGTTTCTCCGTCTATATATTTCATGAAAGCACGTCTTGCCTTACTGGTTTTAGGGGATTGTGCCTTGATCATATCCGACACAGCGTTGAATAAGCTGCGAGCCCAACTAATTGTTGGTCTGGCAAAATCCGTATTCATGTGTTCAACCAGTCTACTCACTGATTTTTCTACAGGTTTGTTACCATATAAATTATTGAAATCTTGTAAGTCATGAATTGTAGAAGACAATAAGTTAGAAATATACTCATTATCATATTCATCACTTTTTGGCACCCGCGTGAGTATTTGTTTTAAATAACTAATTAGTAAATCAATTGACATTTTTTTCTCCTTTTCAGTATTTTGTTTTTTTATCTTCTGTGTAAAATTTATGTGATACGACGGTATATACAGGATGTCAAAAAAGGCCGCTACCTTTAATCAACGATTCATATATTTTACGTTTCTCACCCCCCCCCTAAAAAATATTATAATATCCGCTTGTTATATAGTTCTTTGCGTATATTATTTTTCGTTTTTTATACATTTACGTTTCATTTGATCCTTTTGCCAAAATAAAAAGGGGTAACGGCTTGTTTTGCTTTAACAAATCAATATATATACCTATCAATTTACATTCATGTACTCTTTTGCTTTTTCCGTAAGACTTCTGCCCCTGCCGGAAACGTCCACAAAACCAATGCGAATAAGATATGGCTCGTACTCGGAAAGGTACTTTTTGGGGTCAAGCCCTACGCGCGCCGACAAAGTTTCCGCCCCCATGGGCGCCGTCGCTTCACAAAGTACATTTAATATCTCGCGGTCCTTGTTTTCCAACCCCATATCGTCAATTCCGCGTTCGTCAAAAAATCTCAACGCCGTTTCGCGGTTAATATGCGCGGAAAGTTTGTTACCGTTGGCATCGTAAAGTTCTCGTTCCAACCCGTCTACAAAAGAATTTACATAACGTATCGAGCCACGGCTACGCGGTATACAAATTTGTATTGCTTCCTCTGTTATTGTCATACCTTTTGCAGAAATCTTTGTTCTGTATATCTGCGCCAACTCGTCTGTTGTGTAGTCTACAAGTTGAAATTTGAGCCGCAGACAGCGGTCTTTGATTGTATTTTTTACTTTGTTGTCGTCAGTTGTGGCGGCAATAAATGTAAACTCTTCAATCGGTATCCGCTTTACATTGCCGTTTATATCCGGCGGCGAAACATAAACTCTGCTTTCCAACAGCGTAAGCAAGCTCTCTTGCAAATCTTCCGGCAAACAGTGAATTTCGTCAAACCCCATAACAACAGGTTCGTTGTCTCTCGCAATTCGGATAAAAAAGTTTTGAAGCGCCTTCATTGATTGCCGACTGTTGCGATACTGCGAGCAATCCATCCACTCAAACCTGACGCCCAAGGCGGCGGCAATCAATTTCATCAATGTGGATTTGCCAAGCCCCGGGTTACCCAACAACATAATATTATCAAGGTGACGCTTGCCTTGTGCTTTGGCAATGGCAATTTCTTTGAGCAACACTTTTACAATGTGTTGTTGCCCAATAAAGTTTTCCAAGCTGTCGGGGGTATAGGTCGGCGCCGCCACCGTTAACGCGGGAGTCTCGTCCGCAACGATTTTGGGCGCATCGGCTTGCACGGTAGACGGCTGCGGCAAATCGGATGTTGGCTCGTTGGGCACATTTGGGAATGTTACGGCGGGCGCAACGGGCTGTATTTGCAAGGGAGCCGACGGTTGATCGACCTGCTCCGCGTCTACAATGCCTGCAATATCCACGTTAGGGGCAACGGGAACCTGTGGCAACGGTTCAATAACTTTGCCGCTTAAAATATCTCCAAATGACGGTACGTCCGCATCGTCGATCAAGCCGAAAAACTTCTGCACGCGCCTATCGCGCAAGCCGTTTTTGCGAATGACGCCGATATATCCGCCAAACACCTCCTGCCAATACGACAGTTTCGCCTTGGTGACGATGCTGTCGCCGTTTTGCAACGAATATTGCGCCGCAAACAGTTGATAAAGCTCGGCAAGTCCCTTCAGCGTCCCCGCCTCATCGCCCGCTTTCGCCGCGCGCCTA
>CANQGD010000046.1 GCA_947601445.1 uncultured Clostridia bacterium | reverse complement strand
AGATTTTAACCAACTTTTTTGAATAGCACAAATCTTGGTGCAAAACAGCCATTTTACTGCCAAAATCGGCTGTTTTTTGTTGTTTTTGCCCGTTTTGTATGGATAGACTACTCGCTTAGGAGGTCCGGGTTATGTCCATTTAACTACGGAAACATATTGAAAATTTTTTTAACCAAGATTTTAACCAACTTTTTTGAATAGCACAAATCTTGGTGCAAAACAGCCATTTTACTGCCAAAATCGGCTGTTTTTGCCCGTTTGTGCAAAAATTGCAATCTTCTGAAAGCAAAGTCGCGTTTACATTTACAACAGTTCAATAAAATTTCTGTCGCAACACGCGCCTAGAAAAACGACGCGAAGTTTACCAAGGAAGAGCCCGATTTAACCTCGTCTTCCTCGTATGAATTGAGCGAAAAGTCACTACCGCATTGCCGTTACCCGCATCGGTTTTACGTATATGCCGACAAGATTATCAATTTCAAATATTATAACGCAAAAACAAAGTGTAGTCAATTGATATACGGAAAAAGTACGTGCCGCCTTTACAAGAACCGTCACACCGCGTTAAACTCTGCCGAAAGTTTGAAACAGCGCCGACATTGCAAAACAAATTTGAAAACTTCTTTTTTGTCTCTTGATCGCAGTCGAAACGGGAAACACCAAAGACGTCGTTTAGAAACGGCGACGCCTTTTTACATACGGCGAATGTAATTCGCTGAGCGTCGGTGAATGTTGACGCCGCATATGCGCTCGGAGTATTTTTCACGACAAAAATTTTTATAATACGAGTTTTGTTTATTGTGTTGACCCAACGAAATCTCGCTTCAAGTCGTTTCTTTTTGCAAAAGGGGTGCGTTCAACCGTATAAACAAATACCTAAAAAAAGAACACACCCCACCCGTTAAATTTTTATACAAATTGCCGCTTTTTACTTTTCCCAAATGTGTTTTTCGTGGTCGCAACGCGCAAGACCGTCGGCAACAAGCGTTGTCATGCTTTTGTATGGCAAATAATAGTCCTGCGGCGAATATCCGCGTATTTCGGTTGCTCCGAGACTTTCCAAAAACTGTTTGAGCATGCGTTCAATTTCCGGCAATAATTTTTTTCTGACGCGAAACAAACAAGGGGTTTGTTTTTGCGCGCAGTCTTCACAATTAATTTTACCCAGATAGGGCGTGCAATCCGACGGCAACATCAAACATAAAGTTTTGCCTCTCGTTTCGAAGCGAGCAACGGTTTTTTTGCCGAATTTGAAAGTTTCCCATCTCCAACTGAAACGTGATTTTGCGCCGCTGCCGAGCAGTAAATTTTTCAATACGCTGTAACTGTGTTTATATTCGTCGGACAATTGCGCCAACCGCGCAACAAAACTGCGGTCAAAACCGAATGTTCCCTGTTCGTCCTTTGGTTCTGCCGTTTTTTCGAGATGCTTACCCGTGGGATAGGTCACTCCGCGATAGTTAATGCTTGCTTCGGCAACGGTCGCCGCCGTTTCTGCGGGCAACAGAACGGGTTCAACATTAACGGAAGCGTCGTCGTTTAGTTTAATTACCACAATTGCCACGGCTGCGTCGCCGCGTTCTATTTTGATTGTTACGGGTTGTTGCATAAGAACCTCGATATATTTTGTGATGGTAGGTTTATCTAAAAACGGTTTTTGCGGCAAACGGATCGTCTTTCCGTTCTTTTTATCGATAGCCGCGACGGTTGATTGTATGCCGACAAAGATCATCTTTGACTAATTTCTTGTTTTACAATATTCTTATAACTTTTAATGGCATTTCTGAACTTTTGCCATGACGCGGACTCACTCCGCAAAGCGTTACGGGACACAATTTTAAACGCACACGCTATCTGACCGCATAATAATTCTTTTTATCGCCATTATATCCTTATAGTTTCAAAATGTCAACCCAATAGTTTATATTTTGTCAAAAAAATTACATAAAATATAAACTATAGTTGCTTTTCGGAGGACGATAATGAACGCAACCGAAGTGGGAAAAAGAATACGCTATTTCAGAAAAAAATCCGGTCTGTCCAAAAATGCGCTTGCGAACAATTCCGGAGTATCGCCCACTTATATTTACAAAGTGGAAAACGGCATAGTTTGTCCGACGGTGGAATATCTGGGGCATCTGTGTTTCGGGCTCGGAATTTCTTATATCGATTTCTTTTCGTTGGATCAAGAAAACCGAGATATTTTATCTAAGCTGACCGACGAACAGAAATATTTGCTTAACAATTTTTTGAACAGCCTGTAATTTTGTCTTTTTCTACATTTACTGCGCATTTTTTATGCGCTTTTTTTTAATTGCGAGAAAAAATCTTTTGATGAAATTATTTATCGTATTTTTTGTAAAATATTGTAAAACATTTGAAAATAACGACAAAAAAAGCCGAAAGACGCCGATAGTCGAAAAAAAATATTTGTGTCTATTTACAAATTAAATTATTATGACAATGCGATAAAGCGCAAACCGATCGATTGCACTCGCCGCACAGACATTTATACAAAAAAACGTTTGTTGCGTGTAATTTTCAGCGTATTGACGTAAGAGATAAAATATGTTAAAATAAAAATTCGGAAATAATATTTATCAGAGGTGGAAATGTTTGAAAAAGCGCTGGAACTAATAAAAAAATACGATACGATAATTATTCATCGCCACAGCAATCCGGACGGAGACGCGCTTGGCAGTCAAATAGGTTTGAAGGCGCTCATCAACGAGAACTTTCCGCAAAAAAACATCTATATAGTCGGCGATCGAACGCGTCGATATGCGTTTATGGAGGGGTGGGAACCGCAGGATATTCCCGACGAAACCTATCGCGACGCGTTGGCAATCGTGTTGGATACCTCGGCAAAATTTATGATAAGCGACAACAGGTACACCACCGCCGCCGCTACGCTGAGATTCGATCACCACATATTTTGCGAAGATATTTGCGACGTGGATATTGTGGACAGCACATTTGAAAGCTGTTGCGGTCTGCTTGCTCAATTCGCGCTTGAAACGGGATTGAAACTGAACAGTCTTGCCGCGAAATCGTTGTTTACGGGAATGGTAACGGACAGCGGTCGTTTCAGATACGACTCCGCAAACAGCCGCACGTTTCGCTTGGCAGCCTTTTTGACGGAGCAGGACTTTGACCCAAACGAAATATATTGCGAACTATATGCCGACGATTATCGCAACATTCAATTGCGCGCACAGTATACGCTCAAAATACAATTTGCCGGGGACGGGGTTGCATACATCGCCACCGAAAAAGAAGATTTGGATCGCATCACGACGGAATACGATACGGACGCATTTTCCATATCGCGCGGAATGGTAGGCACAATGTCGGATATTCGCGGAGTGGACAGTTGGGTAAACTTTACCGAGACCGAACAGGGTATACTTTGTGAATTGCGCTCAAAAAAATACAATATAAACCCGATTGCGGTAAAATACGGCGGAGGGGGACACGCCAAAGCCAGCGGAGCTACCGTGCCGAATTGGGATACGGCAATGAATATGATAGAGGACATAAAATCTCTGCACAGAGGTGATTAAAATGAATCAAAAAGAAACAATGCAAAAAATTCTCGATAAAATAAAAGAATATGACAAAATAATCATTACACGCCATGTACGTCCGGACGGCGACGCAATAGGTTCGTCGCGCGGGCTTGCCGCTATGCTGCGGTTGAGCTTTCCCGACAAAAAAATATACGTGCAGACGGAGGACAAAAGCGACTATCTGGCGTTTCTCGGTCCGGATGACGACGCATTGCCCGACAGCGAATACGAGGGCGCATTGCTGATAGTGACGGATACGGCAACTCCCGACAGAATAAGCAACAGCCGCACCGACTTGGTAAAAGAAATAATAAAAATAGACCATCACATAAATATCAAGCCATACGGCGACGTGAGTTGGGTGGAAGATTGGCGCTCATCCTGTTGCGAAATGATAGCCGATTTTTACCAAACGTTCAGTGACGAACTGAAACTCGACAAAGAAGCGGCAACTTACATATACTGCGGATTGGTGACGGACAGCGGTCGTTTCAGATATGAGGCGACAACGGGAGACACGTTGCGTATAGCGGGAATGCTGTTGGACTTCGGCGTTGATATAGACACATTATATGCTCATTTGTACCTTGAAGATTATTCGCAATTGAAATTTCAAGCATACGTGCTGCAACACATGAAAACGACGACTAACGGACTTGTGTACCTGCACGTGGACAAAAAAATGCAAAAAAGATTTGCACTCACTTCGGAACAGGCAAGCGAGGCTATCAGCTATCTCAAATACATAAAGGGCTGTATTTCTCAATTGGCGTTCATCGATATGGCGGACGGTACCGTTCGCGTCAGGTTGAGAAGCAGATTTATGCCCATAAACGAATTGGCGGAAAAATACGGCGGAGGAGGACATCAGTTTACCTGCGGCGCAACTTTACACAACAAAAAGGACATTGCAAATATGATTGCCGACGGGGACAAAATGGTTTCGCGTTTCAAGGCAGAAAACAAGGGGTGGCTATGAAAATTCTCGTTGCAAATGATGACGGAATACAATCCGAAGGGTTGCTTTTTCTTGCCAATTGGGCAAAACGTATGGGAGACGTGACGGTATGCGCCCCTGCCATGCAACAAAGCGCAAAAAGCCATGCAATAAATATTCACGATCCGATAACCGTTGCCGAAACTCCTTTTTTGGAAGGAATAAAAGCATACATAGTAGACTCTACTCCGGCAGACTGCGTCAGATTCGGGACTCTCGGGCTGAAAACTCACTACGACTTGGTGCTTTCGGGCATAAACAAAGGCTTCAATATGGGAGAAGATATGCTGTACAGCGGAACCGTTGCAAACATTTACGAAGCGGCGCTGCGCGGTTGCCGAGGAATAGCCTTTTCCACCGACCCGACTTCCTTTGACGAGGCGGAAGCCAAATTGGACGAAATTTGGCAATATATAGTAAAACACGATTTGTTTGCACATTGCAGTCATTTTAACGTAAACGTGCCGCTGCACAGCAAAGGAATCAAGTGGACAAAGCAGGGCGGCCCCTA
Organism: uncultured Clostridia bacterium; assembly: GCA_947601445.1. Taxonomy (GTDB): domain Bacteria; phylum Bacillota; class Clostridia; order Christensenellales; family CAG-314; genus Fimimonas. The sequence continues at coordinate 2,502 of CANQGD010000046.1, read as the reverse complement.
CTTTACCGATGAATTTGTAAAGAAGGGAGACGGTTTGTACACTCAGGAAGGATACAGCATATACCAGATAGGCACGGATTTTACGCTGGACACCGACTCGGTAATGAACGGATACATCAGTATAACGCCTATTTCCACACACAGAGACGACGTTGGCGTGTGGGAAAAATTGAAACTGTAAAACAATTTCGACAAAGTTGCCGCCGTTCCAATACGGCGGCTTTTTTACTGTTATTCAACAAAACCTGACGAAAACCAAAATTCGCTCGATCGTCAAATCAAAAATTTATTTGCAAAGTTTTCTTTAACAATAACGGGAGCCGTCTCAAACACGACGGTTCCCGTTTGTTTTTGCGATATGTGTTTTTTTACGCTTTTTTTGCAAAACTTAAACAGCCGTTACCACTGTCTCTGCAACGAACCTTCGGCAAATAGTTCCGGCACAATTGCATAGACGTTAAACGCAAATCCGCTGTTTGCAAAAGTCGTTTCGACATTTGCGGCGGAAGTTTCATACGTATAGGGTACAACAGGCAAATCGACTGCGCTTTGAAGCTTACCTGCATCCGTATTGACGTTGGATTTGGTATACAAATCGGCATTGATGTTTTGTTTTTTCAACAAGAAGTCGCGCGTGATCAACCGATAATTGTAACTTTGAACTCCTTCCTTGATCAACGGAATTGGTTCGAAACCGCTTTCGAACGCGGACGGGAAATAGTTGTAGTTGCGGTTGGAATTTTGATGGTAAAGCAGATAGTCGATTATCGCCGCATAGTAGTAGGTAGTTTTTTTGTTTTCAATAGCGCGTCCGCTGACTCGCCACATGCTTTGTCCCGAATATCCCATTTCCTTTATTATTTCCGCGCCGGACACTTTGGCAATGTACACCACGTTGTCAAACGGAATGGCTTCGTACAAATCCGAATAGGTAACTTCGCCTGCCGAAAGAGAATTGCGCGCATTGTTGACTATTGCGAGGTCTATCGTATAGCCCTGTTGTTCGGCGTAATCCGCTATCGCATTGCACACCAAACGCGGAATTGCCGTGGCGGAATTAAGACCGCCGTTCAATTTGGCAAGTACCTGATTGCGTTCTTCTTCTATTTTAATATTAGAATTATTTATCAGATTTTCCACTTTGTTTTCAACTTGGGTATCGACGTCTTTCAGTTTGGAATAGGGAACATTTTCCTGCACCTTTATTTCGACGTTACCGTTGTTCAGTTGCAATTTCAAGTGCGAAACATAGTCGCCGTAGCGTTTTCCTTGAAGGAACGGCAATCCGTTTACAAGATAATTCTGTTCGGCGTGAGTATGCGCGCAAAAAACAGCGTCTACATATTTTTCCAAGTCCGCCGTGGTAGAAGGCTCTTTGTAGTCCTCTGCTTCTCCCACAATGTCTTGCGGTCCGGCATGTGCGCTGACGACGACAACGTCGCAGTCCTCTTGCTCGCGCAGCTCGGTCGAAAGTTCCCGAATTATCGGCAACGGGTCCTTAAATCCGATTGTCTGCACCAATTGAGAACTTATGGAAGTGATTTGATCCTGCCCTATTACGCCTATCACACCCACTTTAATACCGTTGCTCAACTGTTTTATGATATATTCGTCGGCAAGATCGTCGGCAAATTCTCCCCAACCGGTTTCGCGATCCCAATTGTAGATATTTGCCCCGAGAAAGGGTACTCCGCTTTCCTGCGAGAGGGTGCGAAGATTGTCCAACCCCCAATCGAATTCATGATTGCCGAAGGTCATTTCGTCAAAACCCGCCACAGCCATACAATCGGTAAGAAGTTTTCCGTAATTACTGTTGGATTCCATCGAACCTTGAAACATATCTCCCGAATTGAGAATTATTGCGCCCTCTTTTTTGCGAGCGGCAAGATATCCGGCCACTCTGGGCATGTTGTCCACGGTGCCATGGAAATCGTTGATAGCGTAGATGTCTATCACTCCATTTGCCGAATCGTTTTGCTTTTTCGGCGTGCATGCGGCAAAAACCGTAAGCGATAATATCGCCACGAGCACCAAAGCCATAAATACGTATTTTTTGTTCACTTTAAACTCCTGAAACGTTTTTTGCGACGATGCGCAAAATAATGAGAAAATATGTGTCGCTTGACAGTTGTTTTGCAAAAAGATGTTGCAAACACGGCGACGTTGGTTTGCGCACCTCGGCGAGGCACAAAGAAAGTTTCGAAACGAACAAAACTACTAATCCCGTAATATATAAAATATAAACTGTCTTATTTGATATTATACAATAAATAATGTGTTTTTGCAATACCTATTCGAATGAAAAATGAACAAAAGTCGCCTTTTTTGCCAAATTAGACGACGCTTTTGATACAGACGCAAAATGCTTTGCAATATTTGTTGCTAAGTTGTTGATTTTTTTGCGCTTTTGTTGTACAATAATAAAGCATCTGGGTGTAGCGCAGTTTGGTAGCGCACTAGACTGGGGGTCTAGGTGTCGCTGGTTCAAGTCCAGTCACTCAG
>CANQGD010000045.1 GCA_947601445.1 uncultured Clostridia bacterium | reverse complement strand
CAACTATTGGTGTAAGTACCAGGCGTTGTCCTGCCGTATGTGGGCAAAGGCTGCCTATTATCAAATAAGCGGCGGCATAGGTTTTCGCGATCAGCTTCAAGATAGCCTGATCGCGTTGGAAACCGATCCTGCCATTACGGAAAAACAGATACTTCTGCATGCTACAAAGCAGTTCCGCGAGGGCGATGTGCTGCATTGGTGGCTTACATACAACGGCGCCGGTCCGCGCACGAGTTGTTCGGATGACTTTTTGTGGTTGCCGTTTGCTGTGTTGCAGTATATGGAAGAGGTAGGTACGCGAGATATTTTATCAAAGGATGTACCTTGGCTGGATGGCGGCAGTGCCGATATTTACGATCATTGCAAGGCTGCAATCTGCCACAGTCTTTCTAATTTCAGCCCGCGCGGTATTCCTTTAATGGGCGCGCATGACTGGAACGATGGATTGTCCGCAGTCGGACACGGTATGAAAGGCGAAAGTTTTTGGGTGGCGGAATTTTTGTATTACATTATCACTCGGTTCGAACCTGTTGCACGGCTGCGTGGCGATAGCGATTTTGCAGATACTCTTGTGCGGCGCGGCAAACAGCTCAAAGAAGACTTTAATAAATACGGTTGGGACGGCGAGTGGTTTTTGCAAGCTACAAACGACTTGGGCGAAAAGTTGGGTAGCAAAGAAAATACAGAGGGCAGGATATTCCTCAACCCGCAGTTGTGGGCGGTCATCAGTGACATTACTACGCAGGATCGCAAGCAAAAGGCAATGGAATCGGTGAAAAAATATCTATTAAAAGATTTTGGTGCATTGTTGCTTTCACCCGAATACTGCAAACCCAATTGCGAAGTAGGCTACATTACCAGATATGCTCCCGGTTTGAGGGAAAACGGCGGTGTATATACGCATGCGGCTACATGGGCAGTGTGGGCTGCTTCGCTGATGGGCGACGCCGAAACCGCCTATAAGGCGTACAGCGGTATTTGCCCGCCCAACCGCGGCAAAGATATAGACTCTTTCAAGTCCGAACCTTACGTTTTGCCCGGTAACAGCGACGGACCCATTGCGCCTTACTTCGGGAAAGGCGGTTGGAGTTGGTATTCTGGTTCGGCTCAGTGGCTGCACCGCGTTGCCGTAAATTATATTCTCGGTATACGTGCAAGCTACAACGGTCTGGTCATTGATCCGTGCATACCGAGTAATTGGCAGGGATTTGATTACCGACGTGAGTTCCGCAAAGGCATTTATCTTATTGAAGTACGTCGCACCGGTAAACGGTCGATAACGGCGGACGGAAAAGAAATTTCGGGTTTTGTGATTCCCGATTTGGGCGAAGGCGTCCACAAAATCACGGTAACATTGTAACTAATCGAATTACACAAACTATTTTCAGGAGGACTCTATGAAAAAAATAGCTATTGTTTTGGCGTTGGTGCTGATTCTTGTGGCAGCGGTCACAATGGTTACCGCCTGCAAGGAAAAGTACGATCTTGTATACGCCAACTGGAACCTCGGCACCGAGGCGCTCAACAACGTAGAACGTCAGATGGTGCAGGAATTTGAAAAAGCCAACAATGTGAAGATCAAACTGTTGGATATTGGCTCCACAGGTTATGATGACGGACTTACCGCAGCTATCGCACGCGGCAACGCTCCGGATGTATTTATGATAAGCAACACCAACTATGTGCTTAATGCACAATATGCTTTGGACCTCACCGATCTTTCCAAGAACGACCCCGATTGGGCGAAAATTCCCGGAGCAATCGAAGAGGCGGTGCATTATAAAAGCGGTATTTATGCAATCCCATTCCAAATGCACATGGAAGGGTTCTTTGTGAATACAACGCTGTTGGAAAACGAAGGATTGGAACTGCCCAAGGACGGTAACTACACATATGAATGGTTCAAGGATGCCGTTAAGCAGATCACCGCAGATGCCGATAACCACGGCATTATAGGATTGAACAGCGAAAGTGACCTTTTCTTGTGGTATCCGTCTGCTGTAAATAAAGATTTGGGGTTCTACACCTGGGACGGCAGCCAATATCATTTGGATTCATCGGAATTTGCAGCCGGCATTGCCGAGGCAAAAGACTTCCGCAGTCAACACTTAACATTCGACGGAATGACGGAGCAAACAGCGGAATCTCCTACGTGGTCTAAATATTTTGCCGAGGAAGGCGGCGGCGTTGTTAAGGCGTGGAACGACGGTAAGGTAGCGTTCCGTTGGGGACAAAGTTATGAGGCGCCAGATATGCTCAAAAAGAACAACGGCGATTTCAATGTGGAATTCATAGGTATACCGTACGTGAGCAACTCCGAAGCCGAGCACAAGCGCACAGAATCTTTCTCGATACTTATCGGCGACTACGTATCCATTTATAAGGATACAACCAACCCCGAGCTGGCATACAAGTTTGCTAAATGGATGAGCTTTGATCCGGCAGGTATCTCCAAGCGTATCGAGTTGGCGGGCGAAGGTGAAGTTCCCAACACGCTGCCTATGACAACGGACGAAGCCACTGTGGACAAATACTTTGATATTTATCCGGTGGACGGAGTAAAGCAAATGTATGACAGGCTGAACGACGCAATAATCGAAGGCGTTAAAGTTGTACCCGGTTACGGCGGAGCAAGATGGAACGCAATGACGGGTTATCCCATCACATTGGCGGACGGTACCGAAGCAACCAACTCCAATATAGGACAATTTTTGGACGCATGTTGGAGCGGTATGAATACAGACTTCACGCCGCAACGTGCAACCGCCATCAACGATCTTGCCAATAAACAGTACAATAATGCTGTTAGCAAATACGAAAATAAGTACAACTGATATTGGCTTTACAGGGCCGCAACACGCTTTGCGACCCTTTCGGCTGTGTAACGATTGATTCTATCAATGCTTTGCGCACAAAAAACAAGGAATAGGCTATGAAAAAAGCATTAATCGCGCTACTTGCATTTATATTGACTGCATCTATCCTTTTGTTGGTGGGTTGCAAAGGCGTGGTGTACGATTTTTCCGCAAGCAATGACTTTGCCGATGTGGAGCAATCCGCAACAGAACAAAACGTTCTCGCAACGTTTGTTTCTACCGATGGCGGTACCGTTGTGACGGAACCGGGGGAATTGCACGGTTACGATCACGAAGCGGTGCTATTGGGCGAAAACGACAGTGTCGAATATACGGTAACGCTTAGTCAGGCAGACAAACTTGCCATCTATGCCGATTGGTACATTTTGCACAACGGACTTTCGGATAGCGAAGTGGAAATAACTGTTAACGGTACGGTCGTTTCCGAGCGGTCGGGGCTTAAAGCGCTTTGGCACAACAAGTCGGAAATTTTCGACAAAGACAGCTATGGCAACGAGATCGTTCCCACGCAGGAAAAATTGGATAATTGGCAGATTAGTACGCCGCTGTATGAGTATGATTCTCTTACGGCAATCGCACCTGTGTACTCCTTCAACGAAGGGCAAAACATCATTCGGTTCACTGTTATTACGGCGGGTGAGCTGTTGGTGGGCGACATTTCTCTTCGTGCGGAAAAATTACCCGCAAGCTATGAGGATTATGTCAAGTCATACCCGCAAGGGGCAGGCAGCGGCACTTGCCCTGTGGAAGCGGAACACGTTTACAGTAAAAACAGCACATCCATTGTCCCAACATATGCCGCGGATGTGAATGTTACGCCCTATGAGACATACAATTCGCCCCTAAATACAATGTCGGGTATGACTTCTCCCACTCAAACGCTTACCTACGAGATTTCTGTGGAAAAGGCGGGCATGTACAACATTTGTTTCAATTACAGCAATGAAAATGCCAACCGCGTGACCTTTGCCAAAATTATGATAGACGGAGTTACGCCCTTTTGCGAATTGCTGCGTTACCCGTTTGTGAACGGTGACGGTTATATGACGGAAACACTGCATGACCGTTCTACCGGTGAGGCGTATGAAGTTTATCTTACTCAGGGTAAGCACTTGCTGTCTGTAAAAATAGACGGCAGTATGACTGCAAGTCATCTTAATGAGCTTACAGACTCCATCAACGATCTCAATGAAATTTATTTGGACCTCAAAAAAATTGCAGGTACCATCCAGGATAACGACAGAGAATGGAATCCCGATAGCGATTACCCGGGAGTAGTGGACAGACTGACCGAAATACGCGATCAACTCTATGAACTGAGCGATGTGATGCGCGGTATCAACGGTACAGAGGAAGTTAACTATCAGGCTATCATATATTTCGAGGCTGCTATTAACGCTATCGAGGGCTTGTTGGAAAAACCTCGCAATATTGCCAATAACTATGCACAACTTTCAGAGGGCAGCGGTTCCATTGTTCAAACCCTTGCCAACGCTCGCAGCGACATCGAAAACACTCCTCTCAATCTGGATAAGCTTGTTGTGTATTCGGCAGGCGGCGATACGGGGTTAAAACATCGCGGCGGATTTTTCAGCTTTTGGGAAGGAGTCAAAAAGTTCTTCCGCAGTTTTGTTACCGACTATTCAGTTGTCGGAAGCGATGACGACACAATAGAGGTTTGGGTGGCACGCAGCCGTCAATATGTTGATTTGATGCAGCAATTGTTCGATGCAAGCGATTTCCGTCAACGTACAGGCTACAACGTCAGATTCTCGATTTTGGCAGACGAAGGTAAATTGATACTGAGCAACGCCGCCAATATCTCTCCCAATGCGGTAATGGGAATTTCCAACTGGCTTCCCTATGAAATGGGTATAAGAGACCTTACGGTGGACCTCACGCAGTTTCCCGATTACGGAGAAGTAATTTCACGTTTCAGCAGCGGAGCACTAATCTCGCTTATCGCAGATGGACGCGGATTGGCTCTGCCCGAAACGCAGGACTTTTACGTGATGTACTATCGCAAAGACGTACTCGATCGTTACGGGATACCTTTGCCCGACACTTGGGATGACGTCATACGCATTTTGCCCGAATTGCAGCGGTTGGGATTAAACTTCTATATCCCGCTGAGCAGTTCCACGGCAAGCAAGTCCATTATGACAACGGCGCCGTTTATATACCAATATGGCGGCAATCTGTTCAGCGATGACGCTACTCGAACAACTATCGCAGAGGAAAACAGCCTCAATGCTATTAAATTGATGACGGAACTGTACACGTTGTACGGTCTGCCGCAACAAATAAGCAACTTCTTCGACAACTTCCGCAACGGCAGTTTGCCGATAGGTATTTCTACATTCGATACATACATTCGTCTGAGCATTGCCGCACCTGAAATTTCCGGCAAGTGGGGCGTTGCTCTGTCGCCGGGAGTCAAAAACGACGAAGGTGTTGTGGAACGCTGGCAAACGGGCAGCGCAACATCCATGACGTTGATGAAAAGCGGCGATCAAGCCAAAGACAACGCCGGTTGGGAATTGCTAAAATGGTGGTCCGGTGCGGAGGTGCAAACGGAGTTTATGAACCGCCTCACTATGCTTTACGGTAAGGCGTACATTTGGAACAGCGCCAATGTAGAAGCATTTAACAACTCCGTTGCTTTCTCCACCGAGGACAAACGTGTCATTCTGGAACAGTGGAAGTGGTTAAGAGAGATACCGAAGGTTCCCGGTTGGTATATGTTGGAGCGTGAGTTGAGTAACGCTTGGAATAACATCGTAATCAACGGACAGAACACACGTTCCGCCGTGGAAAACGCAGTAACAAAAATAGATAAAGAACTGATGCGCAAGTTGGAGGAATTCGGCTACGTACAGGATGGCAAACTTGTAAAACCGTACAAACTTACTACGCTTGAAGATATAGAAGCGTACAAGCGCGGCAAGAGCTGAACGGAGGACCGATAATGAAAGAAGCAACAATAGAAAAGAAAAAAAGCGCAGGGTTGCCAACGCGTCGAGAGCTTAAAGAAAAAAGCAAAATAGGCGGCAAACGAAGCGGTTTCACAACGGCACTGCTTATCGCTCCGTACATACTTTCATTCGTGGTGTTTATAGTGTTGCCGGTGGTGATAGCGATCGGGCTGTCCTTTACCGATTTCAACAGTATCAGCTCGCCGCATTTTGTGGGTTTTACAAATTACATTCGTCTGCTTACCGCCGATGAGGAGTTTATGCAAAAAGTGTTGCCCAACACTATTAAGTTTGCACTTATCGCCGGTCCCACGGGTTATTTGCTCAGTTTCTTGTTGGCGTGGATGTTGGCACAGATACCTAAGTTGCCGCGGACTATTTTGGCATTGCTCATATATTCGCCTTCTTTGACCGCCGGCGTTGCAATGCAGGTGGTGTGGACGACGATCTTCTCGGGCGACCCAAACGGTTACCTTAACGCAATACTGCTTAAATGGGGAGTAATTTCGGAGGCTATTCAATGGTTGCAAAGCGAGCAATACCTGATGCCGATAATGATAGTTGTCACGGTATGGTCCAGCATGGGCGTTGGATTTTTGGCAATGCTTTCGGGTATTTTGAACATTGACCCCGAACTGTATGAAGCGGCGTATATGGACGGAATGAAGAATCGTTTTCAGGAAATTTGGTACGTAACGTTGCCCTCCATGAAGCCGCAATTGCTGTTCGGCGCTGTTATGGCGGTGGTTAACACCTTCCAGGCGGGCGCAATCGGAGTACAGCTTTCCGGCTCTAACCCCACGCCCAACTATGCGGGGCAATTGATGGTAAATCACATCGAGGACTACGGCTACATCCGTTACGAAATGGGCTACGCAGCAGCTGTCTCGGTAGTGCTGTTGCTGTTGATATACCTGCTTTCCAAAATCGTGCGTGCAATACTCACGGAAAAAGACTGATAAGGAGAGTTTAGTTTATGGCTTCATTTCAAGGTAAAAAAATAAACCCAAAGCATTTTCATATCAGTCAGCTAAAATTTTACATCATTTTGCTGCCGTTCGCCGTGTTTATGGTTTTGCCTATAATTTACATTTTTACCACGGCGTTCAAGCCGGCTGACGAGTTGTTCAAATTCCCGCCCAGCTTCTTTGTGAAAAATCCGACTTGGGATAACTACAAAGCGCTGTTCGAGTTGATGGCAGGTTCTTCCGTGCCGGCATCTCGTTATCTGTTCAACTCCGTTATCGTAACGTTGTTGACGGTGGTGATAAGCATTTTTCTGGCAGTTTCCGCAGGATATGTGCTGTCCAAAAAGAACTTCCGCGGACGCAATGTTCTGTTTGAAATCAATACATTGGCATTGATGTTCGTGCCTATTGCCGTGTCCATTCCTCGATTTATCATTATTGTTAATTTGGGTTTGGTGGATAGGTTTATTGCCAACATTTTGCCGATAATTGCCATGCCGATAGGTGTGTTCCTGCTAAAACAGTTTGTGGATCAGATTCCCGATCCTTTGATAGAGGCGGCAAAGATGGACGGCGCAGGGGAATGGACTATTTTGTTCCGCGTGATAATCCCAATGGTGCGTCCGGCGCTTGCCACAGTGGCAATTTTGTCTTTCCAATCCGCTTGGGGCAATGTGGAGGCTTCTACGTTGTATCTTAACAACGAAAGTCTCAAAACCTTTGCATATTACATCACGACATTCTCTTCAAGCACCAGTTCTACGGTGACGCAGGGTATCACGGCGGCAAGTGCGCTTATCATGTTTTTGCCCAACCTTATCATATTTATCTGCATGCAGAGCAAGGTTATGGACACCATGGCGCATTCCGGCATCAAGTAACCAACCAAGGCAAAAATTTTTCAAGCAAGTTACGGAGGTTTCCTTGTGAAACGGTGGTATATAGTATTAGCAATACTTGTGTTAGCGGCAATAACAACGTTTGCCATGCCTTCGATTGCATTTGCCCTACCTCCCTATCAGACTGAAACGGTAGGACCCGAACACAGCATTGTACCAACACAAACAGCGTACACACCCACAGGCAAGATCACCATGCCGACTCAAATATCCGAGGTTGCAGACGGTCAACCTACGCAACGGACGGTCACGCCTGTACCGGAGGATATGAAAGTGGATGAAGCC
>CANQGD010000044.1 GCA_947601445.1 uncultured Clostridia bacterium | reverse complement strand
CGGGCGAAGTGGTGGGGCTCATCGGGGCGCTACGGCGCGGACGTAATACGCTACTACCTGCTGCGCGAAATACCTTTCGGCAGCGACGGAACCTACACCAACGAAGCGCTTCTGACCCGAACAAACTCCGATCTTGTAAACGACCTCGGCAATCTGGTCAGCCGCACAACCGCTATGGTGACTCAGTACTTCGGAGGAGTGATTCCGCTACCGAACGAATATTGCGAAACGGACAAAGAATTGATCGCTCTTTGCGAAGAGACACTCGACAAAGTACGCACGGATATGGAAAATCTTTCCGCGCCCGACGCACTGGGAGACATTTTCAAAATTATTCAGCGCGCCAACAAATATATAGACGAAACGATGCCCTGGGTACTCAACAAAAACAACGACAGGGAGAGGCTTGCCACGGTAATGTACGTATTGTCCGAATGTATACGTTTTGCCGCTACGTTGCTTACGCCCTTTATACCCGACACCTCGGCACGGATTTTCGATAAATTGGGCTTGCAACATCCGACGGACTTTCAAGGACTTGTCCGCTTTGGCGGAATAGGAGCCGGCGTGACTGTGAACAAAGGAGAAAATCTGTTCAACCGCATTGACATAAACAGCGAACTGAAAGAATTGGACAAATTGGCGCAACAACAATCACAGCCCGTCGAACAAGCGCAAGCGGAAACGCCGCAAATAACAATTGAGGACTTTGCCAAAATAAAATTGATAACCGCAAAGGTTCTTTCCTGCGAAAAAGTGGCAAAAAGCGACAAATTGCTGAAATTTAAGCTGCAAGCGGGCGACGAGGTACGTCAGGTGGTAAGCGGAATAGCACAGCACTACTCGCCCGAATACCTTGTCGGAAAAACGGTTGTGCTTGTGGCGAATCTCAAACCCGCAAAAATACGCGGAGTGGAATCCAACGGCATGATTTTGTGCGCGGCGGACGGCAAAAGCGTTGTGTTTGTCACTCCCGAGAGAGAAATAGGCGACGGTAAGGAAGTCAGATAATGATAGACAGCCATCTGCACCTCGACGATCCGAAGCTCAAAGAAAACGTCGAACAAATTTTGCACGACTGCACGGCACAGGGAATAGAAATTTTGATAAACAACAGCTGCGATATGCCCTCTATGCTTGCGGGCGTAGAATTGGCAGCAAAATACGAACCCGTTTTTGCCACAGTGGGTATGCATCCTCATGACAGCAAATCTTTTGACGACAATTTTATCGCCAAAATGACGGAATTGGCAACGCTGCCCAAAGTTGTCGCGGTTGGAGAAATAGGACTTGACTATTACTACGATTTGTCCGACAGAAATATTCAACGGGACGTATTTGCCATACAGATAGAACTTGCGGACAAATTCGGGTTGCCTCTGACATTGCACGTGAGAGACGCATACGGCGACGCATGGGACATTTTACGCGCACAAAACAAACATATCAATCATGGCGTATTGTGGCATTGTTACGGCGGAAGCGCCGAATTTGCGCGGCAAGCGGCGGCAAAAGGGCACTACTTTTCTTTCGGAGGAGCCATTACCTTCAAAAATGCTCGCAAAGAAGAGGTTTTGCACGCAATTCCGCCAGATCGCGTACTTTCCGAAACGGACAGCCCGTATATGTCGCCCGAGCCTCTGCGCGGACGCGTGAACACACCGCTCAATATACCTCTCGTGGTAAAAAAACTTGCCGATACCTACGGAACGGACGTCGCCGCAATGGAAGCGCAAATCCGCGAAAACACATTGAAATACTTTGGAAAAATCAAAAATTATATCGAAAAGTAATATTTTTTGCAAACGCTTATGGATAATTACGTTTACATACTAAACAACAAAATTTACATCAATCTGACAAATCGCTGTTCAAACAACTGTGATTTTTGCATACGTCAAGGACGAAAAGGGATGGGGAACACCACGCTGTGGATAGCTCGCGAGCCCACCGCCGCGGACGTAATAGAACAACTGCCGCTAAATCTCGACGATTTCGACGACGAAGTGGTATTTTGCGGATTCGGAGAACCGACATACAACCTCGAAGCGCTGGATGAAGTGGCGAGTTATTTGCATTGCGTAGACAAAACCACCCGCATAAATACCAACGGACAAACCAATCTCATTTACAACGGCGACGTTACGGACGTTATCGTTACAAGCTGCGATACGATAAACGTATCTCTCAACGAATGTAATGCGCAAAAATATCAAAAGCATTGCCGCAGTTGTTTCGGAGAGCGCGCTTTTGACGCGATGTTGGACTTTGCCCAAAAATGCAAAGAACGGGGCGGCAATGTGATATTTTCCGTTGTGGACAGCATCGGAAACGACGATATTGCGGAATGTCGGAAACTCGCAAAGCGCTTGGGTATTCCGCTGAGAATACGAAATAAGGAATAACGTTTTCAGCATCACGCTTTATTTGCGAAAGCAACGACAACAAGAACTGCGCGCCGAAAACCGAAAAATCGGTTTGATACAATCGAAAAAATGGACATCAATTACGACAAGGAATTTGAAAAAATAAAACGCGGCACCGACAAATCGCGTCCGCCCAAACTGCTGTTACATGTGTGTTGCGCACCCTGCGCCACAGCATGCCTGACGCGCCTTATAGACGCATTTGACGTCACGCTTTACTATGCAAACGACAATATTACGGATACGGAAGAATGGGCAAAACGTCTGCAAGAAGTAAAAAAACTTGCGTCTCTCGTCAACAACGGCGAATTTGAAATACAGCCGCTTGTTCCTCTCAAAACGGTTGTTCAACCCCAAAGAAGCGAACGTTTTTTTGCGGCGGCAAAAGGATTGGAAAAAGAACGCGAAGGAGGCACACGTTGCACCAAGTGCTTCGAGCTGCGACTTGACGACGCAAAAAAATATGCCGAACAAAACAATTTTGACTACTTTGCAACAACTCTTACCGTTTCGCCCTACAAAAACAGCCGTTTGCTCAACGAAATAGGGTTGAGTTTGCAAACCGCGACGTTGCAGTGGCTGCCCACCGACTTCAAAAAACAGGGCGGCTACAACGAAAGTATACGGCTGTGCAAAAAATACGGCATTTACAGACAACACTATTGCGGGTGTGCGTACTCATTTTACGAACGAACGGAATTACAGTCCGTACCGCATTAGGGTGCGGTTGCGTCAGCGCAGCAGCCTGCAACCGACCGCCGCACGTTTGGTCGGAAAAAATTAAAACAACAAGGCTCCCTCGCCGAGGAAGCCTTGTTTTTTGTTGCCAAATTTTTCGGCAATGTTTTGTGAAGTTGTTACTCAGGGATTGGGCGTATAGTCGCCAATGTCCAAAATTACGCCGAAATAGGGAGCAAACTTGGAATTGGACAGCGAACCCGCCGACAGATAAATGCAGACCTTGTTATTGTAGTCGGCAGATTTTGCCGCTTGCCATGCCTGCTTGTAAGTTTCGGCAGTTGCCACATTTGGTATATCCAATATATCCTTCAAGTCTGTCATCATAAACAAATCCTTCATCTGCTCTGTTTGCACAGAACTGCTGCACATCTCGGCAATCAACGGGAATTTTGTTCCGTCTTTGTTTTGTAACATTCTTAGTGATTTGACAAGATTGTTGTGCATTGCATAATTTGTTTCACCCCAGAATGAAGACGTACCTCTGACATCCAATGTTTCATTGTCCAATCCATTGATCAAGTTGCCGGGGCTGCATATCATTACGCCAATTACGTTGATATACTGGTTTTTGTCTTTATCGGAATCTTGATATGCCCTCATTTGCTCGCCGTCTTTTACCCAACGCAGCGTTTTGTGCAGATCTCGATTGAACTGATCTTCCACCGAACCGCGCATCATGGTAACAAGCGCCGTTGCCTTGTTGGCGTCATACCAAGATTCCGCACCCGTTGCATAAGCTTCCAAACGGCAATTGCCGGAAACCGTCAAACTTGGACCGCCTTGGTCCGTGCCTGCCAAAATAGCCTCTCCCGTAACGTTATTGTCGGTATTAAGACCGTCACACATAATGAACAGGGGACCACCAGAACCGACAAAATCGCTATCGTTAACTATGATGTTGCCTCGCCAAGTGTAGATCATGTTGGAGTACACATCGTACAGCTTGGAGTTGGTGACATTATACGCCGTTTTGAATGTGTCTGTCTCGCCACCGTAGTTATCGCCGACAATTACCGTGAAGAAGTTATTGGCGTTGATGTTGTCGAAGTTGATGCTGGCGTAAGCGTTGGCAAGCATGATACCCGCGGGAGCAAAGTAAACGGTCTTACCCTTATCATAATAGTCTTTTTGCGGAGTAGAACCCTTCATGGCGATGTTCTTGACTGTGAAAGGATTGCCCAACGTGCCGCGGTTAGTCGATCCCTCTTCTTTACCGCCGTTGTTAACGTTAGTCATCAACTGGAATACGCTCCAATGGGGTATGGGGTCATTAACTCTTGTGTCGCTATCCCAGTCGACATAATTCTGCAATCTGCGTCCGCCACGTTCCAAAATGTGCGTGAGGCTGAAATAGTTGCCGGAAACGCTGACTTTGTGGGTGGAATAGAATCCTTTCTGCATGTTAACACTAAATCCAACCTGGAACGCTTGGAAAGTATCGGGTTTGCGATCGTACATAGGCATATAATTGGCCAAATTCTCTTGACCGCTGTTGTCACCGTCTTTCAGTGAACCTACAAGCAGTTTTTGTTGGTTGCTCCAACCGGCAAGAGATTGATATGCGCTGTAATAAAGAGGATCGCCCGCCTGCCAGAAGAAGTCTTGCGGCATCTGAGTGGGATCGAGATCGAGGTCGTTGTGTAGAATTACCCAATCTACATTGCCGACATATTTATACAACGCTTGATCGTCCGCAGCAAGTTTGACAGGGTTGGTTTCGGTCAATTCCACCTTATACTTATAATCTTTATTGTTTGGACTTTGAGGGTCTTCCTTAATTTCGGCTTTTACGCCCCACAGAGGTGCCCAAACAGCTTGCTGGTTGTCGTTCATTACGGAAAGTCCGCGTTGGTCGTAGACGTTGTAGCCGCCCTTGACAAGTTTGAACTCTACCGTAACTTTGTTTTGTACGGAACCGGGGATAGTGTAGCCGGAGCCTGCAAGAGAAATCTCCAACTTTACATATTTGCCGTCGTTTTCTTCTTTGAATTGATAAGTGTTGTTTGAAATTTCGACAAAGTTTGCCTTTTCTTCGTCACCCAATTTGTTGTAATCTCTGCCGTCGTCGCTCACATACACATCCGCATTTGTTGTCGGGTTGTAGTCGGTGACCGTTCCTTCCGTTGTGCGCAAACGTACAACGGGACGGAATATGAATTTGTTGACCGTGCCCACCTCGTACGCTTCGTTGAGCTTTTTGAAGTAGCCGAGATTGTCACCTGCGGTAGACGAGCGCTGTTTGTAGTTGAGGTAGAAGTCGGGAGCGCTGAAAGAAAGCACATATCCCGTGAGACTGCCTCCGACGCGCGCGACAAGAGAAATATTGCCGTCTACACGATCGTTTTCCAACGAGTACTCTACTTCTCCGTTCATCCAAACAGGCGCGGAATCGAGAAATTGTTTCAATTCGGCATTGGTTTGTGCCGCTTCATTAAGCGTACTTCCCGATGTCACGGTGAAAGACTTTGTTTCCACGCCGTTGTTGAGCGTTACGATATATGTCGAATTAACTTGTTCCCATTTCGCCCACAGTTCGATTGACTCCGTCACAGGCGTTTCTTCCTGCCACTGACTTCCCCAATCACCGCCTGTCCCGTCTTTGGTGAACCATCCGACAAATTTCAATCCATTTCGAGAAGGACCGGGCAATGCAAGCGTTGTACCGCTGTAAACTTGTGTCTCGTATTTGTTGTCTGAGCCGTCGTTGTAGTGAAGCGTGACATTGTACTTTGTTACACTTTCGACTTCCTTCCACGCGCCATAAAGCCACACTGTTTCCTTGGGGACAGGTTGCATATCATAACCGCCGAGGGCATGAATGGTATCTTTGTCGTTTGCCAGTCCCGCAACAGGCCACGGAGCCTCCTGTCCGCTCGCAAAACTATTCCACTGGACGAATTGTTGTTGAGGCGCCGTGGGAGCAGTCAATCCCATGCCACCATTATCAACGGTGTCGTAAACTGATTTCATACCGGCAAGCTCACCGAGGACAGCAACAAGTGCCATTACACCGTTTGCTTGTACCGATGCATTACTATCTTGAAGGTTTGTAAGCGCAGTCATCAAATCGACGACAATATCCCCAGTATATCCAGAAACCTTTTTGTATATTCCTATGTCATAAGTTTGCCATGTGGTTGCCATTTCGTTGATTTTTGTGAGACTCTTCTCGATTGAAGTTGCCATAAAAGACGCCGTTGGGTTACTTTTGATTCCCGCCAACAGAACATTTTTCTTGCCTTGCAAAACATTATTCAGTTGAGCTAATAAGAATTGCGTCATCAATGAGGCAGTCGATGGAATTGTGAAGGAAACGGATTGATTGTCGTTACCATAGACAAGAACGATGGTGATTTCATCCACCCACTTGGCATACACATACAAGGTGGTTTGAGGGTCTGTTACAGCTTTCAACACGGTTACAATCTTGTTTTCGCTACATTCCTGATCGGTATACCATCCGGCAAAAGATTTATGTTCTGCTGTGGGTACATATTGGGATAAATCCAAATCGGTGCCGTACTCAACGTCAATACGTTCCGTCTCGCCGTTGTTGTAATCAAGCGTGACGGTAACATAGGTGATTTGCCACTGAGCATAGTAGTAAACAACCAATTGTCCGTCAGAGAGTTGAAGGTCAACAGTCTCGCCGTCTTCACCCACACGGTTACCGCCCGCTTGACTGTCAAACCAACCGATGAAAGTGCGCCCTACTCTGCGGTGTGCCTCGTCCTGCGACAAAAGCGCGATTTCGGTCGTACCTTGGTCGAAATATCTCAGCTCCGTTTCGTAAGAACCGGCTTCGTCGCCTTCTTGGATAAGGATGCCCCAATTGAAGTAAACGGCGATTTGCTGTTCCCAACCGGCATAGAGTTCGGTATCTGCGGAAAGAGCCGTGTTGTCATATTTGCTTTCGCAAGACGAATCGGTGTACCAACCGATAAATTTGTATCCCTCGCGAGTGACTTCCGGCAATTGAGGAACGGTGTTGATAACTATTTGTTCTTCCTTGGTGTCTTGTTTGTCCGCAAAGAAACCGCCGTTTCCGTGATAAGTGACGGAGATCATTATCGCGTTGGCTTCCCATTTGGCATACAACGTGATGTCCGAAGTTACGGGCTTTTCGTTTTGCCATTGCTCGCCCCATTCTTCGGAGGTTCCGTTTTGCGTAAACCAACCGACAAAGGTGTAATTGTTTGTGCCGTCCGACTCACGGGTAATTCCCGTGGGCAACGTGATTTTGCCGTCCTTATCCACGGTTTGCGGATCGGGAGTGCCGACTGCATTGTCGTAGTTGAGATCGAATGTTACCGTTACGCGCTCGATCCAACGGGCATAGAGAGTGACGTTGCGTTCGATTGCTTTATACGCGTTATATTCGGTGCCGCCGCTTGCAGCGTCGGTATCGAACCAACCTACAAATCTGTGCTTGGCGTAGATTGTTTCGGCGGGCCATTGTTGAACGCCTACGGAATCACCTTCGAACACGGTGAGTTCCTTGTTGGCGGTTGCTTCGTCGTTGAACACAAACGTGACCTTGACGGTGTTGTGAGTCCAATGCGCGTAGAGAACCGTATCGCCCTCGACGGCGGTTCCGATTTGCCATTCTTCGCCGGCGGTTCTGTCGGTAAACCAGCCTGCAAACGTGTAACCCGTGCGAGTGTGTTTCATTGTGATTTCAACACTGTCAGTATATTTGTAAGTCTTGACAACAATGTTTGTTTCGCCCTCTTTTTCAGCGGTTGCAAGAGGGGTGGCTGTTCCTTGATAGTTGTCATCGTCTGGGTCATATCGAACAATATAACTGTTTTGATTTCTCACAGCATAAAGGTCAGTGTCTTGCGCTGTCGTGTATGAAATTGTTGAGCCAACTCTGTTGCCGTTGCTGTATTTCCAATAAGCAAATGTCCACCCAACGACTTCCTTCCAGCCGCCAGCCTTTATAATGGCATCTTCTGTCAAAACTGTGTATGTTCTATCAAAGACTGCTTTTGTTGGGTCTGAATAAACGGTGTCAACATCACTTCCATCCCCGATATGATAGCGGACGGTGTATTGGATTGGGGTCCAGGTTGCATACAATGTGACGGAATATTCCCCTGTTCCGCCTTCTATGTCGTGCCAGTCATCTGCGCTGATTGACATAAGCGTTTCTGGCTTGACAAGGCTGTCTGCCTGATCGCCAGTGCCAACATGCGCGAGGCGGCCATCGCCGCGCTGTGGTCCATGGGCGGCGGCGTGTTCAGTGCGGTGCTCGCCATCGGCCTGCAGGCGCTGCTCGAGT
>CANQGD010000043.1 GCA_947601445.1 uncultured Clostridia bacterium | reverse complement strand
GTACCCTAACGTATTCCGTAGATCATACGGTACTTGAGTCGAGGGTAAAGGTTCATCGACTATTCCCATGTCGGGTTGCGATCATTGTGAATAAGAGTGAAAATCTCGAATAATCGTAACAATAGAAGTACGGCTCAATCGCAAATGGAGTTGGTGAAAACCCATTAAACGGAAAAGGTGTGACTGCTATCTATATTTATATAGATGTGGTTAAGAAATAGTCAATTCTCATGTGAAAGCATGAGGTATTTTTATAAATACACAATGCTTTGCGAACATTGTAACTATCAAGATTTGATATCGAAGCCAAAGATGCTTTAGATGGTATCGCAAGTAAAATCAATATTATAGGTAAAAAGATTGCCTAAACACATAGTAATATGTGGAGAGCATAATGTTCTTGGCAGATAACTATATCGGTTAAATGGCAGAAGTGCTAAAGACCGAGGAAAGACAATGTATTTGTAAAGAATTAGGATGGTTTTCAAATAATGCAGAAGATAGATATGATTGGTAATAAATATGGTCATTTAACTGTGACAAAAATGTTGCCAAATTATAAAAATAAAAAAACTTTTTGTTTGTGTGATTGTGATTGTGGAAATAAAAATATAATAAGAGAAGCATATCCATTAAGGAATAATTATTCGGATTTAACTTCATGCGGATGTACCATCAAAGAAAAGGTTAGAAATATATTTGGAAGAAACATTGATGGTAAAAAATTTGGCAGACTTACTGTATTGGAAACATTGTGGGAGGAAAAACCGCCTAAAGTAAGATGTAGATGCGATTGTGGGAAAGAAATAATTTTGAGTAAAAATGATGTACAAGATGGACACACAAAATCATGCGGTTGTCTTAACAAGGAAATTATAAGCGAGATATCTACAAAAGATTGGACTGGATTCGTTTCAGAAAGCGGCGTAAAAATAACAAAACCGCTATATCAAAACAAAAAGAGTCAATGGATATGGGAGTGTATTTGCCCACTATGCAATAATACATTTAGCGCGTTGCCAATTAAAATATATACAAATCACACAACGTCATGTGGCTGTAAAAGAATCTCATCGGGAGAAAGAATTATAGAATCAATATTAAAAGGAAATAATATTGAATATAAAAGGCAATACTCGTTTGAAGATTGTAAAAATAAAAATAAACTCAAATTTGATTTTGCTATATTAAAAAATAACAAATTGTTATTTTTAATAGAAT
This sequence comes from uncultured Clostridia bacterium, assembly GCA_947601445.1. Taxonomy (GTDB): domain Bacteria; phylum Bacillota; class Clostridia; order Christensenellales; family CAG-314; genus Fimimonas. Next base: position 7,584 of record CANQGD010000043.1, on the reverse strand, counting down.
ATGATGGAATACAGCATTTCAAACCTATTTCTGTATTTGGATCAGAAGAATCATATATTGGTACAGTTAAAAGAGATAAAATAAAAAATGAATATTGTGAGAGAAATCATATACCATTATTAAGAATAAGGTACGATTGTAGAGCAAAAGAAATTAAAGACATTATTTACAAATACATAGAATCCGTAACGACTGCGGGAGGTACTTGGTAACAAGCATCTTGAAGTTATCCATCCACAAAGTAACTTGTAAGAAACACTTACATGTTCGGTGGATGTTATATACAGTCTGAACTTCACGATATAACTTAACAATGAAACGTGAGAGCGAGGTTTAACGACCTCGCCGCCATTTTATAATGGTCAGTAGCCGGTAGGCGAAAGTAACAGATTGAATACACAAGCGGTATCTAATAAAGATATTGTTGAATTTTTAAGCCGTTCATCGTCTGCGATGAAAGAAGCTAACAATACTCTTGAAGATACAATTAGCTTGGGAGTCGCAGCCTGACTCTATAGGCTGGGTATACAGAAATGTATACTTAGAACATATTTAATTGCAGGTAAACCCTAAAGCCTTGCACCACAATAATGGAGAAATCACATTATGACGGCGCGAAAGCAGAAACAACGCAAGGATGAGATATGGATGAAAGTCCTAAGTCTTTTAACAATGGAAGTTCTGCAACGAAGCTCATAAGTCACTATGATATGGAGAACGCTCAACGACTATCCCCACGTCGGGTTATGGACTTTGTGAATAAGGGTAAAATCCCGAATATCCATAACAATAGGAGTACGGCTCAATCGCAAATGGAGTTCGTGAAAAACGATTAAATGGAAAAGGTATGGCTGCTATCTATTATATAGATGTGGTTAAAAAATAGTCTACTCTCATGTGAAAGCATGAGTTATATAAAATATATAAATAGAGCCCTGCGAACTCTATAAATACAAAGGACAGAAATTACGCGTGACGCGACATCTGTGGGTAATGCTCTAAAGACAGTATCCATGAGGATACGCGGCTACGATGAAGAGACCGAAGAATACGTCGGTGGACTCGAAGAATTAAATGGTGACATCGCCGATCTAACCAAAACTGTTGAACATCCTCTCGGAGTTTCGTTATTCAAAGACGAAGAGAAGACTGAGTTCAAGTCTACGTTAGAATTATTGAGAGACATTTCTGCTATATACGATGAATTAACTGATAAACAGCAGGCAAACAAAGCTGCCTGAATGTATTGAAAAATGCATTAAAGCACACGCCTAAAACCAGTAAAGCCTAAAGCCCTTGTACTACAATGCGGATGAAATATGCTGGCATGAATGTAACGAAAGTAAAACAACACAAGGGATTCTATACGGTCAAAAGCCTAAGTAGAGTGAAAATGGCAGTTTGGTCGCGAAGCCCCGAACAGGGGTGTGTCAAACGACTATCCCAATGGCAAAAGTAAATTTATACTTAGCAATAGGAGTACGGCGCAAATGAATGGCGCGGGTGAAATCCCCTTAAATGGAAACGGCGTGGCTCGTCTTGTGGACGAGGCAAGAAATAGTCTAAACATCTAATGAAAGTTAGAGTTGTTAAAATTAAAAGGTGTTATTATGGTCTGGTTAAACGAGGAATTAGAATTATTAAAACAAAATTATACAAAGTACAGCGATGAAGAATTATGTGATTTAATACCCAATCATACGTTGTACGGTATTCGTACAAAACGAAAAGAATTAAAGCTTTATCGAGAACAGAAAAAATATACTTTTGACGATGTGATAACAGAATTTTTAAAACGTCCGGATTATGTTTTATTGTCTGATCGAAGCGAATTTCAAAATTGTTTGTCTCCAATGAGATATATATGTCCCAAGCATTCTAACTGTGGCGAGCAGCATATTACCTTATCTCATTTATTGCAAGGTCAAGGCTGCAAATATTGTGGAATAGAAAAATCCGCAGAAATCAGAACAAAAGATTTGGACATTAATCAAGATAAAGCATTGTGCGAAACACACAATTTTTTATATGTAGAAACAGTGCGAATCAAAGGAGTAATTTGCATAGGATTTATTTGCGAACGACATGCGGAATTAGGGATTCAATATATGACGAAATACAATATGCAGCGTGATCTTCATGGTTGTAAATATTGTTGTGGCAAAGAATTGCCAGAGTGGTATGTTATGCAACAGAAAGATATAGTAAATCCGAATATTGAGATTTTAGACCCATATACGAATTTAACAGTTAAAATGCGCTGTCATTGCATGAAGCACGATATATATATGAACAAAACAATGCAAGAAATATTACATGGTAAGGGATGTTTTGAATGTGGGAGAGACAAGCTTTCCTTACAAAAAACTCTTTCCATAGAAGAGGCGCAGAATCGAATAAGTGCTAAAAATCCTCATATCAAGCTTATCGAATATAACGGATATGAAACGTCTTCAAAATGTTATTGTACAATTCATAACCAATATTTTAGTAAAAGACTAAATACTATGATATATTCTGATAGCGGTTGCTCTTTATGTTATATTGAAAAAATGCGTTCTATTTGTGGAATGGGACATGATGCTTTCGTAAATAGATTAAAAGAAGTACATCCCGAGTTAATTGTAATTGGTAAATATCAAAATAACACAGAACCAATAGAGGTATATTGTACGGTTCATAATTACAAATATACATTATCGCCGGTTGCCTTATTATCTCGCATAACATGTTGCGATAAATCACGAGTAACGCATAAAGAAGAATGCGTGTGTCAAAAATTAGAAGAATGGGGATTTGAAATTGAACGCCAAAAAACATTCCCTGATTGCAAGGATAGAAGACGTTTGCCATTTGATATTTATTTAAAAGGTTATAATACTTTAATTGAATATCAAGGAGAGCAGCATTATCGCCCGGTTTATTATTCAAGTGAACCGAAAGATGTTGCAGAACAAAGATATAAATATGTGCGTAGCCATGATGCAATTAAGAAAAAATATTGCAAGGAGCATAACATTACTCTTATATGTTTTCCATACTGGGAATTTGAAAATTTAGATCATTACTTGTTTAATCAACTCGCCAAACACCATATTATTGAAGCATTAAATTGATTTTAACACATAAGCGTTATGAACTTATGAAATATATTTGAGCTTTGCTCGAAAAACTGGCAGGCAAGCGAGGCGGACAAATTGTTGCTTCTATTTTGAACAACTTTGAAGCCGTTGAAAATTCGCTTGAAACCATGCAAAACAGCGCTGGCGCAGCGGAAGCTGAAATGTCGATCATCACCGAGTCGCTTACGTTCAAACTAAACAAACTTAAAGAAACTGGAACAGGCATATTCCAGAACCTTTTTCCTCGTGAGGACATAGGAACAGTAGTAGATTTATTATCATCTATATTATCTGTCCTCGATAAAATCACTGAAACTATCGGTTTACTTGGTACTGTTCTTACATCAGTAGCGATAGTTAAAGGAATAAAGAGCATATCTTGACCCGACACATAGGGTAGCTTATTAAAGCGGAGGATAGCGCAGACAAGGAAGCACAAAACGGTCGTGTGGACAAGTCTGCGAGCATAATGCTCTATAAACAATTATGAAGGGTAAATGCTGGGAAACCGGTCAAACCGATCATACTACAGCGCAGTCGGAAACGGCAAGCGCGAACGTCGCGAAAGCAGAAAGAAATGATCGGATGGCGCATGGGAATACATAAGCCTAAACGCCTTGTTCTTATGAACAGATGGGATAACATCAGCAGGACAGCGATTTAAAAGGCGCGATCCTCAGAGACTACCCACCTTCCGAGCCGTTGCCGCATCAGTGCAGCGACTTGTAATGTATAGTCCGAATAAGCGAAGTGAGAACTTATCTCTCACTATAATTGTGGTACGCGATATATCCGCGTTGATAAGAAGATATAAGAAAAGGAAAAGTATGATTGATATAAAGGAAGCATATAAGAATTTTGAACATTTTATGATAGCATACGAAAGAATGAGTCCCACCGAGCGGGAGAAGTTTTGTATCGGGACAGGATTTATATTCGGTCAAAAAGAAACCATATCCACTACATCAACAGAATGTTCTGATTCCGAACAGATAGCGGAACTAATAAAAGGTTTTCAGTATAAGCCTGAAAGAGCAGAAGAAGTTTTAAAGAAGTACGGAAAATATGGCTAAGATAAGTAACTTCGCCTAACGATGGGCTTATTTATTATAGGAGGAATTATGGCTACATCAACCATTTTTGCAAACATAGTGATAAAAGACACCGAGACAGCGGAGCGGTTTGTAACCGCATTAGAAGAATCCGAAAAAGAATGTCAACTAAATAAGGAATCAAACGTAAAACCATATCCTTTTGTTAGAGACTTGGATGAGATTCGTAAGATAGTGTCAAGGCGATATAATAAAAAATAACCTCGTTTGTTAGACGAGGTTATGTCATATTTACGGTTCCCATACATAACCGCATTTTCCGCATCGGTTAACCGTTTTATTGCTGCCGAGAAAGCCAGTGAGCAGAGTAAAACCTTTCTGCCCCGTTGTAACTGCGGTTGAACCGCATCGAGGACATATAAGACCTTGTGCGGGAATATCATTTTTTACAACATTAGAGGCTGTTTCGTCTTGATCGGTATTTTCTTTGAGAGAGACGGTACAACCATATGATCTAAGTCTTTCTGCAATATTGTTTGCGTTAGTCTCTTCTAAATTATATAATATAGTTTTGGGCAAATTTTCTGTCATTTGTTTGCCCGTTGACAAATCACAGTTTGTCAACATTCTTAGGAAGCCTATAAGCGATAATTTTTGTTTTACATCTACTGTATTAAGTATTATGTCGTATTTATATTGATAATGATTTTCTATTGGGCATCCGCAATGAGGACATGCTTTTGCTTTATCAGATACTTCATGATCGCATTCAGGACATTTTATAAGTGCCATTGCTAAACCACCTCTTTAAATATTGATTTTATTATACCACAAAAAATCGATATTGTCAATAAGTCCGTTTCAAAAGCAGTTGGTGGAATTAGTAAGTTTAGCGATATTGGCGTGATCTTATCTTTATTTGCAGAGACGAAACTTCCAAATTTATTCAACGCCATAACTAATGTTAATGCAGCATTAAAAAGCAATCATAAAGTAACTGCTACATTTAAGGCAAGTTGGGCTGGAATAGAAAGTATTGTAACCGCTCACCCCTTTATAGTAACTGCGGCGGCAGTAGGTGGGTTAGTCGCTGTTTTAAAAACGGCTGTCGAATGGGAAGAAAAGCAATACGAAAAAGCCAAAGAGCAAGCTGATAAATCAAAGGAAATTGCAGATCAGCGAGAAGAAGAAGCCGATCGTTTAAAAACTCTCATAAATCAATATGAAGAGTTAGCAAAGTCAAACGACAAAAGCTCCGAGACAAGAACACAAATTCGCGATATCCAAAAGGAAATCAACACATTAGTTGACGGCGAAGTCGGTAATCTTGATTTAGTTAATGGAAATCTTGATGAGCAGTTGCAGATTTTAAAACAAATTACTGCCGAGAAGAATAAACAAGACGCAAACGATTATGTTGCAGCGTTCTCGGATGCTTACGAAGCGAGCAAAGAATCATATCATCAAATTGGCGTAGATGGTTGGGTTGAAAAAATGAACTCGTGGGGTTCAGGAGGAAATCTCGCAACTTCGCGTTCTGATAGTGATGAAACGGCAATAGAAATACTCAAAGGAAGCGCCCCGGGAGTCCATATAGCAAATGGCGGGATTGGGGAAACTATGGGTTTGCCGGAAAGTGTCACTTCATTTTTGTCTCATGATGCATGGAATCAATATTGGACTGTAGAAGGCAATACTGCAAAAGAAGTTATTGAAAACGCCGAAGCAGCGATTGAGGCATTAAGAGATAACCCCAATTACGACCATACAAATAGTGAACTCTACAAAAGCCTTGTTAAACTACGCGAAGCATATAGCGAAGACTATCAAGGGGTTTTGGAAACTGCGGAACTACTGATCGGACAACAAATTAGAGACACAATCAACGAAATGCCCGTAGGAGAAGGGGAAGACCGTGTAAATTATAAATCCCGTTTACTCAAGGAAGTAAAAAGGAGTAGCGATTTATCGCTTGCTCGTGAAACCGGGTATGCTGATGACGATACTATTTCGTCTTTGATTGATGATTACATTGCCGATATGTTCCCTGACCAGCCGTTTGTTTCTGTAAAAGATAAAGGAAACAAAACTGATACTTCCACTGACAATGGGAGGAAATTATCATTTCTCGGTCGTGTCATTGATAGTATACTTAACTCCGAAGATTTAGCAGAAAAGCGGCAAGAATTAGAAAAGCTTGCTTCGTCTGGAGATTTGACATCCGAAGCGATCGATGAACTTATTTCAAGTAGCGAAGGACTTTCTTCGGTTCTCGAAAGAGACGGCATGAACGCCGAATTTCTATCTCATGTTCTAACAGAAGAATTATCTGGAAGAGATGGGCTTTCCTTAATTACGGAAGAATCTCTCATGCTTAGTAAAGCCCTCGAAGGTATATCCGGACGTTTTGATGAAGTAGCAGATGCCAAAAATGCTTTCGACAAAGCAATGGCGGCAGGTGAAAAAGATGATAATTTCAAATCCCTTGCCGATGCTTTTAATACGTTAAATAATGAATTTGTTGCAGGAACGACAAATTCAAATGCATTCTGGGCGGCGGCTGAATATCTATTCGGATCGGAACAACTCGAAGCTTGGGGTTGGTCTGATGGAATTGATAAAATATATGAAGCCATGCAAAATACCGTCGGAGTCTTCAAAGACGCCGAATCTGCCGGAAGTGGATTCCTCGATAAACTATATGAGATGTCGGAGAGTGGCAAAGTATTAGATGACGATGGCAACATATTAGCTTCTATCGAAAAACTCGGAGATGGTTCGTGGAATTTTGATATTGAAAACTCGCGCATAAGTGAGTTAGCCGATAAGATGGATATGAGCAAGGAAGCGGTTCTCGCTTGCCTTGAAGCTTTATCTATGTTCGGAGATGTTCGATATTATGATATGGAAGAAGTTCTCGACGTTATCAATCGTATCGGATTATCTTCTGACAAATTTGGCGGCACGGCTATTAGTGTTGACAATCTTACAAACGAGCTTGAAAATCTTGGATATACAGACAAGAAAATTCACGATGTTTTCTCTAATATCAAAAAGGACGCCCCAGATGTAGTATTATTTGATACCAGTGAATCTGTTGATACTCTTGCCGATAAGTTTACCAAACTTGGAATAGCAGTACAGGACAACGATGTAACAAAATTAAACACCGAGGCTCTTGGAGATTTCATGGCTCAACTCGGATATTCGCAAGAAGAAGCGACGTCGCTAATCAATAAAATAGCAAGCGATGGAAAAGTTCTATTTGCAGATAATACGGGTAACATTCAAACATACAAAGACGCAATTCAAAGTCTCGATAAAATTGAGTTTAAAAAGACGGTTGTCGAAAATGTTAATGATATTACTACATCTACGGTCAATGCCAAAAATGCAGTAGATGATCTACA
>CANQGD010000042.1 GCA_947601445.1 uncultured Clostridia bacterium | reverse complement strand
ACACCTATCATAATAATCATGGACAATTTGTGATATGCCATTGAGAAAAATAACAGGAGGATTTATATATGGCACAAAAAATAATACGTTCACATTGGGCAAGAGTAAAGCAAGCGAATTATACTCTTGAAAACAATCCGAGTTATAGAACGCAACGCATTTCCATCATTGATAGAGAGGCATTTGTCGAGTTCTTTCTGTTAGAGGATATTGTTGCGTTGTATAAAATGCGACTGAGAGAAGAACAAGCGTATGTACCGTATGGACGAGCTGACGAAAAGGGTAAAAAACAAAATATTGAAAAATTTTCGGCAATAATTGCAGTTTTCAATGCCGCAATCGGAGCTGCACGTTCAGCCATAAATTCGGGTGATTATAAAAAAGTTTGGAAAGCTATTCACGAAGGCGCATTAATGGCAGCAGCGAATAGTGTCAAAAATTTGCCGGAATTAAAAAATATGGCAATAGAGCTATTGCGTGAGCTTTCAGATGACATGGTGTTTGCAGTCGACATTAGTCGTGAATTGGATGAAAATTTGGACGATTTGGATGCACATGAAGAAAATGTGCGCAGAGTCAAAGATCTTCCGCCGACCATGGATGAAATAGAGGAAGTAATCCGAACGGTTGAAGCGGCGATACCGGATAGGAAAAAGAGCAGTAGGATAAATCCAAATACATAAAAAGGAGAAAAACAATGAAAAGGAAACAAACAAACGACGAGAAAATAATTGCGGCAATGGATGCGCTCGACAAATCCGTTCGCGATTTGCAAAAGTTTGGCGCCAGATACGATATTTACATGGACGAGGCGGCAATGCGTGGCGATGATGCAAGAAGCAAGCAATTGATCAAACAAAAAATTCGCGTATATGCGCTTGTTGAACAACTCAAAACGTTAAAGAGTAACATTGAACTCGGGGCGTTTACTTCACAGGCGATTTCGGAGCTTGGGAAACTTCCCGCGGCGATTGCGGGTTGCAAAGGGCTGTTGGCGGAGTCCCCAGACTTTACAAAACTCGGCAAGAGTATCACGGCAATTTTCAGCGATATAGGCAAATCCGAAAAGGAGCTTGCAAAGTTGAACGATATTCTCGATCCAAAGCCGGTTGAAAGCATTTCAAGTCGTTTGGACGGAACTTCGGCGGACGAAATAGAGGAATCGGATCAATTTAAAGCTGAGTATGAAGCTATGATAGGGCGTGTGAAAGTAAAAGTTGCTTCCGAAGCTGTTTCCGGACCTGAGAGCGTAGACGTATCTGCAACCGGCGACATCGACTATGCGGGTATAGTCGCCGAAGAAAACAAAAAGAAATAGGGTGAGCAAATATGGCAGAAGCAAGCATGATTGGTATTTTCAATAGCAAAGTGAGTGCTTTCAATGAAGCCGTAAAAGCCGACAATGTTGACGAAATTTGCGAAATCGGCGCCGAAATGCTCCGTATTGCTTTGGAACAATGTTCAAATCCATGTGTCAGCACTGCGCTCAAAGATACCTACCGAAAGCAATGTGCCGCTGTTATCAGCCACTTTATCAGTTATGCTAAGAGACCGCCCGTTGTCACTAAAGTCGGAAATGACGCGGGAGGCGTAGACCCGTATTACACCGAAAAAAAATGGTTTTCGGACGATGTGCCCAACTTGAATTTTACCAATATTATCGGCGCGCAAGATGTCAAAGACGCTTTTATGGTAGATGTTGTGGCTCCGCTTCGACCGGAGTTTCAGGCTGTTTATCATAAATTCAGGGGTAATCAACTTGGCACGCAGATTTTGTTGTACGGACCGCCGGGCACCGGGAAAACGCACATAGTCAAGTGTCTTGCAGGCGCGCTCAATTGCAAGATAGCCGTTGTGCCCACAAGTGAAGTTTTGGCAAGTGTCGTTGGTGTTGCGGAAAAAAATATGAGAGATATTTTTGCGCAAGCCGAAAAGCTCGATCGTTGCATCATTTTCTTTGACGAAATCGACAGCATTTGCTCGGATCGAAGCAGTGATGACTCAAGGCACACCAAGTCGATACTTACCACAATGTTAACTTGCATGGATGGGTTTATGAAAACCAAAAAACCTCATCAATTGCGGATAATCGTCGCGGCAACCAATCTTCCTTGGAAGTTGGACGCAGCGCTTAAACGTGGCGGACGGTTTGAAACGCAAATTTACGTTCCTCTTCCTGATGAGGAAGCCCGAAAAAAGTTTGTAGAACAGGATTTGAATCAAGTTCCGCACGCGGCAGATGTCACGGTTGAGTATCTTGCAAAAAGGCTTGATGGTTATGCCGGTGCAGACATAAAGGCGGTAATGAAGCAAATATCCAATGAACCTTTGCGTCGTGAAATATTGAACATAAGCAAAACGGGCAAAGAACTCGGCGAGATGATTACGCTTGCCGATTGCAACAAGGTGATATCTTCTTACATCAACGGCGTAAACGCCGAAACATTACTACGATTCAAGGCGTACGATTTGGGTGTTAGTTTAGGACAACTATTAAGCAAATCACACGAGGACAATTAAATGGTTGACAAGGACAGGGTTGCAACATATTACTTAAACGCACGCGAGTTTGTTAAACAAAACAATCCAAAAGCGGCGAGGGCATACGTTCTCGCCATTTTGAATTGTGCATTAGAAACATATCAAAACGCAACTAAGATATTGATAAAGGTCAAAACGCAAGCTTTTTTGGATACTTGGATAGCCGTATCGCGTGAACTTTACGACAAGGGAGTTACCGACTTTGTGTTGAAATGTTTTGGTCTCCCTGTCAAACAAAAACAGCAACTGCCCGCAACAGAGCGCGTTACGCCTAAACATACCAAACCCCTCCCACGGCAAAAGAACTTTGGCGAAATGCCGACGGAAGAAATAGACATTACCGGGCTTATTGAAGAATCTGCCAAAACACAAGGGTGGTGCGCCGAACAATTTGATAACTGCAAGTCCGCCGTTGTGGAAATAACCGCATCTGATTCGCAGCAAAATTCAAACGGAACGGGGTTTATCATATCGTCCAAAGGTTATTTGCTCACAAATGATCACATCGTTTATGACGAAGAGACTCATAGATACTTTCCCAAGATCAAGATGTTTTGTGTAGAAGGAAAAACCGTAAAGCTCGATGTTTTGTTTTCCGACAAAAAGTCCGATGTGGCTCTTTGCTGTTTCGACCCGAAAGAAGCCGGCGAGTTCGCCGTGATAAAGCGAATCCCCGACTACTCAAAAGTGTTGCAAGGAGCGGATTGCCTTGTTATAGGCAACGCCTTCGGCATGGGGCTTGCACCATTTACGGGTGTGGTGCGTTTTACCAAAGATAACGATGGTAATCTTGTATATACGGCGCCGTCCAACCCCGGCGACTCAGGCGGCCCCGTCTTGAACAGGCAAGGTGAGTGTATCGGTATCAACAAGTCAAAGACTCTCACCGTGAATAATGTTTCGGCAGACGGCTACGTCAATGCCACACCCATGGACAAAATTGAAGAGTTGCTGTACAAGTGGTGCGACGTAAACGGAATTGTTTTGTAAGATAATTACTAAAATGACATCAATCATAAATTTGCCCCGAAATGTTCATGGGGTAATTTGTGATTTGTGTGTAAAATAAATATGGAGATTAACTACCAGTGAAGTATACCATAAAAGAAGCAAAAGAAACAATTTTGTGTAATATTGATAGATTTCAGACAGATTCCAAGGAATTGTTGCGTGTCGCTGTAAACTCACTCGATCGGTGTGGCGATGATTCGTCGCCTGTGTCAAGCAGCTTAAACAACCTGTTGAACAATTTTTCAATCTTGGACGACTCCGGCAGGGAACGTTGGGCAGAAAACGTTTACATAGCTGTTATTGCAATGAAGAGAAGAGATCTTTGCAAACAGGAAATCAAACAAAAGAATGGCAAAGTAGATGGTGAGACGGCTCAGTGGATTACAACAGTGGTTCAAGGCGTGTTGGGATTCGCGTCCGTTGTTTTTACGGTATTGTTTGCATTGGGGGTTATTCCAAAAGATTCGTTTGGTGCATTAGGAAAAAATTCCGACGCATTTTATTATTTGATCGGAACAATTTGTCAACAAGTTGTCGCATTTGTTATTGCGATTGTTATCGGTCTGTGGAATCATTTTGTGATAAAAAAGAAATATGCCAACCAGACTTTCACGTTTGAAGAACTTATGTCTGTCAAGTACGAAGGAAAACCCGTCAAATTTCTCATTCAACCGGTCACAAAGATACTAAATGTAATGATTAGCATATTTAACTTTGGTGATCAGACAATGGTAGTGGATAATCATGATGGCTCCAAGCCAACCGAATCGAGTGAGGAGGAAAATAACAGATGACACAAAAAAAACAAACAAATAGAATATGGGCATTCGTCAATTTGGGAAGGCAGACAATTATAGATGGCGATTCGGCGTCGTTTTATAATTGTATGGAAGATCTTCGTAAACAGTTGGCGGTAACCAAACAGGAGTTTCAGCAGTTTCAGAGTGCTTTTAGTACACAACTTGGTAATTTACAACAAATTTTTAACAATATAAGTGACTTTACACAAAAGAAAAAACTCGTTGATAAATTTGACGGAATGATACAATTGTTGCTCGAACAGTATAATGAGATACAAGCATTAACGCAACAAATCTCAAATATCAACGTGCAAAGTATGCTTGATGAGGTTTTAGATGTTGCCACACAAGTCAAAGAGGAAATAAAAGACAAAAAAAATCTTAAGAAACAGCAAACAAATCTTCGCAACGCAGCCCAAAAAACGCATCCAAATAAAGAAGAGATTTTGCGTTATGCTGACTTTGTATTGAATCAATCACCAGATGACTTTTTTGCAAAATTTTGTCAAGCACTTTACAGCAAAAATTATCGAGATACAATAGATTTTATAGATAAGATTGATGTTGAGCATCTTGAAAAAAATGTGTTAAAAGATACTATCTGTTTTTTGATAAAGCTTATGCGCCGAGAATGGATTACACCTGCATCGGGGTTTATTGAACGTGCAAGTTTTGTTTTGGAAGATAATGAGGGTTCTTTTCGAGCTGCATATAGGACGCCATTTGAACAAAAAAAGAAACAAATTGACGAAAATGTTTACGGTATTCCGACGGAGCCATTTGTGTTTGTCGCTTATAATAGTGACAATGTTGTCCAGGTGTCGGAACTTGTTACATTTCTTGAAGAAACACCTGGCATCAAATGTTTTGTCGCTTTTAGAAACGTTGAGAATGGACTTTATAACGGAGAATATATAGATAAACTCCACAAGGCGATGGATAATTGCTCAATTTTCGTACTTTATTCGACATATAAATCTCGCAACGAGGGCGGCTCCCTTGAAGAAATGGAGTATATAATGAATGAAGATTATCACCGTGCTACACTAGCAGGAAAGCCCAAATATGACGCACAAAGAGTCTACAGTAATCTTCCTGATGATTACAAAAAGCCCCGAGTAGAGTTTGTGAGGGAGACAAGACAATTAAATGAGAGAGACACCATTGCCGACAAGTTTTTTGGTACGACAACTCGTAGAACTGATAGAGAAGAGTTGAGAAAAAGAATTCTTGAATTACTTCAGAACGAAAATCGGGACGATGCATCTACTCCGGAGCAAAGCGTGAAAAAAGCCTGTAAACCTACCGGAGATACTCACAAACCCACCCCCAAACATTCGGAACCTATAGTAGACCAAAAAAACAATGAGACTACGCAAAACAAGCCTGATATAAATTCCTACGGCGAGCAAAAAAAAGAATCGGAGCACAACAAGGTAAAGCGTCCCGTCGTTTTGCGTAGCATTCTCGAATCGGACGAGTTCAAAAAAGGCAAAGGCAACCTTGTGTTTGCTATCGGTCAGGAAATAACGGGCAAATCCGTCGTTGCAGATCTCTCCGATATGCCGCACCTGCTTGTGGCAGGTACTACGGGATCGGGCAAGAGCATGGTGCTTAACTGCTTGATAGTCAGTCTTATGTACAAGTATGGTCCGGAGTACTTGCGCTTTATGATGGTAGACCCGAAGATAGTCGAACTGTCCCGCTACAACGGTATTCCGCACATGTTGACCAGCACGATAACCGTACTGGCAGACGCCCTTGCGGCAATGGATTACCTTATCAACGAAATGGAAGCGCGCTATCAGCTTTTCCGTCAAAACAACGTAGGTAACATCAGCGAATATAACAGTAGAATAAATCCGCGCGTAACCAATCGGTTGCCCTATTTGGTATTTATAGTGGACGAGTTTGCGGACTTGATGGCGGCAAGCAAACAGGCATTTGAAAGCAAATTGCAACGTCTTGCGCCAAAGTCGAGAGCCGCAGGCATACACATCGTTCTTGCAACGCAACGTCCCGATGTAAAAACAATTACGGGTACTATCAAAGCCAACTTGCCTTGCCGTATGGCGCTCAAAGTTTCTTCGCCCTACGACAGTAGTACGATAATAAACTGCGGCGGCGCGGAAAAACTTTTGGGCAAGGGCGATATGCTGTTTATGTCTCCCGGTTCGGCGGCTTTGGAACGCGTACAAGGCGCGTTTGTCTCCAATGACGAAATACGCAGCCTTGTGGACTTTATGCGCGATTCCAACATTGCAGACTTCGACGAAAAGATATCCAAAGAGATATTCGTTTCCGAACGTCAGGCGGCGGAAGAGGCACAGGAGCAGGCGGCGGCAAAATTGACAACCCCACAGATAAAGCACACAATAACTTTTATTGCCGACGGAAAAAAGATTGATACCCTTGCTTTTGTCGAAGGAGACATGTCTGTCCGCGAGCCATCAATACCTTTAAAGGTGGGATACTCCGGCAAGTGGTGTAGTTATACACTTGGCAGCCACGATTTGATAGTACAAGCAGTGTATACTCCCATCCGATATACAATTACATATTTCAACATTAATGGAGCAACAAACCCCAACCCGACCAACTACACTGTTAGCGATTTGCCCCTTGACATCAAACCCCTTGCAAAAGACGGCTATTCTTTTGTTGGGTGGTATGTTGATGAGGCTATGACAAAGGGTATTGCTCGCCTTACGGAGGCGGGCGAGCAAATTCTTTATGCCAAGTGGATAAAGCGAGTAGAACCACTCCACGAACCCAACAGGGAAACCGATATTCCAGTGATTGGTTTCACATCCGATGCCGAGGCGAAAGAATATCTTTCATTCACCTTGAATGCCGATGGTAAAAGTTATGCGGTAGGCGAATTACGCAAGAATGTGGAAAAATTGATTATTCCGGAGAAATATAGGGGACTTCCGATAACAAGCATAAGATATAACGCTTTCCGTTATTGCAAGAGTTTGAAAGAAATAACAATTCCAAGCGGCGTCACAAGCATAGATAATAATGCTTTCTCCTATTGTGGTAATCTTGTATCAATAAGGGTTCAATCCGGCAACACAAAATATCACAGTGCGGGAAATTGTGTAATAGAGACCGAAACCAAAACTTTGATAGTGGGTTGCAACACTTCGATAATCCCCCGCGACGGCAGCGTGACAAGCATAGGATCCAATGCTTTCTATGGTAGTAACTTGACATCGATTACAATTCCAAGCGGCGTCACAAACATAGGAAAAGGAGCTTTCTGCGATTGTAGTAGCTTGATATCGATCCCTATTTCGAGCAGTGTCACAAGCATAGAAGATTATGCTTTCAAAGATTGCCGTAGCTTGCCATCAATCACAATTCCGAAAGACGTTACAAGCATAGAAGATTGGGCTTTTTACGATTGTAGAAGCTTGAAAGAAATAACAATCCCTAGCCACGTCACAAGCATAGGAAAGGATGCTTTTTGTAGTTGCAAAAATTTACAGACAGTGACTTTTGAGAGAGATAGTAAACTGCAAAGCATAAGGAGCGAGGCTTTCGCGAGTACTGGTTTGCAAGAAATAACAATTCCGAGCAGCGTCATATACATTGGCGAGTATGTTTTTTTGGGTTGCAAAAATTTACAAACAGTTTATTATAGCGGAAACAAGGCTCAGTGGAAAAAAATCAGAACAAAGCGCTACAATTTTAAGTTGAACGTCGACTTCTATTATTACAGCGAGGAACGTCCGAAGGATCGCAAGCTTTTCGGAGACAAATATTGGCATTGGGACGAGACTAAAACTCACCCCGTCATTTGGCAATGAGCGCAATTCGGGATAGCAAAATCAACAATTTGCCACGGTAGAACTATTTGTGAAGTCCAAATTTATTGCAATGGTATTGGAATCGCCTCGGTGACTTGCTTGTCAATTTTTCGAACATAGACACCGTTTATTTAGACATGCGCTCTTTTGACAACGACTACCATTGGCGTGCCGTAATGTGCGATCGCGATAACGAAGTTCAAAGTGTAATATATCGCACAAATGGCAACTAATTCGAAAGGTAGAATTATATCAAAATTCGAGGGATTATTGTCTGTTTCTGGATATAACATAATGTGTCAAAATAGTTTTTTGATAATTTAACAAAAGCATGAAACAAATAATCAAAATTTTTAGTACATACGGTGTTGGAATGCGAAAGAGACTCAAATATATTAGCGTTTAAAAAAAACTGTTTATCAGAAACACAATGAGTATATTTGGGCGGCTATTCATATGTGATAAATTACGAAGGAGCAAAAACATGACATTTGCAGAAGAATTCAGACTTAAATATCGCACTGCACTATATGCGGCGCGCAAGGGCGACAAAGCGGCGACGCTTGCGGGATTGAAAGATTTGTACGAACTTTTTGCCGCGCAGTACGCACTAAACAACGGCGACAGCATTGTAGTAAAGGCAAAACTATCCTATTGGCAGGACGTTTTCGGCGGCTATATCCGGCTAATCCGTACCAATGGCTTGCAGGACAGGCGCGTGCAGAAGTTTTTCGGC
>CANQGD010000041.1 GCA_947601445.1 uncultured Clostridia bacterium | reverse complement strand
AAAAGGCGTGGCTTCACGCCACGCCTAATTCTCTTTGAGCGGCGACTTACCTAAATTCCCTATGGGAACTACGGTAACGCCGCGCCTTTATTTTTCCGTCATACAGGCGGAATTTTTTATAAAAAACGGCTCCCTTTCAACAGGGAGCCGTTCACAAAAAATATAAAAATTCTCAATTTTATTTTTTGGCAAAATAACGCACCGCGTTGTTGTAGCATACGTCTTGAACAATTGCGCCGACCGTGTCTATATCACAGGGATATTCTCCTCTTTCGATGAGATTTCCAAATGTATTGCACAATATACGGCGGAAATATTCGTGACGCGTGTAGGAAAGAAAACTGCGGCTGTCCGTAAGCATACCGACGAATTTGGACAACAAGCCCAGCTGCGAAAGCGCGGTTAGCTGACGTTCGATACCGTCTTTTTGATCGTTGAACCACCACGCCGAACCAAACTGCAATTTTCCCACAACACCCGCTTGCTGAAAACAGTTGATGATAGCTGCCAACACCTCGTTGTCGCGAGGATTCAGACAATACAATATTGTTTTGGGGAGTTCGTCCGTTTGATCGAGCGCGTCCAAAATCCGAGACAGTTTGGCGGCAAAAGGCTGATCTTCTATTGCGTCGAAACCCGTGTCCGCCCCCAACAGACGCATATACCGCGAAGAATTGTTGCGTAATGCGCCGATATGATACTGCATTACCCAATTGTGAGCGGCATACTGTTTGCCGAGATATACCAACATATATCCGCGATATTTTTCCTCCTGCTCGCGGGTAATAGGTTCACCGCTAAGCACGGCTTTGAGAATTTTGTCCGTTTCGTCCGTTGTGGCAGGCAAATACATCACCACATCCAGCGCGTGATCGGAACATACGCAGCCCACACTGTCGAAATAGTCGATGCGTTCGGCAAGCGCGCGCGTCAATGCGTCTATCCCGTCAATAGGATAACCGACAGTCTCGCTCAACTTTTGAATATACGCCGCGAACGTCGGCTGATTGATATTGAGAGCTTTGTCGGGACGAAATGCCGGCGCAACCTTGAAAAGATTGTTTTCTTGAGCAAGAAGTTTGTGGAAATGAAGATCGTCTGCCGGATCGTCTGTGGTAAACAACGTTTTTACGTTTGAGCCCAATATCAAGCTGCGCGCCGACATTGTTTTGAGCTTTTCATTGGCTTCGTCGTAAATTTTTCGCGCAGTGGACGGAGAGAGTATATCGTAAATCCCGAAAAAGCGTTGCAATTCCAAATGAGTCCAATGATAAATCGGGTTTCCTATGGCATAGGGGATGACTTCGGCATATTTGAGAAATTTTTCCCAATCGCTCGCGTCTCCCGTGATATAACGTTCGTCTATTCCCATTTCACGCATCAAGCGCCATTTGTAGTGATCACCGCCCAACCAAATTTCCGTTATGCTGCGATAATGCTTGTCTTGATAAATCTCCGCAATGGGAAGATGACAGTGAAAATCGAATATGGGCATTTGTTCGGCGTAACCGTGATAAAGTTTCTCCGCCGTTTTTGTTTCCAACAGAAAGTTTTCGTCTAAAAATTGTTTCATCGTTGTATCCGCCTTTTTATTTTAAAGTGTAACGCCCGTTTTGAAAAGAGCAATATCGCGACAATCCGTTTGTTCGCTGACGGTGAGCTTGCCGTTGGCTGTATCCACTACCAATTGCAACAAATCTTCGGACGCCACATCGAAAGCTCCGTCGACGATAACTCTGCCGGCATCGAAGTCTATCCATTTGTGTTTGCGAGTAGCGAGTTCGCTGTTTGTCGAGATTTTGACGGTGGGAACAAATCCTCCGAAAGGAGTGCCTCTGCCCGTGGTAAACAATACCAAATGGCAACCCGCACAGCCCAAATTTGTTACCGCAACCATATCGTTACCCGGTCCGTTTAGCAAATTCAGTCCTGTTTCCGTAACGTTTCCGCCGTCGAATACGACGTCGTTTACCGCACTGCTTCCCGATTTCTGCACGCACCCGAGAGATTTGTCTTCAAGAGTGGTTATACCGCCGGCACGATTGCCGGGAGACGGATTTTCGTAGCACGGCTGGTTGTAGTCGGCGTAGTATTGCTTAAAGCCGTTTATCAGTTTGACTATTTTGCAAAAGGTTTGTTCGTCTTTGGCGCGATCCATAAGCAATTGCTCTGCGCCGAACATCTCGGGGACTTCGGTAAGTACCGTCGTCGCCCCCATAGCCACAAGCTTGTCGGAGACAATTCCCACAAGCGGATTTGCCGTAAGTCCGCTCAAACCGTCCGAACCTCCGCATTTGAGACCTACTTTCAGACAGCCGATGTCGCATGCGACGCGTACATCATTTTGCGCATAGAGGTACAGTTCATCCAACAAGCGAACGCCCTCGGCTATTTCATCCTCTACGTCCTGCGCTACAAGAAACCGCACGCGATTTGCGTCATAATTGTCAAGCGTCGCGATAAAGTCGCTCATTTTGTTGTTTTCGCATCCCAAACCCAATACCAAAACGCCTGCGGCGTTGGGGTGCTTGACCATCTGTTGCAGTAATGTGCGGGTACGTATGTGATCTTCGCCTATTTGCGAACATCCGTACGGATGCGAATATGCGCATACGTCCGTAACGCCCTTCAACTCGCCGTGTTTTGCACGAAAAACTTTGACTATCTGACGTGCCTCTGCCGCCACGCAACCTACCAACGGTATGACCCACAATTCGTTGCGAATACCGATCTGTCCGTCAAAACGATGATAAACGTTTATTTCGACTGATTTGAGTTTGGATTGACGAAGCAAAGAGGGATTGTAACAATAGGTAAGCTGTTCGCCGAGATTGGTAGAGACGTTATGTTCGTGCACATGACTGCCTGCGGCAATATTTTCGGTGGCGTAACCAATCGGGTTTCCGTATTTGATAATTTTTTGTCCTTGTGAAATATCGCATAGAGCGAATTTATGCCCGCGCTGTATATCCTCCGTCAGACAAACACCACAATACGCCTCTCCCTTAAAAAGCGGTTCAAGCGCCACAGCCACGTTATCGCAATCGTTTATCTTGATAAACTTGTTCATTTTGTCAGTTATCCGAATTCAAAAATTTTTGTAAAGCGCCGCGCATGCCCAATTTTACAATATCCGTGATATAACCGCCGACAAGCGTCACATTGCCCTGCGTTGCAAGACCTCCGTTTATATAGCTGAGCGCCTGACGGGCAATTTCGTTCAGATCGTCCGTTGTCCAAAGTTCTCGCCAGAAATCCAGATGCCGTGCCTCGTCCTGCAATGCAATAGTTTCGTTTCCGCGTTTGCCATGCATAAACACGGTGAGCGCCGCGAAAGAAAACATTACATGTTTCGGCGCGCTGCCGAACATCCTCAGATAATCATTGTATGTTGGTAACAAGCGTGCGCCGAACTTGCTGGTGGAGTTGAGCGCAATAGACATCAACTCATGCCGTATAAAAGGATTTTGAAAGCGTTCCAAAACGCTGTTGGCGAAAGACGTCATTTCTTCTTGCGGCAAGTTGATCGTAGGTTTAATTTCGTTGAAAATAAGTTCTTCCGTAAATTTGCGCACATCGCTATCTGCCATAGCTTCGCCGACGGTATTCAAACCGCACAAATATGCTATCGGAACCATTGCCGTGTGCGAACCGTTGAGTATCTTTACCTTACGTTGTTTGTATGGAGTTATATCCTGTGCGAAAATAACGTTCAATCCGCTTTTATCGGCGGGAAAACGCTGTTGAACAAAACTTTCTTGTTTGATTACCCACAAATGGAACACTTCCGCTTTTACAACATTGTCGTCACGGTAACCCGTTTGCTGCCAAATCTTTTCGACGGTATCGCGAGGATAACCGGGCACTATTCTGTCCACGAGGGTATCGGTAAAATGATTTGCTGAAATAAGCCATTCTATAAAATCGTCGCCCATTCTACGAATTTGCGCCAACCTTATCAATACTTGTTTAAGAGTTTCACCGTTGTTGTCGATGAGTTCGCAAGGTATAATTGCGAGACCCTTGGAAGGATCACCGTTAAAGAAATTGTACCTTTCCCACAACAACGCCAACAGTTTGCCCGGGAAAGAATTCGGACATACGTCGAAATTTATGTCGTTGACGTCCAATGCTATGCCCGCCTCGGTAGTATTGGACACGATTATCTCCAAATCATCGCTGCGCGCATAACCGAGATATTTTGCATAGTCGTCGTACGGATTTACAAAATCGCAAAGAACATCTATTATTTCGCGGGATTGAACACGCTCTCCGTTGTCGATTCCTTCCAGACAAACGGTATACAATCCGTCCTGTTTTTTCAATTCTTCTATCCTGCCCACAGGCATAGGTTGCACTACCGCGACGCCTGCGTTAAGCACGCCGTCGTTGTCCAGATGTTGCACTATCCAATCGACAAATGCACGCAAAAAATTGCCTTCGCCGAACTGCAATATCTTGACGGGACGTTCCGGTTTTACATAGGTTTGACCGTTTAATTGTTTCATAAATAACCCCTTTACGAAAGCTGATTTTTCTGTAATCAGTTTAACACAATAATCCTTTTTGGTATACTTTTTTTATATTATTTTTTACATTTTGTGCCATATTACGCGGTTTCAACGACGTTTTGTGCATATTTTACTTCAAACATTAAAAAGCCGAATATACTTACAGAGGTGAAAAGTTTTTCACCTCTGTACCGTTTGTCGTAAATAATTTCAAATAACAGATTGTCTCACTTGCGCTTGGGGTCGGTGATGACACGTTCCGTCTCTTTATCGAATAAATACACGTTGTCATAGGCGATACTGAAACGCGCGTTCACGTCGGTCTCGGGAGTATCGTGCGGATCGACTTTGAGAATCGCTCTATCCTTGCCTATATTTACATAAACGTTGGTGTTGTCGCCCAACAACTCGGTAAGTTCCACAAAACAATCCAACTGATAGGAATTTTCGTGGGCGCCGAGCGCAATACCCTCGGGACGGAACCCCACAACGATGTCTTTACCCTCGTAATCGGCAATCTTTTTTTCGTCCAAAACATATTTGAGGTCCAACTCGTTGCTGCCGATTTGAACCTTGCCGTTTTCGACGGTTACGGGGATCAGGTTCATCGGAGGCTCGCCTATGAATCCCGCAACGAACATATTGACGGGATTGAAATACAACTCAAAGGGCGAACCCACCTGTTGAATGTAACCGTCTTTCATAACGACTATTCTGTCTGCCATTGTCATGGCTTCCGTTTGGTCGTGCGTAACGTAGATAGTCGTCGCTTTTGTTTCGCGGTGAATCTGCGTGATTTCCGAACGCATTGTAACACGCTGTTTTGCATCCAAGTTGGAAAGGGGTTCGTCCATAAGGAAAACGCCGACCTTTCTGATGATTGCACGTCCGACTGCAACGCGTTGACGCTGACCGCCGGAAAGCGCGCGCGGTTTTCTGTCCAGATATTCGGTAAGTCCCAATATTTTCGCCGTTTTCAATACGCGTTCTTCGATGACATCCTCATCTACTCCCTGCAAAGTCAAACCGAAAGCAAGGTTGTCATATACGCTCATGTGCGGATACAATGCATAGCTTTGGAATACCATCGCTATTTCGCGTTCTCTCGGACCTTTGTCGTTGGCGCGCACGCCGTTGATAAAGAAATCTCCCTTGGAAATATTTTCCAAACCTGCAATCATGCGAAGCGTTGTACTTTTTCCGCAACCGGAGGGTCCAACGAACACGATAAACTCGCCTCGTTCGATTTCCAGATTGAAATCATGCACTGCGTGGAAACCGTTTGGATAAATTTTGTTGATGTTTTTGAGTGTTAAGTATGCCATGACCTTCTCTCGCTTTTTTAGATTTTTATGTCACTCCGCCTTGCGGCAAAAAAGTTACCGAAAGTTATTTTAACTCCAAATTACCTATACCGTCCATGTCGGTAAAGGTTTGATTTTCACCGCACATACCCCAAATAAATGTATAATTGGATGTGCCTACGCCGCTGTGAATAGACCAACTCGGAGAAATTACCGCCTGCTCGTTGTGTATTATTATGTGACGGGTTTCCTCTTTTTGTCCCATAAAATGAAATACAACATTGTCTTGCTTCAAATCGAAATACATATACACTTCCATGCGGCGTTCGTGAGTATGACAAGGCATTGTGTTCCAACTGCTTGTGGGGTCAAGCTCCGTCATTCCCATGGAAAGTTGACAACTTTGGCAAACCGCCGGATGCACAAATTGATTGATTACGCGCTTATTCAGATTTGCAGCGTCGCCACACTCAACATGGTTGGCTCTGTCCTTTGTGATATGTACGGTAGGATACGTTTTATGCGCGGGACAGCTGTTGATGTAAAACTTAGCAGGATTTTTTGCGTCGGCGGATTTGAATACTATTTGTTTTGTACCCATTCCGATGTACATACCTTCCTTGTGTTTGACGGAATACTCTTTGCCGTCCAACACTACAACTCCGTCTCCGCCGATGTTGATTACACCCATTTCGCGGCGTTCGAGAAAATAATCCGTCGCAAGCTCCTTGCAACTGCCCAAAGCAAGTTCCTTTTTTACCGGCATTGCTCCGCCTGCTATTATTCGGTCCTGATGAGAATAAGTTAGCATGATTTCATCTTCGACAAACACTTTTTCGATAAGATAATGCCGTCTGAGCGTTGCCGTATCATACCGTTTGGAATCTTCCGGATGATTGCTGTATCTTATATCTAATTGCATAGTTTTTGTATTTTACTCCTTATATATCGTACCGCTTGGGGAACGTCGTCGCCGACTGTTCCCTCAAACACCAATTTTGCATCGGGATTGCAACTGTAAATGGCTTTCAACACACGGTCGAAGTCCAATATACCTTTGCCCACCGCACACTGAACGAGTTTGCCTTCTTTCACGTCAAAGTCTTTGATGTGAAATATTTCTATCTGCCTGCCGAAGGTGTCCAAGCCTTCGTCTAAAATATCGTAACAACTTTCCGCGTTACTTGCATCCAAATAGTTGTACAAATCGAATATCACTTTTACGTTTGGTCTGTTGACGCATTCAATTGCTTGGGAAAGACGTTTTACGTCATAACACACGTGACCGAACGCGCCTTCCATTGCAATATTGACGCCTGCCTCCACCGCGCAATCGGCAAGTTCGCGAAAAATATCCACAACGACGGTTAATGCGGCGTCGGTACGGTTGGAAGGGTGATAAGTCCACTTGTCATCGTTAAAACTGCCCGTTTCCGACCCGACAATATCGCAACCCAACAGTTTTGCGCAGTGCAAATAATCCTTGAATATTCGTTTGCAGCTGTCAACCTTGTTTTTATCCGAATGTACGGGATTAAAATATGCTCCGATAAGCGCGACTTCCTTACCCGCAGCGGATAGTGTGTTTCCGATAACGCGAGCTTTGACTTCGTCTATCCCGCCCGGAACATACGGAACATCGGGCAAAACCTTGTACGCCACCAACTGCACGCCGTCCAAGCCCAATTCGTCCAAACGTCTGACGACATTGTCCATTCCTTTGACGCCAAGATCATGCGCACGAATATACAGTTTCATCTATCTTTGCACTCTGCCGCTGGCGTCGCCGTTTTTTAACGTTTCCACTTCGCTTTCCGTAACCAGGTTGAAGTCTCCGCGTATAGTGTGTTTCAATGCGCTTGCCGCCACAGCAAACTCCAATGCTTCCTTAAAATCGCCGTACTTCAAAATACCGTGGATAAAACCGCCGCTGAAACTGTCGCCGCCTCCTACACGATCTACAATGCGAATATCGTATTTTTTCGAACGATAAAATTCGTTTCCGTCAAATGCCAATGCGCTCCAACCGTTATCGGATGCGGAATAACTTTCTCTCAAACTTGTAACTACGTATTTGAACCCGAATTTGCTTTGCATTTCACGGAAAATACGCTCATATCCGCCCATTTCCAATGAACCTTGCGTCACGTCGGTGTTTCCCGGCTTGAAACCGAGACATTTTTCCGCATCTTCTTCATTGCCGATACACACATCGACATATTTCATCAGGCGGGTCATACATTCTTGCGCTTCGGTCGGCGTCCAAAGTTTTTTACGATAGTTCAAATCCACGCTTACAGTCACGCCATGCTTTTTTGCGGAAATAAGCGCTTTTTCCAACACAATCTGAGCATTTTTGCCGAGAGCAGGGGTAATACCCGTCCAGTGAAACCAACTCGCACCTTCGAATATTTTGTCGAAATCAAAGTCCTCCGGCTTTGCTTCGGAAATACTGCTGTGCGCGCGATCGTAAATTACTTTGGAAGGACGCATCGAGGCGCCTGTTTCCAAGAAATATATGCCTATCCTTTCGCCACCGCGAGCAATATAATCCGTGCGTACTCCGAGTTGGCGCAATGCGTTGACTGCGCATTGACCTATTTCGTGCGCGGGCAGCTTTGTGACAAAGTGAGATTCATGACCGTAGTTCGCCAAAGATACCGCCACGTTTGCTTCTCCTCCGCCGTAAACCACGTCAAAGTTGTTTGCCTGCACAAAACGATCGTATCCGTTCGTGGACAAACGCAACATTATTTCACCGAGTGTAACAACTTTTGCCATAACAGGCTCCTATTACTTTATTTATTTTCTACCAAGTGAATGGCAAAGCCCGCCACTTGATCTTTGAGATATGCAACGGTAATTCTTCCGTTTGTATCGTACTTGAAACTATCGTGATCGAACTCGATTCCCTGCATTTCCAACTGCGCGACCGCTCGTTTGATGTTGCCCGTGGAAACCGCGATATGTCCGTGAACGCCTCTGCCGTTTTGTTTCATACATTCCACTTCTTTGCCGGCGAATACGCTGCTGTTGCCGACTTTTACTTGCCATCCAAATAAACGCTCGAACACGCGAGCGGTTTTTGCCGCGTCCTCTTCGCCATTGCTGTTTATTCCGATATGCACAAGACGGAAATCCAACATTTTGCGTACGGCTGCCCTGCAAAGGTTTGTTATTCCCGCCCAATCCTCGGCTTTGACAAGCGCGTCCGGCACGATCCAGCTACCGCCGCAACATACGATCTTGGGATTGGCAAGATAAGTATTGAGATTGGCTTCGTTTACGCCGCCCGTCGGCATAAATTTCATTGAAAAGTATGGCGCGGAAATTGCCTTGATATATGCTACGCCTCCCGCTTGCTCCGCCGGGAAGAATTTGACAAAATCCAAGCCCAATTCCATTGCCTGCTCAATCTGACTGCCGTTGGCTACACCGGGCACAAACGGAACTCCTTGGTCAAGACAATGTTTTACCACTTTGGGATTGAGACCGGGCGCAACGCAGAATTTGGCGCCTGCGCGTATGCTTGCGTCCACTTGCTCCGTCGTCAACACCGTTCCCGCGCCTATCAACATATCGGGATATGCCGCCGTCATTGCGGAAATAACTCTGTCCGCACCCTCTGCGCGGAAAGTTACTTCCGCCGCGCGAATACCACCGTCATAAAGGGCGCCGGCAAGTCGAACGGCATTTTCGATCTTTTCCAATTTGATAACGGGAATAATTCCCGTACACTCCATCTGCTCGATAAATTTTTTGTCGGTCATATAAAATGCTCCTACTTCTCCTTGTACAAAGTTATTATACATATAGTTTTTTTTACTGTAAATACCAAAAGTATATCTTTTTATGCACAAAACAGACATTTTGTTACACTCTTCGATATACAAAACGACAACTCTCTGTTACATCAAAAATTCCGTGCAAAATAAAAAACGGCGGTAAAGCGCACTTCCCATAGGGAACAAAAACAAAATTTTTAGAATTGTGCTTTCAAGCGATGACAAAAACTCTCG
>CANQGD010000040.1 GCA_947601445.1 uncultured Clostridia bacterium | reverse complement strand
ATGTACAGGATAAAGAATTCTTTGCGGATGAGATATGCCAAAGAACTCATTGCACAGGTGATGGCTCAGTTCGGTTTAGAGAAAGAAGAACGCGAACAAATCGACTACACGACAGAGTTTGTATACCGCGACACACCTACTTTGATAGGAGAAGGCTTGATCCACGTACCGGAAGGCGTTGAACTTCCCGCGACGGTAGCTACAACAACTGAACAGGCTACGGAAACGGTTTCCGAACAGCAAGCGGAAACAGAGGGCGAAACGGTTCCCGAACAACAATCCGAGCCGGTGATAGTTCCTGTAGTTGTAGATTCCAATTTGGAAGCGGTATTCGACCGTATAAAGTTGGACAGAAGCTTTACCGCCAAATTGGTGCAGTCGTCCGATGAAACCAAAGATATGTACTCTGAGTTGAAGAATGAACTTTTGAGTTACAAAGGCGTAAAAGACCGCATGAGTTGGAAATGGGAAACATACCGCAAAACCAAAACGGTACTTGCCCGCTTCGGAGTCAGAGGAAAAACGCTCTGCTTGTATCTGGCATTGGATATTCAGAATGTAGACGAAAAGTTCAAAGTAGAAGATGTTTCTTCACGTAATTCTTGCAAAGATACGCCTGTAATGTACAGGATAAAGAATTCTTTGCGGATGAGATATGCCAAAGAACTCATTGCACAGGTGATGGCTCAGTTCGGTTTAGAGAAAGAAGAACGCGAACAAATCGACTACACGACAGAGTTTGTATACCGCGATACGCCTACTCTGATAGGAGAAGGTTTGATCCATGTACCGGAAGGCATAGAACTTCCCGCGACGGTAGCTACAACGGCTGAACCGGTCACGGAAACGGTTTCCGAACAGCAAGCGGAAACAGAGGGCGAAACGGTTTCCGAGCAACAGATTGAGCCCGAAAACACGGAAGTCGCCGAAATCTGTGAATCGGACAACGATTCGGTTCAGACGGAACAGCAATCCGAACCCGAAGACACGGAAATTGTTGAAACGTGCGAGCTGGATGAAGACATTCCCGCAGAGACAACGTTTGCGGAACCAATCGCCGAGACGGAGTCGATCCCGGACGGTGAAAAATCGGACGAAGAACCGACGGAATCCGAACAAAGCATTGCGGATGAAGTAAATGAAGAACCGCAAATCGAGCAGAATACAGAAGCGGCGGAAGAACCAACCGACGATTCTGATATTGAGCCGAATGTTTCGGAAAGTGAGGCGCCTCAAACCACGGAAGAGCCGATTGAAGAACCTGTTGAAGAAGACAAAGTTCCCGACGAGACGGAGTTTATACCTGTTGTGGGAATAGTGTTTAACGACCACGGGAAAAAAGTCTATTGGT
Source organism: uncultured Clostridia bacterium (assembly GCA_947601445.1). Taxonomy (GTDB): domain Bacteria; phylum Bacillota; class Clostridia; order Christensenellales; family CAG-314; genus Fimimonas. The sequence goes on along the minus strand of CANQGD010000040.1, from coordinate 9,175 downwards.
TCGATCCTGCGGGAGAGCATTGGACCAAAGGCGAAATCGCCTATTATCTTGCACCCGACAGATTGCCGCAGCAAGTAACGGTAGTGGAAATTACAAAACTTCCCGCAGATCGTCTGTCTTTACCGCTTAAAACTCTCTCGAAAAAAATATAGATGTAAAAATTTTGAGATAGACAAAAAGACCATTTGTGTGCCGAACAACGCGGCAAGTTACTAATTGTTACAACAATCCGACAATTGTTTTGTATTGCTGTTTTGCGGTGAAAAATAAAGATTGTTCGAGTTGTACGACAAGTTCTTTTTAGTCGATTAAATGTCAAAATTATATATGCAAGCAAGGCTTTGCCGGTAAAATACGGCAATAGAAAAAACGGAAAGCGCAGCAAGTCGCTTTCCGTTTTTTATGTGTATTTTTGCAATTTAATGTTTGTTTCTACGGTTTTTTCTTCTAATCAAAGCTATCGTCAAGCCGACGCATGTCGCAACAACAGCCGCGGCGGAAGGAATTGCAACAGCCAACCAAACATAACTGTTTGTTTTCGGTGGCTTGGATGGGTTATCTGACGGGTCGGTCGTTTCGGGATCGTTGGGGTTTTGATCGGTTTGCTCGTCAACTATTATTTCGAATACCAAACGCTCTATGTCATAATTGCCGCCTTTATAAATTGCTGTTGCCGTCATTACGTTTTTCGATACGGTCACAAGAGAATTTTCGTCCCATTCAAATCCATCGGGTAATTTTATGTCCGAAAGCTTTCTAAACTTTTGATTTAAGTGTATTACGGTATCTATATTTATGTTTGTCGCTTTTTGTATTTCAAAGGTTTGGGCGATAGTTCCCGTGTAATTGTTTATTCCCGCAACGGTAACGCTCGCATTGCCGGCATTTATGTTGTCTTTGTATGCAACGGAAAAGTCAACATCTTCGGCAAGTGTTTTTTGCCCGTCTTGTATTGAAATTTTGGGGCAAACAGCTTTTCCCGTGTAATATAAATTATTGCTATCCACCGTTAACAGGCAGGTTTCTATGTTTTTGGGAGAAATGGCAAAGATTGCCGTGCTTTCGGCGGATTTGTAGTTTTGCGATTCTTCAATGGTCGCTTTTACCAGATAAGTCCCCGCGTTCGACGGTCTTTCGGCTGTAAAAATTTCCTTTTCAATTGCAGCGTACGAATAAGTAATAACGGACGGCTCTTCTTCTCCCGTTACGTCGGGATTCGGAACGTCTTTGTCGCCGAATGTCCAGTCGCGTTGGAATACCGAAAAGTTTTGTCTTTCCGCTTTGTCAATGGTGAAATACAAAGTTTTCGATCCCGTGTAGTTATTTGTCCCTGTGACGGTAACGCTCGCATTGCCGGCATTTATGTTGTCTTTGTATGCAACGGAAAAGTCAACATCTTCGGCAAGTGTTTTTTGCCCGTCTTGTATTGAAATTTTGGGGCAAACAGCTTTTCCCGTGTAATATAAATTATTGCTATCCACCGTTAACAGGCAGGTTTCTATGTTTTTGGGAGAAATGGCAAAGATTGCCGTGCTTTCGGCGGATTTGTAGTTTTGCGATTCTTCAATGGTCGCTTTTACCAGATAAGTCCCCGCGTTCGACGGTCTTTCGGCTGTAAAAATTTCCTTTTCAATTGCAGCGTACGAATAAGTAATAACGGACGGCTCTTCTTCTCCCGTTACGTCGGGATTCGGAACGTCTTTGTCGCCGAATGTCCAGTCGCGTTGGAATACCGAAAAGTTTTGTCTTTCCGCTTTGTCAATGGTGAAATACAAAGTTTTCGATCCCGTGTAGTCGTTTATGCCGATAATTATTGCCAATCCCGTACCCGCATTTTGATTGTTTTGATATTCCACTCGGAAGTTCACACTGTCGATCAGCGCCGTATCGTCGTCGCGGGCAACCACTTTGGGCGTTTTGAGTTTTCCGTCGTACACAAACAAGGTTTGTTCCAATCTCAATTCGGATATTTGCGATATGTCTTTTGCCGCCTTTTTTATTACGGTGATTTCTATTTCCGTATTGTTATAGTTGTTTTTGTCGCGTCCTCTGTATTCGGCGATCGCAGTGGTTTCGTCTCCGATAATTTTTCCCGAATCTTGCCAATACCAATTTTCGCAACCAAGCTCAACGTCATTTAATGTGCGGGCATTTTGATTGACAAAAATCACGCTTTGAGGCGTTGGTTTGGGGAAATCGGCTTTTAAAATTTGAAATGTTTTGGTAATTTCTCCCTTGTAAAGTCCCTTGCCGGCAACGGTAACTGAGGCTAACCCTGCGTCTATGTTGTTTTTACACGTCAAGGTGTAATCTGTCCCAATGCGCAGTTGTGTTGAATTGTATGTAACTGTAACAACGGGAGTGATAGAGTTGCCTGTATAAGTATAACTTCCTATTATCTCTACGTCGGCGTTGGATATATCTGTTGCGTAGGGAGGGTCTTGCGCTATTTTGTTGACTTTGAACCCGCAAGTTTTTATCTGATAACAATCTGCATCATATCCCACGTATCGTATAGAATAATTGAAATCCGACAATCCTGTTTTAAGTTGGAAATTGCTGTCTATCCACTCCCAATCGTCCGGTATGGGAATTTGATGCAGCATAGTTGTGTTATTGTAGACAGTGACGGTTCCGTTAATTGCTCCGGGCGGGTATTTGGGCTTTGCCACTTCGAATGTGGTCTTTCTTGTGCCGAAATATTCGTTTTTGCCTGTAATTTCCACCGTTGCGGTTCCCGGAGTTGTATTGTAGAACAGCTTTACGGTATAATCCTGATCTTTTTGCAATATTTTATCGCCAAAGTATACGGTTATTTCGGGGATTTGTTCCTGTCCTTTTACGTAATACAAAAGTCTGTTGGCAATTTCCACCCGTGCGTAACGCATATCGTTTTCCAACAATGTTTCGCGTGGAACGGTGTTTGTAACTGCACGAATACGAGCGCACATATTATAAGAAGCGCTGTCTGCATAATAGCCGCCGGTTTTCACACTTGTCCATTCGCCGTTATACAAACGGTACGTCATATCGTTTACGGATTTGCTGTCCGCTCCGTACACGGCATAAAGCGGATTGTTATTTGTATCCACGCCGCTGATCACAATGGAAAAATATTCGCCCTGTTCAAGCGGGATGGGTTCGTCGAGGTCTACCGTATAAAAACCTTCGTTTTCAAAATATAGATTTTTTTTCTCCGCCACCAGCTTGCCGTTCGTCGGATTGTTGAAAGTATCGTTTACATTGCCGGGATTAACCGTTAAGTGTCTGTATATCTTTACGTTTGCCGTCAGTTTTTTGTTTTTAAAACCGAATACCACGGCTTTCAGTTGTTCCTGTTCGGCGGCATTAGTCAGTTTTGCTTCGAATATGGCGCCATGAGCGTCTGTAACAAACCTTGTGTCGTTGTTTACAACCTGTCCGTCGTAGTAGTAGAGGTTTGGATAGTCTTCTTTAAGCGAAGTATCCACGGTATAAAGATTATTGCTCAAATACGATTCGTATGAAAGATAAAAACAGTATGTATTGTTTACATATTCCCCGCCCGGACCCCAACTGTTCTTTACGATCCATGCGCCGTCCGAAGAAGGTTGGTCTGGTGTAAACAGATTGCTTTTTATGCTATCATCCCAACCCACAATAAGAGAAGCGTGTCCCAACGAGTGCCCGTCGCTGTAATACAAGTATTTTTGCGAGGTATAAATAGGGGCTTTGTATTCCATCGTAACCGAACCGTATTGCAAAATGGCGCGTTTGATTGCGTCTATGTCGTTATCGATACGCGTAAAACCGCGCACAAAATATTTGGATTCGGATATTGCCTTTTTGATTTCGTTGTCGGTAGGCATATCGGACGTGGCTTGATCGACAGGAGAATATCCCTGCGTCATTGCCAAAAAAGCGTCGTCGGCATGCGATCCTTGATTCCATTCATCCTCGAAAGTATCGTTACTTGTGTTAAAAAGCGGGTCTTGCTGTCCGTCGCGGTTGTGACGTACATAGGCGGCGGCTATTTCATCCAAATCAAGAGTATCTTTTGTAACGGACGAGTCAATGCCCTTTCGCAATATGTTTGCTTCCACGGCGCCGATTGCGGTATATGCCCAGCAAATCAACTTGCCGCCTTGATTTTTGGCGGAGGTCACATATCCGTAATTTCTGCCGTCAAATCGGTTCAGTTTCGTCCACGCGTCGAGTTGCGCGTCGGAAGCGGCTTGCAATTCTTGCAAGTCTTTCGGCGCATCCATAGTAATATTTTGATCGACGGAAGCGTTTGCAACCGAAGCGGCGCCGCTATTTGCGCAAAAGAAGATACCCGCGCTTAACGAGAACAAAATCACGCTTAATAAAGTTATTATCGTAAAAAAATGTTTTTTCATATACATAGTTTGATTTTACAAAATATTACCGCAAATGTCAATAAAAGTCTCCGCGTCGGCACAAAGCTTTTGCCAAAATTTATGCGCACAAACAGCAAAGTAATTCCGGCGGTGAATAAAATCGACTGCAAGTATAAAAAGACGCCGACTATGCGCATTATGCGATAGATCGACGTCCGAAATTGCCACCGTTTTGCGCGTTTTGGGTAAATCACCCGCAAACGATGGCGCGGCAAGGTTGTTTACTTTGCAATTTGTTTGTGTCGCAAAATTTCGTGGTAAACAACGGTTGCGACAATCGGCACAAATAGCATTGCCGCTTCGCCTGCAAGCAGCAGGACAACGTTTGTAGTGCAGGTAATTGTAACCGTCACAAAATATATCGCACAACAAGCGGGCAAAGTGTAGGAGATCATTGCGTTTACTTTGCGCCAAGCCGTGTGGTTTTGCAATGTAAACTGCGTTCGAAAACCCATTATTTCGTTGGGCGGCAACAAAAGCGGGTGACAAGCCGCGCCCACAATCCCAACAATATCCGCCGTCAAACACAATATAAGGGGCAGCACATAGTCTAAATTCAGCTCGCTTGCGTTTGCAAATTGAAGCGCAAACATACCGATACACACCGCCGTCTCGGTGGCAACCAAGATGCCAAGTGTAACAATTTGAGCCTTGAAATACCTTTTTGTCGTCGCATATACGACTACGGTTGCCGCAAATGTCACGGCAAATCCCGGCAAAAACAGTAGCGCGCTATTGTTTCTTTCCCACACGGATATTCCGTCGGGCGCGGTCACAACGCGCAAATTTGTGTCGAAGTTCAACGGCGGTTTGTAGGGAACAAGCACAAATCTCCACAGCGCAACGGCGGCGATGGCGCAAAAAACCGCAAACAGTATGTTTGTAGCTAACAGCGTCTTGCACGCACGTTGTAGTCTGCTTTGTTTGTCGGGGGCGGCAACAATCGACCTTGCGCCGATAATCTCGTCGGCGGTTACACCGAAAATTTCCGCAAGTTTTTTATGGTGGCTATGTCGGGTTCGTTTATGCCTTGCTCCCATTTGGAAATAGTTTGTTTAGTTACGCACAGCATGTAGGCAAGTTGCTCTTGGGACATTCCACTGTTTGTGCGCAAAGTTTTCAGTTTGTCGTAGTAGTTCATACAATTCTCCTTTGCGAGCATGATGCAGTGCTGTAATGGTAGGGCAATAATTGCCTTGTCGCTCGCATAACTATTGTAATGCCGCAGCCATTGCGCACGCAAGCGCCGAACAAGCGCAAGCTGTAACCGAAAAATATTTTACCACAGTCGCCGCTTCTAATAAATCAAATGTGCAAAAATTTGTCCGCACCGTTTCGGCGCGGGCTGAATATACGGCAAAAATATCGCGTTTCTAAACCGTCTGTTTCAGACAAATCGCATATTTTGAGAGTTTGGAGGTATTTTATAAAATGTTTGGGACTGTTGAAAAAACGTTGTTCGTATGGTAAAATATATTTATAGCGCATCCTGATTTACTAACCATTGCCAGTTTACCAATATGTATTTTGGGGTAATTACAGGCAGTAGGGTGTCGTTTTTTCAGCCACAATATGGAGGTATCAGATAATTAAAGATGCGCTTGATGTACAACAACAATTTGTAAATTAATCCATTTATAGGAGCATTCTATGACAAAACCGTATAAGAAGTTGGCATTGTTGACAAAATTATCTGCCGCCGTTATTCTTGTGTCAATGTTTTTATCGTTAGTGCCATTATTTGTGTTTTTAATTATTGATAAAAGCAAATTGTGGATTGGCGGAATATTGTTTATCGTAATATGGGTGGCATTGTGCATTCTTGATTATATTGTCTGTAAACGCCTTATAAACAAAGAAAATGGGAAAAGAGCAAAATATTTGACATTGGTATCGGATGTTTGCAGTTTCGAGAGTCTAAGTACTGACAACCGTATTGACATAAGTACAGATATTTCGATATTCGTTTATAATGAAAGAATGTTAAACACCATTACATTATATAAGATGACAGAAAATGGTTTACTAAAGAATATGAGAAAGCAAGCTCAGTGTTACTTAAAAGACAATTATAAAGAAGCAAGAGAAAACAATGCAAGGAAACGACATCATGAGTTGAAAGTACAGTTGTATGCAGTTGAAGGAAACGATGATGTAATGTGCAATTTCAATCCAAATTTTGAACAATTATTATCGATTGGATATATTGAAGCATATTGGATAATGAACAAAGGATTGATTGTTTTGCGTATGTACACGGGTAAAGAATTGGAATTATCTTCGCTAAAAAATTATGACAAAGCAATTGATAAGCTTATAAATATTTTTAATGTCAAAAGTATTGGTGAGCAAAATACTATTGTCTGACATCGGATTGAATTGTTATTTGGCTGTCGCTTGCCTTTTTTCTAAACTTGCGACAGCCCTTTTAGTTTAAGTCTACTTTTTGTATCCCCACCTTACTCAATCACACTTATTTTGCCTTGTCTGGTAACTGCAATAGTCGGCGTGTTCTTTTCCGTGTTGATGTCAGAAGTTAAATGTCGCGAACTCCTCGCCATCAAACAGACGATACTCACTGTTGTACAGTGGCATTGCTTGTTGAGTTACATTTGCTTTTTTCATTTCCTATACCTCCGTATATTTTTTTTCTTGCCTTTCGGCAGGACGGGCATAGCACAGGTCGGGCTGTAAGATATTGAATTAAAAATTGTTGTTGTGCAAGTCAACGGGAAAACAGAAAAATTTTTGTAAAAAGAAAGAGCCGAGAATTTAACATCTCGACTCCTAAAAACATTGAATATATTACAAAAATTTTTCGCCGTTGACTTGCACGAGAACTGTGCTACAACCAACGGATGAAAGACAAAATATATGGACGTTGTTACGGTATATACAAATCTGGACTCAACTTCTCCCTTACGGGTTCGGTTGAGTCCAGAGAAGTCGAAGTGGCGGACTCGTCTCCCACGCAGTGGGAGTAAACGGAGCAATGTGTAACATTGCGGAGTGCTACATATTTCGAACGGTCCAGTCACGCAGACCAAGGCGAGCGCGCCCAAATGGAGCAATATAAAGAAGGGGTGCCGACTGCGCTCCTTCTTAATTGCGACTAAAATGGCGTCGCTCGCCGATTGGTCGAAGTGACTGGACTCGAACCAGCGGCCTCTTGGTCCCGAACCAAGCGCGCTACCAACTGCGCTACACCTCGATATTAAACCTGCTTTTCTTGGATACCATTATCTGCTTGATAGCAGTTGGTAGCGCCATCGTCGCTACCCTCGCTTGTCAGCACCAACAACGCACGCGTTGTCGGTACCGCTGACGGCTACGTCGCTCCTCTCCCACGCGGTGCAGGAACCTTGTGGGTACCCTTTTTTGCTTCCGCACTGCGAGCAAGCTCTTGTGGGCTTTGGCTACAAACACCGCACTGTGGTGTTTGCTTAACGCATCGCCCCAACTGCGCTACACCTCGATTGCTTTATTATTATACAGGATAAAATCGGTTTTTGCAACCGATTGCACGAAATCTTTGCAATCTTGTTTAAAAATGCTCGCCGTAACGCTAGTGATTCAGTTTGAATTTACAACGAGCGGCAAAAATATGCGTCGAAATCGTTGATAAAGTGCCGGCAAAACTTCATTTTTTTATGTTGTTAAATATGCAAAACGTGCAGACCCGTCCAGTTGTTTAGTAGAACTCGTAGTTTTCAATTACGATTTGACGAATCAACACGTTTTTCCGTAAATTTTTGTCGTGCACGACGGTTCAAACGTGTAATTTGCATAAACCGCTTGCAAAAGCAACAATCAAGTGCTATACTTATTGCAGAATAAAAATTCTTACAAAAAGGAGAAACTATGAGAAAATTTTTTGGCGAATTCAAAAAGTTTATTACCCGTGGCAATGTCATAGATATGGCTGTCGGCGTAATTATCGGCGGTGCATTTACGGCGATAGTTACGGCGCTTACAAACAATATTTTGATGCCTGTTATCAATTTTGTTTTGTGGCTAATTACGGGCGGCAAAGGTATGGACGAAGTTTATACATATTTGCATGAAGAATGGACTGTCAACGAGGCGGGAGAAAAAATTCACGACCTTACAAACTCCATTTATATCGATTGGGGTGCGTTTATTACCGCAATAATAAATTTCATACTTATTGCCTTGGTATTGTTCTGCATCATCAAGATCATAAACAACGTACACGAAAACGCGCTCAAACAAAAGAACAAATATGCGCCTCTCAGTAAAGAAGAAGTCAGAGCTCTCCGCAAACAGGGAAAATCAACTGACGAAATTCTTGCAGAGGCAACCGCAAAGAAAGCGGCTAACGAAGAAGCTGCACGTATTGCCGCCGAAGAAGCCGCTGCAAACGCTCCCAAAACCGAGCAACAGTTGCTTTCCGAAATTGTTGAACTGTTAAAAGAAAATAAGCAATAATACAATATTCAAACTGCCGTAAGCCGAAAGTGCTTGCGGCAGTTTTTGTTGTTTGTAGAAAACCCCACGATTGTTGTGGGGTTCCGTGGAGGTTTACCGTTGAACAAAGAAACCTCCTGTGGTAAAATTAGATAGAGCCTGGCAGCTTAATAAAATACCACAGGAGGTTTCGTCAAATGAATGACACAGAAAGTTTAGCACAAGGTAAATATCCTTGGGGATAAATTCAATAAATAAAATCTCAATAACAGCAAGTTCGGAGTAAAGAGTAGAGAGCATCTCTGCTCTTTTATTTTTAGTGAGGTTGGATTATATACATTATAGTC
>CANQGD010000039.1 GCA_947601445.1 uncultured Clostridia bacterium | reverse complement strand
GCGTCACATGGGAGTCAAGCCCACCGTTCGCGGCAGCGTAATGAACCCGTGCGATCACCCCCACGGCGGCGGCGAAGGAAAATCTCCCGTAGGACGTCCCGGTCCCGTAACTCCTTGGGGTAAACCTGCACTCGGATACAAGACGAGAAAGAAGAAGAAAGCTTCCAATAAATTTATTGTAAAACGTATTAACTGATCGGAGGACAGACAATGAGTAGATCGATTAAAAAAGGACCTTATGTTCAGCCCGCGCTTCTGAAAAGAGTAAGGGAAATGAACGAAAAGGGCGAAAAGAAAGTTTTGAAAACATGGTCGAGAAGTTCTACAATCTTCCCCGATTTTGTAGGACACACCATTGCGGTGCATGACGGCAAAAAGCATGTTCCCGTTTATATCACGGAGGACATGGTAGGTTTGAAGTTGGGCGAATTTGCCCCGACAAGAACCTTTAAGGGACACGCAGGCAGCAAGAGCGCGGGCGCTAAATAGGAGGAAATGACAAATGGCTACAAGAAGTAAAGCAAAAGCTTTGGTGCGCGCCGAAAACAGAGACAAACGCCCCAAGGCAATAGCAAAGTACATCCGCATTTCTCCTTCCAAGGTTATGATCGTTTTGGATCTTATCCGCGGACGCGATTACAAGGATGCCGTTGCGATTTTGAAAACCACCCCCAAGGCGGCTTGCGAACCCGTTTTGAAATGTCTCAATTCAGCAGCTGCCAATGCCGAAGTCAATCTCGGCATGAACAAAGATGCTCTTTATGTTGCGGAATGTTTTGCGGATCAGGGTCCCACCTTGAAAAGAATGCAACCCGTTTCCCGCGGCAGAGGATACCGTATCCTGAAAAGAACAAGTCACATTACCGTGATTTTGGACGAGAGAGCATAAGGAGGAACGATTTATGGGACAAAAAGTTAATCCGCACGGATTGAGAGTCGGTATAATTCAGGATTGGAATGCCAAGTGGATCGCCGATAAAAAGGAATTTGCAAAATACATCAAAGAAGACGACGTTATTCGTACAACTTTGAAGAAGAAGTATTTTCAAGCCGGCATCAGCAAGATAATTATTGAAAGAAGCGAAGGCAAAGTTACGGTTGATATTCACACGGGACGTCCCGGTGTGCTCATCGGCAAAGCGGGAGCAGGCGCCGAAGAAATCAAGGCTTTGCTTCAAAAGATTGTCGGAGACAAGACGGTCGCCGTCAATATCATCGAGATAAAGCGCCCCGATATGGACGCACAGCTTGTTGCGGAAGCAATCGCCGCTCAGTTGGAGAAACGTATCTCCTTCCGCAGAGCAATGAGACAATGCATGGGCAGAGCGACTCGCAGCGGTGCAAAGGGTATCAAAACCATGGTTTCCGGACGTTTGGACGGAGCAGAAATCGCGCGTTGCGAACAATATCATGAAGGAAGTATCCCTCTTCACACCCTCAGAGCCGACATCGACTACGGCTATGCGATTGCGCAAACCACATTCGGCGTTATCGGCGTAAAAGTTTGGGTGTACAGAGGCGAAATCCTCCCCAAAAAGAAAAAGACCGTAAAAAAGGAGGTAGCTGAATAATGTTAATTCCCAAAAGAGTGAAACACCGCCGTCAATTCCGCGGAAGAATGAAGGGCGAAGCGCACAAGGGCAACAAAGTTGCTTACGGCGAATACGGTCTTCAAGCGTTGGAGTGCGGATGGATTACCTCCAATCAAATAGAGGCAGCCCGTGTAGCTATGACTCGTTTCGTAAAGCGCGGCGGCAAGGTTTGGGTGGACATATTCCCCCACAAACCCGTTACGAAAAAACCCGCGGAAACGCGCATGGGTTCAGGTAAAGGTTCTCCCGAATATTGGGTGGCAGTAGTAAAGCCGGGCAGAGTTATGTTCGAAATGGCAGGCGTCCCCGAGGACATAGCCAGAGAAGCTCTGCGTTTGGCAAGTCACAAACTTCCCGTCAAGTGCAAGTTTGTGAGAAAGGTTGACGAGGTGAATGCAGATGAAAGCAAATAATATACGCGAACTCAGCAATGCGGAGTTGGCAACCAAACTTGCCGATTTGAAAAAAGAGTTGTTCAATTTGCGTATGTCTCATGCAACCGGACAACTCAACAACCCGCTTCAACTCAACAGCATCAAAAAGGACATTGCAAGAGTCAAGACGGTTATCCGTGAGAGAGAGCAGGAAAGCAGGGCGTAAGTGAGGTGCAACTATGGAAAGAAATAGCAGAAAAGAAAGAGTCGGCATCGTTGTTTCCGATAAAATGGACAAGACGATTGTCGTAGCGGTAATCAACAAGTATAAACACCCTCTTTACAAAAAGACGGTGTCTCAAACAAAAAAATATAAAGCTCACGACGAGCACAACGAATGCGGAATCGGCGACACGGTTCGTATCGCGGAAACGAGAAAACTGTCCAAGGATAAAAATTGGCGTTTGTTGGAAATTGTCGAAAAGGCTAAGTAGGAGGACGGCACAGTGATTCAAGTACAAACAAGACTTAAAGCAGCCGACAACAGCGGTGCAAAAGAGCTTATGTGTATCAAGGTCCTCGGCGGTTCTTCACGTAAGTTCGGCAATATCGGCGACGTAATAGTAGCCAGCGTCAAGAGCGCAAACCCCGGCGGAGTCGTCAAAAAGGGCGACGTAGTAAAGGCGGTTATAGTAAGAAGCGCATTCGGTATCAACAGAAAGGACGGCACTCACATTCGTTTCGATGACAATGCCGCTGTAATTATCGATCAGCAAAAGCAACCCAGAGGCACGCGTATTTTCGGGCCGGTGGCAAGAGAGCTTCGTGAAAAAGATTATATGAAGATTGTATCTCTTGCTCCGGAAGTGCTGTAATAGGAGGTAAAGTATGGCAAGTATGAACATCAGGTCCGGTGACACCGTCGAAGTCATCGTTGGCGACGTAAACAGTCGCGGCAAGCGCGGCAAGGTTATTGTGGTCAACCCGGAGACTCACAGGGTAGTCGTGGAAGGACTCAATTTGGTCACAAAGCACAGGAAACCACGTTCAGCGCAAGAGCAGGGCGGCAAATTCGAACAGCCTCGTCCCGTAGACGTTTCCAACGTCATGCTCGTTTGCCCAAAGTGTAACCAAGCAACGCGCGTCAATCATGTTCTCGGAGACAACGGCAAGTATCTCAGAAGCTGTCACAAATGCGGTGCAGTAATAGATACGCGTGCGGAAAGAAAGCAAACAAGAACGGCTAAATCCAAGTCGACGTCAACAAAGAGAACGAAAAAAGCCCAAACGGATGAAGAATAAGGAGGAACAAGATGGCTACAAAGAAAACCGAAACTACGGCTAAAAACAAACCCGTAGAGTGCAGACTCAGAAAGCTGTACAAAGAAGTAGTCGTTCCTCAACTCATCAAGGAATTTGGCTACACCAATATAAACGAAGTTCCCCGCCTGGAAAAGATTGTGCTTAATGCCGGTCTCGGCGATGTTAAGGACAACAGCAAGTCATTCCAATTGGCGGTTGAAGAACTCAAAATAATCTCCGGTCAAAAACCCCTTGTTACCAACAGCAAACTGTCGGTTGCAAACTTCAAAGTAAGAAAGGGTATGGCTGTGGGTGCAAAGGTAACTCTGAGAGGCGAACGCATGTATTCTTTCTTTGACAAATTGGTCAGTATCGCACTGCCGAGAGTCAGAGATTTCCGCGGCGTAAACACAAATCTCGACGGTCGCGGAAACTATACGTTGGGTATTCGCGAGCAACTCATTTTCCCCGAAATCGTCTACGATCAAGTGGAAAAAACACGCGGTTTCGACGTTACGTTCGTTACCACGGCGAAAACAGACGCCGAAGGCAAAGCACTGCTCAAATATTTGGGTATGCCTTTCAGAGCTTAGTGAGGTAATATTATGGCAAAAAAAGCAATGATAAACAAACAGCAAAGAACACCCAAGTATTCCACTCGCGGATATACTCGTTGTTCTATTTGCGGACGTCCGCACTCTGTTCTCAAAAAGTACGGCATTTGCAGAATTTGTTTCAGAGAAAAAGCGTATAAGGGCGAAATCCCCGGCGTAAAGAAAGCAAGTTGGTAAGGAGGAATATACAATGGTTGTTACAGATCCTATTGCTGATATGCTGACGCGTATCAGAAACGCTATCACAGCTAAACACGCCGATGTGGAAATTCCCGCTTCCAAGACCAAGAAAGCCATTGTGGATATTCTTCTCGAAGAAGGCTACATCGAAAGCTACGAAGTCGTGGAACATGAGCTTCAAAATACCATCAAGGTAACGCTCAAATACGGATACAAAGGCGAAAGAGTTATCACAGGTCTCAAACGTATAAGCAAACCGGGTTTGAGAGTTTATGCAAAAAGCAGCGAACTCCCCCGTGTTTTGAACGGTTTGGGCATTGCAATCGTGTCCACAAGCAAGGGCATTATGACAGACAAGAACGCTCGCAGTCTCAATTTGGGCGGCGAAGTGCTTGCATATGTGTGGTAAGGAGGCGTGACATGTCAAGAATCGGAAAGAAACCCATTACTTTGCCTGTCGGCGTAACCTTAACATGCAATGACGGCGACGTTGTCGTCAAAGGACCGAAGGGAACGCTTTCTCGTCACGTAGATAAGTGCATCGGTGTCGAAATCGATGGAACGATCGTTACGCTTACTATATTAGACGAACATGCCGACGATGTTCAAGCCAAACACGGTTTGTACAGAGCGCTGTTGGCAAATATGGTCAAAGGCGTAAGCGAAGGTTTTACTCGCAATCTTATCATTAACGGCGTTGGTTACAAAGCTGCCGTTACCGGAGATAAACTTGTTTTGAATATCGGTTATTCTCACCCTATCGAAGTGGTTGCGCCGCAAGGTATCTCTTTCAGTTGTCCGTCTCAGACCGAAGTGATCGTGAGCGGTATCGACAAAGAACTTGTGGGACAAACCGCAGCAAACATAAAGGCTAAACGTCCTGTCGAACCTTACCACGCTTACGGTGTACGTTACAAGGAAGAAACCGTAACGCTCAAAGAAGGCAAGAAGGCAGGCAAGTAAGGAGTGTAGACTATGATAAAGAAATTGAACAAAAATGCGGATAGACAAATCCGTCATGCAAGAGTAAGAAAAAAGGTATTCGGAACTTCGGTTAAACCCCGTCTTTGCGTTTACCGTTCCACCAACTACATCTACGCTCAAATAATAGACGACATCAACGGCACAACATTGTGCGCAAGCAGCAGCCTTGCACTCAAAACCGAGGGCAGCAAGACTCAGGCGGCAAAAGCCGTGGGAGCTGACATTGCTCAAAAGGCATTGAAGCTCGGTTTGAGCGAAGTTGTGTTCGACCGCGGCGGCTACATCTACACGGGTAGAGTTGCGGCTTTGGCAGACGGCGCGAGAGAAGCCGGACTTAAATTCTAATCGGAGGCAGAACAATGGAAAACGTACAAGAAGTTGAAACTGTTGTTACCGAACAACAACAGGAACAGGCTCCGGCAAAGGAGCAACCGAGACGTAACTTCCGCGATAATCGGTCCGATAGAAAGGGCGGCAGACGCAACAATCGCGACAGAGAAGTCAAGGAAGACGACGGTCTCATTAAAAAGACGGTATCGATAAACCGTGTTACAAAGGTTGTAAAGGGCGGACGTACCATGAGATTTTCCGCGCTGTGCGTTGTCGGTGACGGCAAGGGCATGGTCGGTATCGGTATGGCAAAAGCAGCCGAAGTTCCCCAAGCAATCGAAAAAGCAAATCTTCGCGCAAAAAAGGCAATGGTCAATATTGCGCTTGTGGAAACAACTATTCCTCATGAAACAATAGGCAGATTCGGAAAGGGTCACGTTTTGCTTATGCCCGCTCAACCCGGTACCGGAGTTATTGCGGGTGGTCCCGTTCGTAATGTGCTGGAAGCGGTAGGCATCAAAGATATTCGTACCAAGTCCTACGGTTCCAATAATCCCATCAACTGTGTAAAAGCTACTTTCAACGGTTTGAAGAGTTTGAGAAGCCGTGAACACATTGCACAGCTTCGCGGCAAAAGCGTCGAGGAAATTTAGGGAGGTGTACAATGGCGACGAAGAAAACTAAAAAAGCAGAAACGAAACAACCTCTCTACATCAACGGCAGATACGTAGTGGAAAAACAACTTCCCGCAAAGCCCGTCAAGGGCGCGCAACCCTATGAACCCGCAAAGGGACAAATCAAGGTCACTCTTGTAAAGAGTACCGCGGGCTGTCTCAAAGAACAGCAGGCAACAGTGGCTGCGCTCGGTCTCACCAAGATTCGTACCAGCAATGTTTTGCCGGACAATTCGGCAATTCGCGGAATGATCTTCAAGGTGAAACATCTTGTTTCAGTGGAAGAAGTAAAGTAGGAGGCTAATATGAGAATACATTCAATTCAACCTGCCATAGGCGCTACAACCTCCGAAAAGAGATTGGGCAGAGGTATCGGAAGCGGTCTTGGCAAGACCAGCGGAAAGGGTCATAAGGGTCAATGGGCTCGTAGCGGAGGCGGCGTTCGCCCCGGCTTCGAGGGCGGTCAAACCCCTATTGCAAGACGTCTCCCCAAACGTGGTTTCAACAACAAATTCAGAATCGAGTACGATGTGGTAAACATCGCCGCTCTCAACGTGTTTGACAACGATACAACGGTAACGCGCGAGTTACTTCTCGAAAGGCGTATCATCGGCGGTAAGCACCAAGGATTAAAGGTTCTCGGCGACGGAACCCTCACCAAAAAACTTACTGTGAAAGCAGACAAGTTTTCCGCTTCGGCAAAACAAGCGATCGAATCGGCAGGCGGTGTAGCAGAGGTAGCTGAATAATGTTTGAAACCATCAGAAATGCCTTTAAGATAAAGGACGTACGTAAAAAAATCTTTATGACAATCCTGTTTGTAATTTTGTTCAGACTCGGTTGTTATATCACTGTTCCCGGATTGTCGCAAATCACCTTTGAAGAAGGAAACAGCATGAACATCTTCGGATTGCTCAACTCCATTACGGGTAGCGCACTCAGTCAGGGTACACTCTTTTCTCTCGGCATTTCCCCGTACATCAACGCATCCATTATCGTGCAGTTGTTGACGGTCGCTATTCCCGCTCTCGAAAGAATGTCGAAGGAAGGCGATGAAGGTAGAGAAAAAATAAACAAGATAACCCGCTGGGTAACTCTTGTTTTGGCAATCGTAAGCGCAGTGGGTATTTTCCTCACTCTCAAAAACCAATATACCGATTATGTAAATACATCTTGGTTGGGCAGCCAATACGCTTCGTTTTTTGCAACTACGGGCGGTCAATGGATCATGGGTATCTACATTGTGGCGGTTTTAACGGGCGGTAGCTTGCTGTGCATGTGGATCGGCGAACGTATAACGGAGTACGGCGTGAGCAACGGTATTTCCCTGTTGATTTTCGTGGGTATCGTTTCCACTGCTGCACAACAGCTGTTCTCAACCCTTGCTGCCGGCTATTGGGTGGTTGCGCTCATATTCCTTGCGGGACTTGTACTTGTATTCACCTTTATCGTATGGGTGGACGGCGCAGAGAGAAAAATCAAGGTTCAATACGCCAAACAAGTAAAGGGCAACAAGATGTATGGCGGACAATCCACATTTATCCCCATCAAGGTAAATGCAAGCGGCGTTATGCCTTTGATCTTCGCATACGCAATCATGTCATTCCCCACAATGATCATTCAGACATTCGTCAATGAAACCAGCCCGTTCCGTACTTGGTGGACAGAATGGATGACGGCAGGCGGAAATGCGTGCGGCGTAGTTGTCTACAACGTTGTACTTGCAATACTGATATTTGTATTTGCGTACTTCTATTCGCAAATTCAATTCAATCCCGTGGAAATTTCCCGCAACATTCAAAACAACGGCGGTTTCGTAATGGGCATACGTCCGGGAAGAGAAACCGCGGAGTACCTTGCAAAAGTTGTTTCGCGTATAACGTTGTGGGGTGCGGTATTCCTTGCAATCATAGCGTTTGTTCCCTCGATACTGTTCTCGATTCCCGGTTGGGTAGGTTTGAGTCAAAACCAACAGTTGGTTAACAGTATGAGCGCAACAGGTATGCTGATCGTGGTATCCGTTGCATTGGAATTCAACAAGGCATTGGAAAATCAAATTCTTATGCGTCATTACAAAGGTTTGCTCGGATCCAATTCCAGAGGATTTTTGAAATAGCATGAACATTGTACTATTGGGCGCGCCTGGCAGCGGAAAAGGCACCATGGCGCAAAAGCTGACAGGCGAACTCAACATACCGCAAATCTCTACGGGAGACATTTTCCGTAAAAATCTTAGGGAAGAAACCCCGCTTGGTTTGCAGGTAAAAGACATTTTGAACAGCGGCGGACTTGTTCCCGACGAAATAACAATCGAAATCGTCAGAAACAGGCTTGCCGAGGCGGATTGTGCAAACGGTTATATTTTGGATGGATTTCCGCGCTCGATCGTTCAGGCGAAGGCGTTGGATTCTTTCCAAAATATCGACTTTGCAATCAATCTCGATGTGGACAAGCAGACAATTGTTTCCCGTTTGTCCGGAAGACGTTTTTGTCCCAATTGCAGTGGAACGTTCCACGTTTCCACTTTGGAAAACACCACCGTTTGTCCCGTTTGCGGCGGAACGCTTATCATTCGCAAGGATGACAGCGAAGAAACGGTATTGGAACGTTTTCGCGTTTACGAAACGACAACTCTGCCGCTGATAGAGTACTACAAAGCTCAGGGTAAGTTGGTAACCGTAGACGGTACGGGCGGAATAGACGTGGTCTATCGCCGCATCATGGACGTTTTGCACAAATGATTACTATCAAATCGGATTCGCAAATTGCCTATATGCGCAAAGCGAATCAAATAGTTCGCGACACGCTGAATCTTTTGAGAGAACATACAAAGGCGGGCGTTTCCACTTTGGAATTGAACAAACTTGCGCACGAATACATTTTGTCGCAAAAAGCAAAACCGAGTTTTTTGCATTACAATGGATTCCCCGCAAGCATCTGCGTATCGGTGGATTGCGAGGTTGTACACGGTATTCCTTCCAAGCACAAGATACTGCAAGAAGGTCAGATCGTCAGCTACGATTGCGGCGCCATTTACGAAGGGTGGCACGGCGACGCAGCGCGGACTGTGGCAGTCGGACTGATCACTCCCGAATGTCAGCAGTTAATTGATGTGACTGAACAGTGTTTTTTCAAAGGGGTAGAGAGCATAATTCCCGGAGTTACGCGTTTGGGCGACTTGGGGCACGCTATCCAATTCTATGCGGAAAGTTTCGGATACGGAGTGGTACGAGAACTTGTCGGACATGGTATTGGTAGGCAAATGCACGAGGACCCCGAGGTGCCGAATTTCGGTACTCAGGGACACGGTATGCGGCTATCCGAAGGTATGACGATCGCTGTTGAACCCATGATAAATATGGGAACGGAGCGTGTGGATTGGATGGAAGACGGTTGGACGGTAAAAACCCATGACCGCAAGCCATCTGCCCATTACGAAAACACTATCGCCATAACATCGAATGGCATAGAGATACTCAGTTTGTAGGTGTATATGAAAGATAATATTCAATTGGGCAGCATTGTGTTGTCCACGCAGGGACGGGACAAAGGCAATTACTTTGTTGTTACTGCAACGGACGGCAAAACCGTCTGTCTTGCCGACGGCGGCATGCGGCGTCTTGCTCAGCCCAAAAAGAAAAACCTCAAACATGTATCCGACAGCGGAGTAAAATTGGAAACGATAGCGGCAAAGCTCATCGAAGGCAGAAAAGTTTTCGACAGCGAAGTAAAAAGCGCTTTGAGACAGTTCTGTCAGCAAATTCAAGAGGAGAAGCAAAATGTCTAAAGACGATGTAATCGAAGTAGAAGGCGTGGTGGTAGAGGCATTGCGCAATGCGGAATTTCGTGTGCGGCTCACAAACAATCACGAAGTTATAGCATATGTTTCCGGCAAGCTGCGCATTCACTCCATAAGGATTTTGCCCGGCGACGCGGTAAAGTTGGAAATGAGTCCCTACGATCTCACCAAAGGCAGAATCGTTTGGCGCACAAAGGGCGTCGTTCAACAATAAAACAAATCAATTTATCATTACACGGCGGATGACCGCGGTGTCAAGGAGGAAAAAATGAAAGTAAAACCGTCTGTAAAACCCATGTGCGACAAGTGCAAAGTTATCAAGCGCAACGGAAAGGTTATGGTTATTTGTTCCAAATATCCAAAGCATAAGCAAAGACAAGGCTGATTTTTGCATAGTACACACAAAAAGTTTCGCCTGAACTGCGGTTTGTTTTGTATAAAACGCGATCGCTTAATTGTGAAGGCGCAACTTGATCGGTTTGTCGCGGCACATCGACTTTTCGTTGATAAACGTTGTGTAACTGCAACAAATTCGGATTCAATCACGTGCGTGGTTGGGCAACATCATTCCACATAGGCTTGTCCGATCACAACCGTGTATATATACAACAATACACTTCAATTAAACATTCAATAAGGAGAAAATCAAATGGCTCGTATTTCCGGTGTAGATTTACCCAGAGAAAAACGTATTGAAATCGGTTTGACCTAC
>CANQGD010000038.1 GCA_947601445.1 uncultured Clostridia bacterium | reverse complement strand
AACGTTACGGTAACGGCTTCGTTAGCGGGTTGATTTGCAACGCCGTCGGGATAGTTGTAGTTGAACGTAACGGTCGCTTCGGTTGCCGTCCACTTGGCAAACAATTGAATTTCAAGTTCGTCGGCAACTGTTTCCGATGTCCATTGCGTACCCCAAACGCCGCTTGTCGTACCGTTTTGCGTGTACCAACCGTCAAAGGTGTAACCCTTGCGCGACGCGGGAGTCGGCAATTTGTCTCCGAGGTGCCCTTTACAATGTCCGCAAAGGACGTGGGAGTTTTGTTGTCGAGATAATTGAACATTATGTGAGAGTACTCGACTTGCGTCCACTTGGCATAGAGTGTGAGGTTGTCGGTGACGGGAGTGGTTTCTTCCCACTTGTCGCCCCACTCGCCTGTTTCGGTACCGTTTTGCGTGTACCAACCGTCCAATGTGGCGTCGGGACGTTTAACTTCGGGGAAGGAAACAAAGCCGCCTTCCGTAACGGATTGTTGAGTTGTTTGCTGACCGTCATTGAAAGTGACAGTGTATGTCACTATGTTCTTCGTCCACTTGGCATAGAGAATAAGATCGTCGTTGACGGGATTGTCTGCATTCCAGATTTCGCCCCAATCGCCGCTTGCGGTGCCGTCCTTGACAAACCAACCGTCAAAGGTGTAACCGTCGCGGGTCGGGTTGCTCAATGCAGCCTTGCCGCCCTTGGTTATGCTTGCGGTGTGGTCGGGATCGCCGTTGTTGTACTTGTAGGTGACGGTGACCGTTTCGGACTTTTCTGCGTCCGCGACCTTAACAGTGACCGTCACTGCCGCTTCCTTGCCGCCGTAAGAAATTATATAAGTTGATGTTCCTTCCTTTGAGAGATCGGCAGGCGTCGTACACTCGGCGCCCCATTGCTTGACGGTTTTGACGTCACTTGTGCCGTCCTCGTAAGTAACTTTCAGTTGTAGGTTGTCGTAATCAATGGTATTGTTCTCTCCCAAAATAAATTCCGTCTTGGGATCGAGGACTTCTATTTTTTCGACAACCTTGTCGGTGTCGCATGCCGCAAGCGTGGGTAACGCAAAGGCAATCAACATGACAAGTGCAATCAAAAGTGAGAGTCTTTTTTTCATTGTTACTTTTTTTCTCCTTATTCAATATATACTCTATATAAAATCGCCTTAAAGGCGCGATTTGCACACGGTTTTACAAATACTCTTCGGGTATTACATTTATCCACAAATCCGTAACGGCGCGGTCGGCACCCTGATCGGCGGATTGATATTGCAGACGTATCGTACAGCAACCCTTGAAGGTTATGACAAACCTGTCGTCCACGGTAAAATAGTTGTCGGGGTCATCGGGGTCGTAATCGTTTGGATAGAGAATGTTTATGTCAACACTCTTGTCGGTAGCGTCCGCGGGATTGAAAGCATAACCCACAAATACCGTCATACCCTCCTCGAAAGGCAAATAGATTTCATTTTGCCCGTCTTGGTTGGTGGTCATCCTGTCAATCAGATTGCCTTGGTATTTTTCGTTTTTAAGATTGGTGTCGATAGAAGTAAAGTAAATTTGCTCTATCGGTATACGCTGTTCTACGGGCACGCTGCGCATGCCGAACAAACCCACCACCAACACGGAACCGACAAACACTATGAAAAGTATCAATACGGTAGATTTCTTCATTTGTCAGTCCTCCACAAAATAAAGTTTGCATCGGGTAATGTAGAGATATACCCTTATCGCCGCAAATACCGTCGCCACAAACAACGCTTTGACAAGCGCCGCCATTGTGGGAGTGAGCGAACCGATGATCAAACCGCCGATGTCGCTGAGCAAATAGTACATTCCCGCAAACAATACCGCAAGCGCAAAACCTATCAAAGTCGCGTTGCGTTCGTTGGGACTGTCAAATTGCACGCCAACGGTTTGATATTGATCGGCAAAGTTGTTCATTACGTCCATTTCCGCACACCACAGCAAGTGCGCTTCGCCTACCAAAAAGGTAATCAGACACATTACAAGTATTTCATTTACGGACGCGCTGTCCAACGGCGAAAAAACGGTTTGCTCCGTCTTTGCGTCGTAACTGTAAGACAACGCCAACACGTAGGCGACCGCTACCAATACGGTAGACAACAGCACTATCACCGCTCGCAAGGATATACGTCCGAACAGCGTGTAAATGGGTTTTTGCGGACGGGTTTTCAATATGTTGCGCGCGGAGCCTTCGCGGCTGTACACCGAGGCGTACTCGTTGTTGAAAGCAAGCGTCATAACCAACATAACCAACAGGCTGAAAGTTTTTGTCATGATGTAGCCCGAATAGTTTGTATTCATCGCCGCATACAGTCTGTTTTGCAACAAAATGGCGATAGCGGGCAATACAAGCTGAACAAAACAACCGATAATGTAGGTTGTGCTGCGCAAATTCATTTGCAATGTCTCCGCAAAGGGAGAAATTTTGCGATTGTGTACGCGATTGGGCTTTGCCTTGACGGCACGCTTGTCAAACTCGAATTGTTTGGAAGCCATACGCACAAACATCGGCTTGGCGCAAAGGAAAGACGCGCCGAGCAACAATGCCAGAGAAGCAAACAGCACTGCCATGGTAACAAAAGTAGCGCCTACGAATAAATCGGAACCGATAAGCAATGTTCCGCCTACCATCATCAGCGTAAGACGGTAGTAAGGATAGGAATAGACGGAAAACTTTTGCAAAAAGTCCTGTATCGCGACGAAAATACTTCCCCATTGTCCCAAAATATTGATATTGTTGGGAATAAGTCCGATCACGCGTATCAACAGATATGTGACGGTTCCCACGCCGAGAAGCGCCAAAACCGCTTGAAGCCATTTGAGTCTGCCCACAAATACGCCGACATATAATGCGGGAATGGATATTATCGCCGCAATTGCAACGGGCACCAACGATACAAACAGGAAACAGAACAGTATCCAAGGATAGTAGTACCATACCGCGCCGTTTACCATTCCGTAGGCTATGAATATCGGTAATGTGAGCATTACGTTCTTTTTAAGCTCGAATATATAAAACAGTATGAGCTTGGAAATGTACACGCATGTGCTGCTGACGGGCAGCGTAAGCAAAACTTTGTTATCCTCCGTCATATACAGCGTTTTGGTGAGACCCACAGTGCAGGTCACTATGGACAAAAGCTGTATTATCGTAAACAAAATGTTGACGACGGAATCGGGTATAAGCCCTGCCGGACGAAAAACGGACAATATGTTGCACACAAAAAACAGCAAATAAAATATTGCCACGGCAACAACCAGCTTTACTATCGCCAATACCGTTTTTATTATCGTAGAACGCACGGAGCGAACAAAAGACAAATCCAACTTGTCTTTTAGCTGCATCAGCACAAGCGTTTTGAGATTGCGCAAATACGTTTTCACTGCTTAGCCTCCGTCTTGCCTTTGCCGCGACGACGTCCGTTTGAGGGGCGATCATCCTCATCGCGCTTTGCTTGCTCCACGGCTATCGGTTCCACATCGCCGCCGTTTATTACCGACATATAAAAAGATTCGAGACTTGTGCCGCTTTTTTCCATCTCATGCACGTCTCTTACGCATTGAATTTGTCCCTTGCGAATGATGGCTATGCGGTCGCAAATACGTTCGACAACGTCTATGATGTGACTGCTGAAAAACACGATATTGCCGGCTTCGGCATGTTCGCGCATACATTCTTTTACCTGAAAGATGCTGGTCGGGTCCAGACCCGTCAACGGTTCGTCCAGAATCCACACTTTGGGATTGTGTATAAGCGCCGACATAATGGTGACTTTTTGCTTCATTCCGTGCGAATAGGTGCGTATGGGATTGTCCAATGCCTGAGTGAGCTCGAAACGATTTGCCATACGCGTAAGCCGCTCGTCGCGATCCTCTTTGCTCACTTCGTACAAATCGGCAATGTAGTTGATATATTCGCGGGCGGTAAGCCGCTCGTACAGCGCATAGTGATCGGGAACAAATCCTATTTGACGCTTTGCCATAACGGATTGAGTCGCCACATCGTAGCCGCATACCTCTATTGAGCCGTCGGTTATGGTTTGTATCCCCACAATGCTTTTGATGATCGTAGACTTGCCTGCGCCGTTGGGACCCAAAAATCCGTATATCTCGCCGCCGTTTACTTCCAGATCGGCGTCCTTTACGGCATATACGTCGCTTGTGCCGTAACGCTTGGTAAATTTTTTGAGAATGAGTTTGTTTGCGTTTTCCATATTCATTGGCTCCTCGATACTTCTGCCTGCAAGTCTGACTTCCAATGCCAGCTTATCGACTTTGATTTTTTTGTTGCGCTCGGCAATATCCAACCATCCGATGACGGCGTTGTAACCCAACTCGTATATAAACCACAAGGCAAATGCCAACAGCACATATACAAGGAAGAACAAAAACTGATACAACGGATAGAAAGTAAATACCGATTCTCCGATATTAAAACTCCACACTATATCACGGGTGCGTTCCGCCCACTGACCCAACTTGTCGGCGATGAAATTGCTGTTTATGAAGAAATAATCGACTCCGGCGTTGTAGTTGGTAAACCAAGCATTGATAATAAGCATCAGTACGAAATAGACCGCAAACCCGACCATACTGTATTTGAACTCTTTTATGCGCGGACGGCGGAATATTCCCAACCCCACTACCAACAGCGGCATATAAAACGCTTGATAATGGTTCATATAAAACAGCCATATACTGATACTGACTATACTTGTGGTATTGCTGTAATTGGGAATGACCATGGCAAGGAACGCTCCCAATACGTTGATAAAATAGGTAAAGTAGAAAAGTTTTTTCCACTTGAACGTCAGGCACAGCGGAGTGATATACATTGCGGTGTTGCACAAATGCAACGGCAGCGCCGTAACCCACCCCGGACCGAAAAAGTCCGCAAAACGGTGATAAAAGCTGAAATTTAACAGCCCCAACCAAGCATAGTACATCAATGCAAAACGCTTTGTGTCGAAACTTTTTGTGCGAAGCAACAAAAACAGCACAACGGGAATGATTGCCATCGGATAAAGGATTATTCGATGATAAATGTTCAAATCCTTGGGATTCATCGTGTATTTGTTGGGGTCCAAAAACAGCTGCAATCCGTAGCTGGGAAAAGCCGCAAGCAGACATCCTACCGCCGCAAGCGCAAACCACACCCACTCCGTTTTGTAAAGGTGAATTTTTTTAATGTTGACAAACGTGCTTGTAATCGCAAGTCCCAATCCCAAGCCCGTTTCCAAGCCGAGCAACATTGCGCGAACATTGAATGTAGAAAGCGCGTCCGTGCCGAGTATTGCCGTCACATGATTGGGTAACAAAAATGTGTTCAACACAAATATGGGCAGCGCCAAATAGGCAATCAGCGCGGGCAAAGTTCGCACCTTGAAAAAAGGTGCAAGAATAAGCAACATCTCCGCCGCATATGCAAACCACACTTGTATAAATGCCATTGCGACAATTCCGCTTGAACCGAATCCGTAGCCGGGCTGCAAATTGATTACGTTGGCAATGTTGTCCGTTCCCAACATGTAACGGAAAAACAACGCCGCGGCAAGCGCCAGAGAAAAGATTTTAAGCGCAATATTCAGTTTTGTCGGAAGTTTTTTGTTGAGAAGCAATCCCGTAGCGACGACCGCTCCGGCGCCGACTGCGCACAACAGATAGTAGATACCTATCATAATTTCTCCTGTGTGTAAAAGGCATCAAAAAAATCCGCCCTACTTCACACATTTTAGTGTGAACAAAAAAACGGATTTACTTTCATTGCATATCGGAAAACACAAATTAAACCTGTTTTTTGCTGCAAAAAAACACAACAAAAAAGGGCAAACGGAATTTACCGATTGCAATCTATTCGATTGTCAGGATAAAAAGCTTACTTTTTGCTTATAGGATACTGCGGCAAAACGACTTTCGGAAATCTGCATAAAACAGTTGCGAAAATGCTGTCCGTCCTGTTTCATTTCACCGATAAAAACGGTACCGCACATACACACAACCGCAAAACATACGGAAACACCGCCCGAAATCGCCAACAATACGCCGAACATATGACGATATACAAAATACATTATCGAAAGCGAATTGTCGTTGCTGAGCAAATATATACCTTCTTCGAGTACGCGTATAGTATTTACCGACGCCAACGTAGAACAGTGTTCAAGTACGTTATTGAGCAAGATATTGAACAGCACAAAAATAAAAAACATAACGAAACTTTTGACAATATTACCGATAATATTGCCCGCTTTCATCATGTTTGTCTCGATAGAAACAGTACGTTCATCCTCAATTACTCGGGAACCGTACAAAAAATTGTGCATCGCTATCCGCCCTTTTTTGTATCCGATGTATTTCGAAATGGTTGTGTAAACTATTATAACCTATTTACCTATTTTGTCAACAATTTGCAATAGCGTAAAGCCCTTTATAAATAAAAAACGCGACTTTTTTTCTGCTTTTGCGACAAAACAGGTCAAAAATCGTCATTTATATATCATATCGGTGATAAAAATTCGGTGCGTAAAACAAAAAATCAACACATCGGCGCTGTGGCGAACGGAAAAACGCTACAAATGCAAACAAGGTTTACCCTTTACAAAGCAACAGAGTTCCGCTCCGTTCGGAAGCGACAAACGAACCTCGGGAAATTCGTCGAGCTGAGAAAGAACGTGAGCGTCGCTGTTGACGGTAACAAATCTGCCTCCGCACGAAACATAATGTGCAATGGCTTCCGCCGTCGGCATGGCGGGAACTCCCGTGCGGCGCATCGAAGAAGTGTTTATCTCCGGCACGATACCCCTGAATACGCACCGTTCGAGGGTGCCGCAAACGTAATCGAAGTCCTCGACAAAGTCGTCGTGCCATTTTCTGAGCGCGTCCACATGCCCGAGAACGTCAAAGTCGCCGTAGTTTACCATATCCCGCACAACTCTGTCATAGGCGCGTTCGTAACTGCGGCGATCGGATATTCCCTCCAAAACCGCGGGGTCGTGAACGGACCCGATGATCATATCGGGTTGCATCGAACGCAAAAACGCCGTTTCCTTGGGGTGAAGATGCGGCTCGCCCATTTCGAAACCCAAAAGCAACAAAATTTGCGAAGAATATTTCTTTTTTATTTGCTCAAATTCTTTCAAACGCTCGTCGAACCGAAATGTTTGAAAGGTGTTGCGGTGATTGTTTATATCTATATGGTCGGTAAAACACACCGCGTCCAAACCCAACTCAACGGCACGACGGGCATATTGCTCCATTGTGACGCTGCTGTCGAAACTGTAATCGGTGTGTACATGCAAATCGCATCTGAGAAAGTTTTTCATAATCTTTTGCCGAATTAAAATGCGCGCAAGGCAATTTGTTCACAAAACCCAAACGCCGCAGACTTATTAAAAATTATTTATATTATAAATTATTTTACCTTTTTTGTAAAGTACCGCTTGGAAACTCGGCTTACACTATGTGAACAATTCATCCAAATGCGTACCTTGCAACTTTTGTCTGTCCCGCACAACGGTATTGAGCAAACGACGGGGTAAATCGAGGTTTTGCCGCACAATATCGGAAAGCTCGGAGTACGGAAAGGGATGATTGAAATTGTCGTTGCCCACTTCTATCGTGAACGAGGGGATTTTGAGATGCTGAATACACCAATCTTTGTAACCGCCGACGCTGCCGTTCAAAGTCACAAGCGGGTAGCCCGTGTATTTACTTATCGCCTCGGCGTAACGCTTATCGCGAAACCGACGGTGCCCCGTTTGTCCGAACTCCCAATATATTTCCTCTCCCTTCAAATGATAACTGAGCGTGACGACGGGATTGATGCGTTCGGTAAATTCTTTTAATGCGCGCGTTTCGGCAGCGGAAAAAGGAGCCCGTCCCACATAGTTGCAAGCAGACTTATAGTAACCGTTTTGGGCGCCCTCTCCCCAATGCGCGTCGAAATTGACATTGAGGTCCACTCCGTCGGCGTTGGCTTTCCACAAAGTAAAATCGCTGCCGCCGTTGATTTTCAAAAGGTTGCTCTTTCGTTCTTTATCGGTGATGAATCCCACCCCTTCCTGACACAACCGTACTCCGTCGGGATTTGTCATGGGAACAAAATAAATGCCGCCTTCAAGAGGCAAATCGCTGTTTTTTACAAGATGTTTTGCAAGACACACCGCAAGCAATGCAGTAAGATGTTCGCGAGCGTGTATTGCAGCCTGCACGATCATATAATAACCGTTTTTTCTACCCACAAAAATATAAGGTATGCGCTCGTGCAGTTCGCTTTCGCCCACTACTCCCGTTTCTACTCCGCGTCTGCAAAAAATATCCACCTCTTTGAGTAAATCACGATAAAAAAACAATATTCGCTCCGACAATATTATATGCGGCGGACAAACAAAAAGAAATATACCGTTCGTATACGCAAGTCCCAAAATATTTCAAAGTAACTTCGCTTGTTTTGTAGAAAAAAGCGCATCGCCGACCTTGTAAGTGGCAAATGCGCAATAGGAACAACCGCAAACGACGGTTGAATTTATTTCTGAAACTTTGTTTCGAATAGGGGCGCAACGGCAAAAAATCGGCGTCGGGTTTGTTTGATAAAATTTTCGTGCCTTTGACTGTATTTGCTTTTCGCAATATTTCACCGTGTCTTTTGCAACGGTTGTTACTCGTCGGATTTGATTCTCAAATATATACGGCGCGACGCGTCGTCCACCCGAACTTTGTCGGAAATTTCCACTCCGACTATTGCCAATACTTCGTTGCCGCAAGCGAGCAACAACAAACCGTCGCGATTGCGCTCGGGAATTTTTTTGTCTATCAGGTATCTGTTCAGCGGTTTTGTTCCGCCGCCGAACTTTGTAAACATATCTCCCTGTCTGCGTGTGCGAAATACCGTACCGCTCGGCAATTTATCCAAATCGACGCGCAAACCGCCGCCGCTGTATGACGCCTCTACCGTGCCTATCGGCGTGACGGTCTCTCCCAAAGCAAAAGGAATTTCAAAAGTATACTTTATTTTTTGTCCTTTGGGACAAATCGTAATACGGTCGTAATCGTTGTAGGCGACAAATCCGAATGGCAAATCCACCGTTTTACCGCCGCCGCCCTGCGTCAAATTTTTGATAGCCCAAAAATGTTTTTGTTCTATGTCGCAATGTATTCCCAATTTGTTGAAAACCTTGTTCAAAACACGATATTCTTGCCCGTTTTGCCACAGCTCCAAGGGAATTTGCGCACCGCCGCCTTCAAACTTGACGCTTTTCATAAAATCGTTTGCCAAACCATCCAAAATCGAATCGTCCTGCGCGATATTTTGAGCAAAACGCAAAATGTTCTGTTTGACGGACGGGTAAAATTCTTCGAGCAGAGGCATCACTTTGTGACGTATAAAATTGCGGGTGTAACGCGTATCGGCATTGGTAGCGTCCTCTA
Organism: uncultured Clostridia bacterium; assembly: GCA_947601445.1. Classification (GTDB taxonomy): domain Bacteria; phylum Bacillota; class Clostridia; order Christensenellales; family CAG-314; genus Fimimonas. The sequence continues at coordinate 1,504 of CANQGD010000038.1, read as the reverse complement.
CGTGCGGCACGTTGTGGAGGCGAGCGTATTGCTCTATTTCCGCACGCGTCCAATCAAGCAGCGGTCTGACGTACTTTCCCTGCACATAACGCATACCGCACGCGCCCTTGGCTCCGCTCCCACGAAAAATGTGCATGAGCACGGTTTCGGCATTATCGTCGGCATTGTGCGCAAGATAAATGCAGTCGCAATCCAACCCGTCAAACACCTCATAGCGCAAAATACGCGCCGCCGTCTCCACGGACAGCTTTTGCTCTGAGGAATAGCTCGGTACGTCAACGTTGAAAATTTTACACTCCACTCCGAGACTTTTGCAGTAGTTTGCAACAAAAGCGCAATCGCTTGCCGCTTCGGAACGCAATCCGTGATTGACCGTGACGACAAAAATGCGGGACAAATCCTCTTTTTGTGCGACAAAATGCAACATTACCATGCTGTCTATACCGCCGGAAACCGCCAAAGCGACGCGTTTGCCGTCTGCGGCAATGAGTCGATCCGTTGTCATATTTCCTCCTTTATTACGCGGCACAACTTTACAAACTGTTGCACATCCAGCGTTTCGCCGCGACAATTTTGCTGCAAACCGCACGCGGCAATTATTTTAGCCGTGCGCTCTTTGTCAATATCGAACCCTACCGCCAAACAGTTGAGCAACGTTTTGCGCCGCATGGCGAACGCAGCGCGCACAACCTTACGAAAAAGTTTCATATCCGGAATATCGAATTTGTCTCGTTTGAAATCCACCGTTACGACGGCGCTATCCACATTGGGGACGGGATAGAACAATTCTCGCGGCAAAACACGCTTGACCTGCACGTCGGCAACCGCCTGTACCGCCACGGTAATGGCTCCGTACTCCTTGGTGGAAGGACGCGCCGCAAGTCTCTCGGCAACTTCACGCTGCACCGTGAGAGTCAAAGATAGCACTCGTTGAGATTCCTCCACAAAACGCATGATGAGCGGACCGGTAAGATAGTACGGTATATTTGCGACGACTCGATAATCGTCTCCCGTAAGCTGCTCTATTTGCGGCATGGAGTATTTCATCACGTCGCCCATTATCAACGAAACGTTCGGACAGTCGGCAAGGGTAACAGCCAAGATTTGCTCCAAGTTCCTGTCGATCTCAAACGCAACTACCTTGTCGGCACAACGAGAAAGCGCTCTTGTAAGAGTACCCGCGCCGGCGCCTATTTCCAATACCGTTCCGCCGTTTATGTTTGCGTCGCGGCAAATAGCTGCCAATAGATTTTCATCCGTCAAAAAGTTTTGCCCGAATTGTTTGTTAAAGCGGAAACCGCTGTTTTTCAATAGTTGTTTGACGTCCATAGCAATGAACATTATACAATATTTCCGTAAAAGTGTAAACACTATCGAGAAAAAGGTCAAAACGAACCAACCAAAAAGATGAACTGTCGGGATTTTTTAATTGGGATGATTTTTGAAGTCGAAATTTGCATATAAGGCTTCCCTTGACGATACAAGGGAAGCTGGCACCGATAGG
>CANQGD010000037.1 GCA_947601445.1 uncultured Clostridia bacterium | reverse complement strand
TTTTCTCACCCCATATCGTCAATTTGGGCGATGTGGGGTGATTTTTTGCTCGTTGTTGGATGTCGGGGCAAGGGGAAATCATGAAAAACAGACCTTTCGACAACAACCATTTTCGCAGAACTTTTTGCGGAATGATACTGGGTGCATAATCATTGTGGCGACTGTCCGTGCTATGTTCATTGTGCGCATAGTCGCTGTAACTACTTCACGCATTATGCTCGTTGTGCTCCTTTTTACCTCGGCGGGGTTGTGCATACGTTCTCCGTGGCGACTTCCTGCGTTGTACTCGTTGTGTTCTGTGCGCTTGTTTTTGTTTCTGCGCGGTAGGGCGAGGCTTGCGGTGCAGGGTAGCCCGAAGGTTCCCTTTCTGTGGCGTGTCGAGGTCGTTTTGAGCTGACGCGCATGCGAAAAGTCGTCGCAAAGCACCTCCTTACCGCACAAAAGGTCTTGCTCGGGTAAATTTTGCAGGAAAAGCGCGCGTTTTTGTTTGACTTTTCGCTTGCTTTAATGTAATATATATTCAACCGCGTAAAAAGGGTTCTTTTTTCAAGCGCTGAAAACGAAGGGCGATGCCTTTGTTTATCCGCAAAACGGTCAGCCACCCTTGTTTAGCGAGTCTTGTCAGGAGGTAAAAAAGAGTTATGTACGCAATTGTTAAAACGGGCGGAAAGCAGTACAAAGTGACGGAAGGTCTTGTTTTCGAAACAGAACTTTTGGACGCCGAAGTCGGTTCCGCAGTGCAGTTGGACGTTGTTTTGGCGGCGGACGGCGAATCTGTCTTTGTCGGCGAAGAAGCAAAAAACGTCAACGTTACGGCTACGGTAGTAGAGCACGGTAAAAGCAAGAAGATCAACATCTTCACATACAAGGCGAAGAAAAACGTTCGTCACCGTCAAGGTCACAGACAGCCCTACACCAAGCTCAAAGTCAACAGTATCACGATAGGCTGATGACGGATATCACGATCAAACGCAAAAACAATTCCATCGTTGAAGTGACTGCAAGCGGACACACGGGTTACGGCGAAAGCGGAGAGGACATCGTGTGCGCGGGGGTTTCCACTCTCATTCAATCGGCATTGCTCGGATTGTTGCAGGTGGCGCAAATAAACGTCAAGTACACCGTAGACGAGGAAAAAGGCTCTTTGAGGTTTACTCTGCCCCAACAGCTAACGGCAACGGAACGGCACGACGCCGACGTTATTTTGAACACTATGCTGTGCGGATTGCAAGATTTTTACACAGAGTATTCCGACTATATCAATTTGGAGGTAATTTGAAATGATGTTCATAAAGTTACAGTTGTTCGCCCACAAAAAAGGAATGGGCAGCACCAAAAACGGACGTGACAGCGAAAGCAAACGTCTCGGCGCAAAGCGTGCCGACGGTCAGTTTGCCAATGCGGGCAACATTCTTGTCAGACAACGCGGAACTCACTTCCACCCCGGCAACAATGTAGGTATCGGCAAGGACGACACCCTGTTTGCACTTATCGACGGTGTGGTAAAGTTCGAACAAACCAAAACCAGAAGACAAGTTTCCGTCTATCCCGTTGCGGAGTAAAAAAGAAAGTTTTCAAAACGAGATTGCACATTCGCAATCTCGTTTTTTGTAGATACCTTTTTGTGCGTTCTATTTGTCATTTTGTATTCGATTGACGGAACGGCGCAAAAACTCGCTTGTTTTTGAAGTTTAACGTTTGCGTCCAATCGGAGCAACGTACACAAAAGAGATTTTAATGCTGCGATACGATCGCAAATTTACATTGACAAAGATGAAACTTCCGCTTGCATTCAATTATTCTTCCGATTACTTCAACATCGTCGACACTCTCGAATGCGGACAGATTTTCCGCTACAAAAAGCTGGACGACGGCAGATATGCGGTGTATTCGCGCGACAAATATGCCGAACTCGAATCTTCTGACGGTAAAGTGAACGTTTACACCGACGACAAAGAGTATTTTTGGCATTTTTTCGATTTGGATACGGACTACGCAGTCAAAGTCGAACGTATTTCCGCACTGTCGCCCATTATGCAAAAGGCGGCGGATTGCGGCAAAGGTATTCGAATACTCAATCAGGACTTGACCGAGATGATTTTCAGTTTTATTATTTCGGCAAATAACAATATCAAGCGTATTCAGTTGATAATAGAGCGTATGTGCGAAAAATTGGGAGAGGATACTGCCTATGGCAAGGCTTTCCCTACGGCAGAGGCGATTGCGGCATGTCCCGTGGAAGCGTTGAAACAACTCGGCACAGGGTACCGAGACGTTTATTTGTCGGCAACCGCGCGTAAATTGATGGATTACGACCTTGATACGTTGACCCGTCTGGATAGTCAAGACGCGCGCAAGGAGTTGCTCTCTTTCAAAGGAGTGGGTCCAAAGGTCGCGGATTGTATACTGTTGTTCGGACTGCGCCGCGGCGATGTTTTTCCTGTCGACACCTGGCTCAAAAAGGTTTATCACGCCTATTTCGAACAGGGTCATGCAGATAGGGAAATATCGACATATTTTTGCAATTTGTTCGGCGGAGACGCGGGTCTGTGTCAACAATATTTGTTTTATTTTCAACGAAAGTATGGACAAAACGCGCCGAATACTGTAAAATAAAAAGAAGCAACAGCGGAGGTAACACTATGCTCAAAGACAGACATATCGCTTTTTTCATTGACGTAGACAATGTCGGCTTGAAAAGCGACAACTACACCAACGTAATAGAGCAACTAAATGCCATGGGTACCATTCTTTGCGGCAAAATTTACGGTGCCGGCGAACGCAAGCACAAAGAAATATTTGCAGACGCAGAGTTGCACGGTTATCGTATAGAACGTCCTATGCGTACAAAGCGCCGCGGCAGAAAGGAATTCGATCCCCGCATATACGTGGATGTGGTGGATACGGTTGCGCGTACTCCGGCAGTCGATGCGGTATGTATCATTGCTCAACCTACCGATTTGGTCTATTTGTACAGTTTTTTGCGCGGACACGGGATAAAAGTTATCGCTTTGGACAATGCGGATGACGCAAGCTGCGCTTTTATCGACGAAATAGTGGACCTCGGCATTTTGTTCGAACTCAAATTGCCTTTTGATATTCAGCAATCGCAACCCGCTGCGGCAATGTCCGTCGAACAGCCTGCCGACTCCGACGGAGAAGGTCTTAACCGTACCGACGAACTGCTCAAAGAAATAGAACGCTTGAAAAATTCCGAAACGGAAACGGCTGAAACTCCCGCCCAACCGCAGGTAGAGCAACAACAGGAAGAACAACCCGTCGAACGGCAAACTTCCGGCATTGCGGAGGAAGCGAGATTGTTATTGGAGCGTATAGAGCAAATGCGCAGAGAAAGTGCTCCCGCCAAAGAAGAAAGCGTCGCTCAATCCGCAGAAGAAATACAGCCCGTTGTGCAAGAACAGCCCGATTTGCAGGAAAAAACAGCCGTGCCTCAGCCGCAAGAGGAGGAAGCGCCTCGCGCTCCCGTTACAAGTTCAAGCGACAGCGATCTTATCAAGCGAATCGAAGAAATCCGTCGCAGCAACAGAGGCGGCGACGACGATTTTATCGAAGAAATCAGAAAACTCCTCGACGGTTTGGAATAAAAATACTCAAAATAAAAATTCGCCCTGTGCGTTACATTAAATGCACCCCAAAAGCAATGGCTTTTGGGGTGTGTATTTATTTTTTGCAGCCGTTATGAATTTATTTCTATCAATCTACATCCAAATTCAATTCCAATATTTCGGCAAGTCGGGTTATTTCCCGCGCAAAATTCGGATGGTCTTTGATTGTAGCTTTGAATGTTGCAACAGGATCGGGGTGTTTTGCAATTCATTCTTATGTCATAAAAGAAGTGCCGTTCCCTTGGAACGACACTCCGTAGAATACCGTTCCGTTGGTTGCTACTCCAAAAACTCCGTCTCAAAAGAAAACAGTCCCGAAACAGGTATTACTACCAATTGTTGACCGTTTTCTACCCGAATAAACGGATAATACTCCCTTGCAGGAGTTCAGTAAGAGTATATAATGTCTAACATAGCAGTTGTATTATAACACGTCGCAACGAAAATATCAACAGAAAATTGTTTGGTAACACAAAAAGTCGAATTATTTTTGCTGATCTCCGCTGTGATTATCTCAATCGACCCAATCGATGTTACGGCGATCCCTTGTCAAATAATTTTTCGTGTACTAAAAAAACGCTTTCTTTTATATTTTCATCTGTGTAGGCGCGCCTACATATATTGTATAGTAATCGGCTGAAATTTGCAAGCGATATGTAGGCACACCTACGCAAAATTTCAATTATTATGGGATAAAATTATATGTAGGTAAAACAACGCAAGGAGATATATCTTGACCGTAAACGAAGCCGTTGCACAGAGAATAAACGCGTTACTCAGGGAAAGGGGTATGACGCAATATAGGTTGGAACAAAAGTCGTGTATTCAACACGGCAGTATGCAATGTATAATGAACGGACGTAACAAGACGGTTACATTGAGTACGGTGATAATGATCGCTCGCGGTTTTGATATTTCGTTAATTGAATTTTTTGATGACCCCGTATTCACTTCGGAAGAATTGGAAGTGGAGTAAAAAACAATTCGTTTGAACAAGAGAAATCAATTACAAGCAAAGGATATGAGAAGCGGCGGTGTTTTTTTCGTTACGTTCGTTTGCCGCTCGCGTCGTCTCGCCTTGATCGTGTCTCCGTCAAATGTTTTTGACAATAAATTTTTGCCATTTTGTGGCGCGTAGAGACATATTTACCGACAAAATTCAGCTGTTCGAGGGGCGATAATACGCGGCAAAAAAGGTTAAAAAGCCCGAATTCCTTTACGGAGTTCGGGCTTTGAATTTATTATATATCTTTTTCAGTTAATGTCAAAAAATTTTTCAAATGACGTATCGTTGAAAAATCGGCGTAACGAAATTCCGAAGGCTTTTGAGATTGCAAAAAGGTGAGACGTCGCTATTCCGAAGTCGTTTCCGTACAGTATCGAACACATGGTTTTGTGGTCTATTCCCGTTTTTTGTTTCAATTCATATTGAGAAATACCGTGTTCTCTCATTAAAAAGAAAATTCTATTTGCCACTGCTTCGGAGAATTTCATTTTGGTTTTCCTTTTGTACCGATGTAAAAATTATTTTATGGTGTCGGCTCGTTTTTTTTGTGTAATTTTTACGAATAATTATATTGTAATCAGTTTGTAACTGATTGTCAACTGTCAAGTAATAGCTGACTGTAAAATAATTTTCGAGGAGTCGAATTATGTTATTTACGGAAAGATTCAATGAAATTTTGGCAACAAGCGGTGTGCGGCAAAAGGATATTGCCGACTATTGCCATGTATCCAAGCAGTGTATCACCGACTACAAAAAGGGGAAAATATTTCCGAGCATAGAGACATTGTATCGTATTTGCAAATTTTTGGATGTATCAAGCGATTATCTTTTGGGACTGTCGGATATTTGATTTCCGTCTGCGGTCGGGGTTTTCGTATTGTCAGGCAATCTCAAACCTCGTCGATTTTTTGCTCTGATCGACTGAACTGTCGGATAAAAAGGCGTCGCAGAATCAGCTGCGACGCTCACTTTTTTTTGACATGATTTTTTTTGCGCAAGGAGGCATTATAAGCTTCTATAACATTGCGTTCCGCTTCTTCTCCGTACAACTCAAACATTCTTTTCTTGTTTTCGGTTGCAAATTCCTCAATCCATCTGTAAACCAAAGCGTCCGTATTTTCTTGTTCCACTTGTTGAGAGGTACGGTTTTTCATATTGTCCTCCTTGTTCGAACTTATTGTAACATATTATGGTTGAAAAATCAACCTAAATAAGTAATTATATTTTCGCCGATATTTTTGCGATTCGGCACTTTCGAAACATAATATGCGTTGTAAGGATAAACGAAAATGCTTACTCAATAATTATTTGCTTTGGTAAAATACAAAGCGCGGAACCGCCGAATTAAAAAGGCGGCTTCAAAAAATTTTCATACGACAGTGTAGTGAACTCGGTGCGGTATCCGTTGCGGTTGAGCGCTCCGTATTCAACCGAATTCGTAAGGGAAAAGCAGAGTCCGGATTTGTTTATCCCGTAAAATTGTCCGTATATTTGTCTTTCGTCCCCAAGTATAACGCAATATTCTGTCAAATAATGTACATAGTATTCTTATTTTAGTTTAACACTAATTTTAGTGTAAGTCAATAAATTTACACGTTGTTTAGGGTAAAATATTTACGTGAAAACATTTGGTCAAAATTTGCGAAATCTGCGTAAACAAAGTAAAATCAGTCAGCAAAAGTTTGCGGAAAAATTGCAAACAACGCAACAGAGAGTCAGCGAGTGGGAATGCGATAAGGTCGAGCCATCGCTGTACAACATAATTCAAATTATCGAAGTTTTGGATGTGCCGTTTGAAGAGTTGATTGACGGTATAGAAAAGAAATAATATGGTGAAATCGACCATTATCAAACACAGGCAACTTATAAAATCCATCGCTAACGTTTGGCGGTGGATTTTTTTCGGAATCCAACGCGTCGCTGTTTTAATATTCGGCACATCAAAAATATCATATTGGGTTGGGTAAATATCATCTCGAATTTGTCGGGATTCGTCAATCCGCTTCCAAATTTGCGTCGTCAAATATCGGATCGTCGAAAAATTGTGCCAACGTCATATCCAATCCGCGCGCGAGAAGCAACACCGTGCGTAAATTTACGCCGTTGCAACGTTCTGCCATCAGCGATTTCATCGTATTGTGAGGCATGGCAATATTACGTTCCAATCGGTATTGGGAAATGTTCTTTTCTTGCAAAAGCCTGCTGACTCTGCGGGCGACTGCCGTGCTTAATTTCATATTGACTCCTTAGGGACATTTTTGCACCCATATTGTAGCAATAAACATTCATTTAGATAGGGACAAATTTTCAACCCCAATTCGATTTTGTGCAGATTGCCGAAGTATATTATTTTTATGTATAATACCTTATACTTGACAACGTTCGGCAAAAGTGATAGCATATATTCATAATGGATGAATATGTCCGTAAGGAGAAAATCATGAAAATCAGACCCTATGAAAAACGAGATTTTCGCTATGTGCAGGATATATGCGTAGCAACAAGCAAGTATGCCGAAAACGACAATCCGACAAACCGTGCCGTTTTGTGTTCGATGTATTGCGATTACTACTTGGATTTTCAGTCCGACTATTGTTACGTGGCGGTGGACGGCAACGACATACCCGTGGGCTACTTGCTGTGCGTAGTGGATTTGGATCAATATACCGATTGCATGCAGGAATTGTATTTGCCGCTCGTGCGCAAACTGTCCGGCAGCGATTACTATCGGTTTGTTGCGGAAACAAAGGTGTGCGAAAGATATGTCCGTCAAGGTTATACGGCGCATTTTCATATCAACATTTTGCCGGATTATCAACGTTGCGGTTTAGGTACGCAGTTGGTACAGGCGTTGGAAAGCAAGCTTAAAGAGATGTTCGTAGAGGGTTTGTATATCGTGGCAGGTCAAAAGAATACCGCGGCGCGCGCCTTTTGCGAAAAACTCGGATACGAAGATATAGATTATCTTGTCGGAGCGGTGGTTTACGGTAAAAAACTGTTTACGGAAGACTGAGTTATGGACCCGAACGAAATAATGAGCGAAAAGGCGGCATTGTCGCTTAATGCGCTTACGCTTGCCTATATAGGAGACGCGGTGCACAGTTTGTATGTACGAAGAAAATTGGTTGGCACCATGGACGTAAAGCCCGATGTCTTGCACAAGTTGGCGTCCGATTCCGTCAAGGCTTCGGCGCAAGCCTCTTTGCTCGAATCGCTTTTGCCGCAATTTACAGAAACGGAACTTTCGGTCTATCACAGAGGACGCAACGGCAGTCCGCATCACAGAGCAAAAAATCAAACGGCTGCCGATTACCGAAAAGCCACGGGATTTGAGGCGGTGTTGGGATTTTTGTATCTTACGGGGCAGATAGAAAGACTGCAAACTTTTTTGGAAAAATGAAAATACAGGGAAGAAACAGCGTAAACGAAGCGCTGAAATCGGATAGTATCACGGTAAATACGTTGATATGCGAAAAGGGTACTTCAGACAGTATCACGGCGCTTGCCCGTCAAAAGGGAGTAAAAATCACTTTTGTCGACAGGGCGGTGTTGGACAAGATGAGCGATGACGGGAAACATCAAGGCTACATAGCCGACGTAACGGATTTTGAGTACTGTGATGTTGAGGATATACTCGCAAGCGAACAGCCCTTTGTCGTCGTATTGGACGGTTTGAACGATCCGCACAATTTCGGCAGCATAATCCGCGCCTGCGAATGTGCCGGAGCGGACGGCATAATAATAGGCAAAAACCGTCAGGTTGCGGTAACGGACACGGTTGTGCGTACATCGGCGGGCGCCGCCTCTCATGTACGTATCGCGCGCGTGACCAACATAAACAATGCCATAAAACAATTGCGGGAAGCCGGCGTGTGGGTATACGCGCTGGATATGGACGGACAGGAAATTACATCCGTCGATCTGCGAGGCGCAGTCGCATTGGTAGTTGGCAGCGAGGGAGAAGGTATTTCCCCCTATACGAAAAAATTGTGCGACGGAGTTGTTTCGTTGAAACTCAAAGGCAAGGTCAATTCGCTCAATGCGTCGGTGGCATGCGGAATTGCTCTCTATGAAGTTGTAAGGCAAAGAGGTTAGTTTGGAAGAACTTTTGAGACGGGCGCGTCAGGGAGATCAACAGGCAACGGAACAGTTGGTTGCCGATTACAAGGGGCTTGTTCGCTCGCTTGCCAACAAGTTTTATCTTGTGGGCGGCGACAAGGACGATCTTTTGCAGGAAGGCACGTTGGGACTTATTTACGCAATAAACAAATACGACGAGAACAAGGGGGCATTTCCCGCTTTTGCCGAGTTGTGCGTTATGCGGCAGATATTGGGCGCGATAAAGCACGACAGCGGCATAAAACAGAAACCGCTGAGTAACTACGTGGATATAGAAACGGTAAGCGGTTTCTCCGACGGTTTGAACAGCCCTCTCGAAATTTTGTTGCAAAAGGAATACTACGAACGGGTCACAAAAGTGGTAAACGAACAGCTTACGCCCATTGAACGCCGCGTGCTTACGATGTTCGCCGAGGGATACAGCTATGAAGATATTTCCAAAATGCTTTCCCGAAGCTACAAATCGGTAGACGGCGCATTGCAGCGCGCAAGAAAAAAACTGATAGAATATTTGAACTGACAAAGGAGTACATTGCAATGGCATACGTAGCTCTGTACAGAAAGTATCGTCCGCAAACTTTCGACGAAGTTATCGGACAAGATCACATAATCAACACGTTACGCAATCAAATTTTGCAAAACAAGGTGTCGCATGCCTATTTGTTTTGCGGAACTCGCGGAACGGGTAAGACCAGCACGGCAAAAATTTTTGCTCGCGCGGTTAATTGCGAAAACGCGTTGACGAACAACGGCAATCCTTGCGGCAAATGTCATGCGTGCAGCACGGTGGGCAACGCCAATCTGGACATAATAGAAATGGACGCCGCAAGCAACAACGGAGTCGATTATGCGCGAGACATACGCGAAAAGGTTCAGTATCCGCCCGTAAACGGCAGATACAAGGTGTACATTATCGACGAAGTACACATGCTGTCGGTAGGAGCTTTCAATGCGCTGCTGAAAACGTTGGAAGAACCTCCGGCGCACGCATTGTTCATACTTTGTACAACGGAAGTACACAAGATTCCCGCGACGATACTTTCGCGCTGTATGCGTTTTGATTTTCGTTTGGTACCTACGCCTCTGCTTGCGGAACATATTTCCAAAATTTATGACGCCGAAGGAAAAAAGTATTCCAAAGAGGCGGTCGCCGCCATTGCACAGGCGGGAGAGGGAAGTGTGCGCGACGCCGTTTCCATTGCGGACAGATGTTACACCGTATCCGAAGGTAAATTGGAATACAAAGACGTTTTGAGCGTATTGGGCGTGTCGTCAAAAAGTAATATAGTTGCTCTTGCAAAGGCGATATTTACCAATTCTACCGCGGATATTTTAACGGAAACAAACAAACTTGTAAACGAAGGCAAGGATGTAGCGCGTCTCAACAAAGATTTGTCGTTGTATGTAAGAGATTTGCTGACGGCAAAGGTATGCGCCAATGCCAACAGCATGCTGCTGTTGCCGCAAGACGTATACGAACAGCTCAAAGAAATTGCCGACGGCGTTTCCGTCAAAAAGCTGCTTTATGCAATAGACAGTTTTGTGGGCGTGGAAACCGCGCTTAAATACGCGCTGTCTCCGTTGATGCTGTTCGAGGCAACCGCGCTCAAAGTGGCGTCCGGCAGCGGCGAAACGGACTACGACGGATTGGATAAGCGTCTCACGCGTTTGGAACAGCTTCCGCAAAACCTTGTCGCCGAAAACCGTTCGTTGTACGTCGTGGACAAAACCGATCCGAAATCCGTCTGGCGCGGTGTAAAAATGGCGTTGGACGCGCGCGGTGAACCGCTTCTTACCGGTGTGTGGAGCGACGTGAAAGTCAGTTTCGACAGTCAGCGTAATTTTGTATTGAAATGTTCGGACGGCTCCTATTGGCTTATAGAAAACAAGTACAAAAAGATCTTACAAGCGGAAGTGGCGCAATTTTGTGACGGGAAATTGATAGTGGAAAGGGACAATCCCGTATCACAAAGCGAAATAGACAAACAACTGAGCGAACTTGGCAAATCGGTCAAGTTCGACTGAAAATACAGTTTTTAGGAGAATAACATGGGAAACAAATACGGTTACAACGGCGCGGGCGGCGGTCATGGCGGATTCGGCGGCGGAAATATGCAAAGTTTGATGAAACAGGCTCAGCAAATGCAACAAAAGTTGCAGGAAGCGCAACAACAGTTGGAAGAAACGGAAGTGACTGGCGCCGCTTCGGGCGGATTGGTGGAAGTCGTGTGCAACGGCAAAAAAACGGTTCTTTCCGTGAAAATCAAGCCGGAAGCATGCGATCCGGATGATGTGGAAATGTTGGAAGACCTTGTACTTGCGGCTATCAATGACGCGTATTCCAAGGCGCAGGCGGAAGAAGATCGTATAATGGCGCCTTTCGGAGCCATGAAAGGAATGTTCTGATATGCCCAACTATATCGAACCTATCGAAAAACTCATCAGACAGTTCAGTCGTTTGCCCGGAGTAGGTTCCAAAACGGCTCAAAGATATGCTCTGACGGTACTGTCCTGGAACAACGAAGAGGCACGCGCGTTTGCCGACGCCGTTGTAGAGGCTAAAAACAAAGTGAGCGTTTGTTCTGTGTGCGGCAACTACACCGATTCCGACCCGTGTCATATATGCAAAACACGGGACAGAAGCGTAATATGCGTGGTGCAGGAAGCCAAGGACGTCATAGCAATAGAGCGTTTGGGCGAATACAAGGGCGTTTATCACGTATTGGGCGGAGTGTTAAATCCGCTCAAAGGCGTCGGGCGCGA
>CANQGD010000036.1 GCA_947601445.1 uncultured Clostridia bacterium | reverse complement strand
GAGGCGGTGGATAGCAACCAGGTCATATTGCTTCCCAAGGACGTGCAATTTGACGCATTCAAAACAATGTTCACAGACAACCTGTTCTGGAACGCTTATGCCAACACGCTGTTTTTGACGGTATTCGGAACTATCTGGGCGTTGGGAGTTGCAATTCTGGGCGGCTATGCGCTTTCCAAGAAGCGTTTGCTGTTCCGCAAGGGCTTCAACTTCTTCCTCGTGTTTACCATGTGGTTCAGCGCAGGTATCGTTCCTCAATACCTCAACTACGTAAGGACGAGAGATGTCTTTAACAGCATAGGCATAATGGACGACAAATGGTTGATCGTCATTGCCATGGGTATGGCTGCAATGAATATCATTTTGTTGCGCAACGCTTTCGAGGGCGTACCATCCGAAATAGAAGAAGCGGCGATAGTGGACGGCGCAACGGAGTTGCAAGTGCTTTCCAAAGTGTACATTCCTATGTCCAAGTCCACGATAGCCACCGTCACATTGTTCTTTGCAATATCCCGTTGGAACGGCTACTTCTGGGCAAGACAAATGATACAAAACTCCAACGAATATCCGTTGCAGGTGTTCATTCGTCTCAAATTGGAGGACTACACCAATCTGGAATATCTTGCCGGTTGGAGCGAAACCTATTCAGCCAACTCGGCAATATACGCACTGATAATTTGCGCCGTCATACCCATTCTTATCATTTACCCCTTTATTCAAAAGTATTTTGCCAAGGGCGTAAATATGGGCGGCGTCAAAGAATAGTTTTCAATACGGTAATATCCGCTTTTGCGGTAAAACAAAAAATAAAATTTATATTTTTAGGAGGAAAAATATGAAAAAGAGCAAAATTATTTTGTCTGTTGTGCTCGCTCTCGTATTGGTATGCACGGCGCTTGTAGCTGTTGCCTGCCACAAGCACGAATTCGGCGGCGAGTGGTTTGCAGATGAAACAAGTCACTGGCAGAAGGCTACTTGTGAACATACCGATGAAATCGGCAACAAGGCTCCGCATACTTTCAAGGACGGACGCTGCACGGTTTGCGGTTACACACAAGATTTGAGCTCATTGCTTCCTTATGCCGACAACACCGTTCTTCGCATTGCCGCCGGCTACAATAACGGCGACACGGGTATCACCTTCTCGGCAAGCAAGGCCGGTTCCGGCGTTAAGTTGTCCGACGGTACAACCTACAACGAAGGCGATCTGAAACCCACTTGGAAACAAATTTCCGAAGATATGAAAATCAAGTTCGAAAACAAATATTCCGGAAAGAGTGCTGCCAACGAATATGATTACTGGGTAAACGCCAACAACACAAGCCAAGTTGACATTATGTCCGGTACTGCTACCAAATTGCAGGAAGGCGGTGCACAGGGTTTGTTTGTCAACCTTGTTGACTACCTCGACAAAATGCCCAACTTCCGTCAATATCTTGAAGACAACCCCATCGTTCGTCTGTCTGTAACGGGCAGCGTCACGGGCGAAAACAAGGGTGCAATTTATTTCAGCCCCTACTTCGACGGTGTTGACGACATTGAACGTTTCCCGCTTGTTCGTTCCGATTTCGTGAGAACCCTTCTCGACGGTACGACAGAATATCATGGCGACAACCGTGCTGTTACGGTTGGCAAGTATCTCCCCTACATGCCCACAGAAGGTTCTGTTGTAGTTGAGTCCTTGACTGCTGACGGCAAAGGCACGCAGAATATCACGAAAGATTACAGCAAGTACGGCAACATCATCGACAAGATGAACTCCGAAACAAATCTTACGGGCGACAAAGCTGTCGCAATGTTCCGCGAGTACATCGACAAGACGTACGGCGACACCTATGCAAAGCGTTCCGACCTGTTCCTCGGCTATGACGCCGCTTGGGATGCAGACGAACTTGTAGCTTTGCTGCGCTGCGCAGTTGCTTCTTTGCACGACAGCACAAGCGAGAGAAACCCCATTTCCGGTCTGTACAGCCGTGAAACGGAAAACACCCAACGCGAAGTTGACTTGTTCCGCTTTGCGGGCAGCTTGTTCGGTGTGCGCGGTATGGAATCCCGTCAGGATTATCTGTACTTCGACAAGGACGGCAAACTCCATGACGCTCGTCAGGAAACAGATGCATATGAAGCTGTTTTGAGATTCAATGCTCTTAAAGAAGAAGGCCTTGTGGCAGTTGAAGGTTCCGTCAACAGCCAAAACCGTCTTGCAAGAGACGCCGGTATCGTTTCTTACGATTACAGCCAAACTCAGACAATTTACAATGATACAGAGCTCAACGGCGGCAAAAATGCTGTGGACAAAACGCAGACCGACGAAGAGTACACTCCGATGATGGTTCCCGTAGCATATTGGAACGACGGCACCGGCGCTAAGTATTTCAGATTTACCGAATCCTGGCGTTCCGTAAAAACGGAAGGTTGGGCGATTTCCAAGGCGGGCGTTGGCACCGATACCAACAAGCTCAATGCGGCTCTTGCTCTCATTGACTTTGCCTTCTCCGCACAAGGACAAATCACCATGTCCTATGGTTCCGATGATTTCATCAAAGTTAAAAATGCGGACGCCGTTGTCAACATCATGTCCGACATCCCAAACAAGTATGAGACATTCAACTTCAACGGACAAGAGTGGCCTGTGATTTCCGAAGGTTGTGCAAATGACCTTGCAACGCTTGCAAGCGGCAACTACACCAACTTTGCTCGTTTCTATCTTGGATCGACTTTGAACGGATTCCCCAAGAGTCAGGCATTCGAATATCAATGCACTCACGAAGTAGGTAAGGAAGGCGCAGGAAAAGTGTCTGCCGCAATCGGTCTCGGAACAGTCAAACACCCTGTTTTGAGTGTAAACACCAAAAATATGTGGTATACGTCCGTTCCCACAACTTTGCCTCACACCACGACCGAGAATGCCGCAATCAGCGGTTACTCCGAACTCGGTAACAGCAAGTGGAGCAGCTCTTCCGGTCAGAACATCAACGTATTCATCGAGATAATCAAACTCGGTTGGAGCAACACAGCTATCACCGCAACAAATGCGGAGACGGCAGTAAATGTTGTAAAAACGGATTGGCACGGCACGCAATACTTGCAATACAAGCAAGCCGCTTGGGACAGACTGCTTGAATTCTACAACGGTCTCAGCAAATAACAAAAATAATTGCAGCAGTGCATCAAACTGCAAACAATTTGTTCTTCGGGGAGGTTTTCCCTCCCCGAAAGGGCAAATTTCCAAAACTATTCCGTCACTTGTGACAGAACGGAGGACTGAAAACTATGTTTAAGTCGCAGATGAAATTTCAAAAAATCCTTTGTTATGCTTGCCTTATTCTGGCGGCTGTACTCTTTGTGTACGCAATAGGATTTGTTACTCCGAGTTACGACCAGTATTTCCTTACAATGGACAGAGAACTCGGCGATGATTATTCCCGTGTGGACGGCGCTCAAATCTTTTGGGAGTTGGAAACGCTCACCAGCTATGAAGTGCGAGACGTGTACGACAGCAACAACAACTGGATTGGCACGGAAAATGTCAAAGTGCGCCAAGTCGGATTGATCGATCAAATGTTGATCGTTGCCATTGTGGATATATGTGTTGCGATTTTGTTGTTTATTTTCAATACGCATAAGCGCAGAAAATATTATATCGGCAACTATGTCGCCACCGGGGTTTATGCAGCTTACAATATCTCCATTGCCGCTTGGATAATTGCTCGCCTGTCTTACTTTATAAAAGGCTTTGCAAAAATCAATCTCGAACAGCTCAAAGCTTTCTGCGAAGAGCAAAACATCGCCTATCGTCCGCAAGCCACAACCAACATCTTTTATGTCGGCATTGCGCTCTGCGTTGTTTTGATCCTTGCCGCCGTGGCAGTGGTGCTTAACTTACTTTGGAAATTACAGCTTCAAAAGCGCGAAGATAAACTTTTGCAACAAAACAAAGCAGAGGAGGTGGCAGTCAATGGCTAACACATTCGAACGCACTCAGTATGAACAGGAAGTGACAGAGGAGGCCACCGACAAGGTAGTCGTCGCCAAGGATACCGTGCAGGAAACCGTCGAGCATGCGCCGCAGTCCGATTTGGTCGAGGTGCAGCGCCCGTTGCTGGATAAGGACGAGGAACGCAAAATTCGTCAGGACAGGATGCGTTTCGTTACCAACAAACTTTCCAGTAGCTTGGCGATACTTGCTATACTTCTAAACGTGTTCTACTTTGTAAGTATCTACCGTTCCAACGCCAACTTCTACTATTCAATTGACATCGGCATATCCGTGTTGCTTAACCTGCTGTTTATGCTTGCGGTATTCCTTTGCTCCGAAGGCGTCAAAAACTACAACAAAAGCTATTCTATCGCCTTGATAGTGATAGGTGTGATAGAGTTGGTGCGTATATTCTTTTTGCCGCTTTCGGCACACAATGCAACTGTAACGGACGCAGCAGGCATCACCAGCCAAATTATGTCCGACGGACAATTTGTCCGCGTGATAATCTATCTTGCAGGCGCCTCGGCTTTGCTGCTTGCCTCCGGCATAATCGGCGTCATTCGCAGCGTCAAACTTGCCGCCTACAAAAAAGCATTCGATGAGCAACCCGCATAAGGAGACGTTATGGCAGAACTAAGTTTACAACATCTTGACAAAATATATGACAACAAAGTGCAAGCCGTGTTCGACTTCAATTTGGACGTAAAGGATGGCGAATTTATCGTTTTGGTAGGTCCTTCCGGATGCGGCAAGTCCACAACTCTCCGTATGGTGGCAGGACTCGAAGATATAAGCAACGGCAATCTTATCATAGACGGTAAGGATGTCACTCGTATGCCTCCCAAGGACAGAGATATAGCAATGGTGTTCCAAAACTACGCCCTTTACGGTCACATGACCATATACGAAAATATGGCTTTCAGTCTTGTGTTGCGTAAAGAAAACAAAAATGTCATTCACCAAAAAGTTATGGCGGCGGCGGAAATTTTAGGTCTTACCGAGCAACTCAACAAAAAGCCCAAACAACTTTCCGGCGGACAGCGTCAGCGTGTTGCGATGGGACGCGCGATAGTTCGCAATCCCAAAGTGTTTTTGTTTGACGAGCCGCTGTCCAACTTGGACGCCAAATTGCGCGGTGCGATGCGTCGCGAAATAATGTTGCTGCACAAACGTCTCGGCGCCACGATGTTGTACGTTACGCACGATCAGACGGAGGCTTTGACTCTTGCGGATCGTATTGTGTGTATGAGTATGGGACACGTTCAGCAAATAGGTACCCCGTTGGAACTTTACGATACCCCCGCCAATTTGTTCGTAGCAAGTTTTATCGGACTTCCTCCGATGAATTTGTTCGATGTGGAAGTGGAACGTGACCGTTTGGTAGGAGATGGCTTTGTGTATCCATTGGACAGCGATCAACAAAAACTTTTATCCGACTACAACGGAAAACAGATAGTATTGGGAGTACGTCCCGAGCATATTGTGGAAGGCGGCGAGACGGTGCTCAATGTTACCAACAACGAAAACCTCGGTCAAAACACGCTTGTACACGGTCATATAGGGAAAAAGTCGGTTGTCGCAAAGATTCGCGATTGGTGCAACTACAAATACGGCGATCAAGTCAACGTAAGTTTCAGCACCGTACACTTCTTTGACAAACAAACGGAAAACGCCATCAGGTAAGGAGAACGAATATGGAAAATCTCGAAGTAACCGCAACGGAAGCTCAGCAAGAGTCGACGGCAACCGTTGAAAAAAAGAAAAAAATCTCCGCCAAGCAGTTTTTTGTAAAACTCGGCGGCTCAATTAAAGAATTTTTCCGCAAATTGATGGTATCGTTGAAAAGGCGCCCGCACAACGTTGCACTGTGCATGCTTTTGGTAAGTTTTATCGTGTACTCGTTTGCGTTGTCCAGCATGTCCAAAACGACGGCTTTGATACAAGGTTCCGGCATGGGCTTGTTTGAATTTGCCATCATGCTGTTCTCTCTTTTGTCGCTGGTGTGTTTCCTCAATGCCTTTCCGAAAAGAGCGAAGGTAAAGATAGTATTTTTGGTAATGTTGTTTGTAATGCTTGTGCTTGTGCTGGTGTGCGACATCATGTACTACATTCGCATCAACGAGGCATTGACTCGCGCCGACAATCCTATTGTGTTACCTTCCGACAATTCCCGCGACTATGTGCTCAAAGCTCAGATGATTTCGTTGGTGCACATCATTTTGCTGGGCATTTCGATATTGCTCACCGCAACTATTCCTCTGTACGGTAAACTGTTCCAAAAGGTCAAAACAAGCATAGACGTAGAGTACACCGAAGCGGACGAAACCGTGGAACTTGCGGAAGAATAAATCGTATCCCGTTTGAAACATTTGATATATTGAAATCAAACAATGCGCGGCGCACGGTACGGGAAAAATTATTTCTCCTCTTACCAAAGCAACAGACGCTGTGAACGTCTGTTGCTTTTCTGCTATTTTTCTTTCGTGAGACTGTCAATTCATTCTCGATGTAAAGAAAAAAATCAGAATCAAGTTTTGTCGTTGGATCAGGTTGCGATTTTGTAAAGGAAAATATTGTAACGAATGTTTGCGGCGATGGAACACGTCTCTACGGTGTACTACAACGCTTACCGCTTGCAAATGCATAGTATTTAGTGTATAATAAATTTAATATGTCCAAGAAAAACAAACAAAAACAAAAGTTTATATACGAAAAAGATCTTGACAACTACTATGAGTTGCATCACGATGCAATAGACCGTCTCGTCGATTCGGATACGGACAATGTTCCCGAAGTGGGTGAGGCAGAACTCAAACAGTACAAGAGCAGTAAGTTGTCGAAAATTCCCATGTGGATCAGGGCGCTGTTTATCAAGTTTTGGTTTAATGGCGCCGTGTGCTTTTTCTTTTTGTGGGGACTCAGTATTGTACTCACCAACGTTTGGGATCAAATACTTGTAGTGGGACTTGCTATGGGCGTTGTGACCGATCTGCTTGTCAACAATGTATTTCGTTTCATTGCGGATGAACCGGGTTCCAACAACAAGTGGATGATGATTCCGCAAAAAAAGTTCTGGACGCTTTTTGTCAATATTATTTATGCTTATGCCGTGCTGACTCTCGTTGTGTTGTTGTATCAAGGTATCAACCTGCTGCTTACGGGCGGTACCCTCGACGAGTACAATTTTGGAAATTTCCTCGGCGTCGAGCCCTTCCTCTTCGGACTGTTTTATTTGCTTTTCGATATGATGTTCATAGGAATAAAAGACGGTATTGCTGCCGCGATAAAGAAAGTCAAAGCGGAAAAACAGTCAATCGCGCAAGAGACAGCGGAGGAGCAAATCGCTGTGGACGAACAAACCCCGACCGAGCAGGAAACCGTTCAGCCGATAAAGGTAGTGCAACAGGTAGTCAACGGCGGTTCCAAGAAGAAACACAAAAAGAAAAAATAAAGCAAACGGTAGTATTATGATAAAACTAATTTTCATCAGTTCAACATCGGCATGCTTCGAGTGGCAAAACACCCGCCCCTACTATACCGAGCGAAATTATGAAGTAATACTCAACGGCGTTTCTCAATTTGTTGCCAACACCAATGTGTTCAGTTTGTTCAATCTCAAACCCGCAACGCAATACGTGGTGGAAATAAACGACACTGCCATTAAGCTGCAATTCGAAACCCCTGCCGAGACATGCTGTTTTGATGTCGCCGACTTCGGCGCTAAGGGCGACGGCGTTACGGACGATACACGCGCTATTCAAAATGCCATTCATTGTTTGCCCAAGCGTGGCAGATTGTTGTTCAAAAAGGGCACGTATCTTGTGTCGCCCATTTGTCTCAAAAGCGAAATCACCGTCGAGCTGTGTGCGGACGCCACGCTTATAGGCCGCACGGAAAGAGATTGCTATCCTCTTATCCCCGGAGAAATAAAGGACGTCGAAACGGGCGAAATGCATCAGGTGGGCGCCTGGGAGGGGGAACCGACCACTATGTACCAATCGCTTGTGTTCGGCGAACATTTGCACGACGTCTACGTTGTGGGACAAGGTACGATAGACGGCAATGCGCAAAATTCCGATTGGTGGGTTGACGTAAAAAATCAACCTTACGGACGTCCTCGTCTTGTTTTCCTCAACCGTTGCACAAATATCTATTTTCACGGTATAACGGGCAAAAACAGCGCCTCGTGGCAATTTCATCCATACTTCTGTCAGAATATAAACTTTTACGGTGTGAGCGTTCTCGCGCCAAAAGACAGTCCCAACACCGACGCTATCGATCCCGAAAGTTGTGACAATGTACATATCGTCGGATGCCGTTTCAGCGTCGGAGATGACTGTATAGGAATCAAATCCTGCAAGATGTATCTCGGTCAAAAGTACAAGACGCCTGCCAATCATCACACTATTCGCAATTGCTATATGCGTTACGGACATGGTGCAATAACGCTCGGTAGCGAAAATGCCGGCGGAGTGCAAAATCTTACGGTCAATCGTTGTATTTTTGACAGTACGGACAGAGGTTTACGTATAAAAACACGGAGAGGCCGCGGCAAGTACGCCGTTATCGACGGTATTACATTCGAAAATATTTATATGAACCACGTGTTGACGCCGATAGTAATCAATATGTGGTACAATTGTTGCGACCCTGACAGATATTCGGAGTACAACACAACGCGCGAGAAATTGCCTGTGGACGATCGCACGCCGCATCTCGGAAGATTCCATTTCAAGGATATGGTATGCGAAAACTGCCACGTGGCTGCCTGCTATTGCGACGGTCTGCCCGAACAGCCTATCGATGAAATTGTTATAGAAAATATCAAATTCAGCTATTCTCACAACGCAACGCACGGCGGAGTTCCCGCTATGCAAAACAACCCCAAAGTATTGTGCCGTGCAGGTATGTACTTTGACAACGTCTTCAAACTTCGCATCCGCAATGTGGAATTGGAAGGCGTAAAAGGGGACGCCGTTGTCAAAAACAACGTCGCAGATTACAAGGAGGAACAATGTACAAGCAAATAGAACAATATGTGGATCGCATTTTGCTTGAATCCACGCCTGCATGTCCCTTTTGGAACATTGAAAGTATCAAGCAGGGAAAGCAGCCTCATTGGAACTATATCGACGGTTGCATGCTGACTTCGTTGCTTCAACTGCACAAAATTACAGGCGAACAACGCTATTTCGAATTTGTCGAACGCTTTGTGGATTTTTATGTATTCGAGGACGGAAAAATTCGCGGTTATGACAAGTCCGCATACAATCTTGACGACGTCAACGAGGGAAAAGTACTATTTGAACTATACAAGGTGACTAAAAAAAATAAATATAAATTAGCCATCGACTTGCTTAAATCCCAATTGGACGAACAGCCGAGAACCTCTACGGGAAACTTTTGGCATAAACTGATATATCCCAATCAGGTGTGGCTGGACGGTCTGTATATGGCACAAGGATTTAGCGCGCTTTGGCAAAAGAGTTTCGGCAAACATGATTATTCCGACGTGGTGCAACAAATCGTCAATGTGCGCAAGTATATGTACGATGAAGACAAAAAGCTGTTTTACCATGGTTGGGACTGTTCGCGAGAGGCATTTTGGTGCGACAAACAAACCGGGCTTTCCGCCAATTTTTGGTTGCGTGCTATGGGTTGGTATTTGGTTGCCATGGCGGACTTCCTGGAAGTTTGCGATGACCCCGCAAGCAGAGAATGTGTGGCGGATGTTTTCAGATTAGCGATTGACGGCATTTCGCGGTACGTGGACAAGGACGCTCATATGTTGTATCAAGTAATAGATTGCGGCGAGCGCGAAGGCAACTATCTCGAAACAAGCGGCAGCAGTATGACGGCTTATGCAATGTTGAAAGGTGCGCGACTCGGCTACTTGGACGCACAATACGCCGTACTCGGCAAACAAATTTTCGACGGTATCTGTCAACGTTATCTCAGCGGAGAAAACGGCGAACTCAATCTCGGGGGAATTTGTCTTGTCGCCGGTCTTGGACCGGAAAACAATCGTCGCCGCGACGGCAGTTACGAGTATTATATTTCCGAGCCGATAGTGCAAAATGACGCCAAAGGCGTAGCGCCCTTTGTTCTTTGCTATACCGAGATCAAGCAGCTTTGATATATTTGCGCATTTGCGCATATGTACATAATGATTTTTTGCACCCCATATAGCCTTTTTGTGCTTGTGGGGTGTTGTATTTTGTTTTGAGAAAATTTTGTTATGCAAAACGCACCCGAATATCCGGGTGCGTTTGAGAAAAAACAGTAATTTTTTGGGTTTAAATATTATGAATGAGGGGGGGGGTATGCCTTTTTAGGTAGTTTATTGGAGAACATCCGAAATGTTTTTTGAACACACGCGAAAAGTAAAGCGGTTCGTCATATCCGCACATGCTTGCAACTTTTGTCACGTTGTATTCGTGATCCAACGAGCTGAGCAATTTTTCAGCGGTTTGCATACGAATTTGCGTCAAATACGCATGCGGCGTTATTCCCATTTCGTTTTTAAATAATTTTCGTAAATAATCGTAACTGAAAGGTAAGGATTTGAGATATTCGTCCAATTCGTAGTTGCAATCGGGAAAATTTCGAACAATATCGCTCTTGATTTCTTCTACTGCCTTGGATAGCTGTTTGTCGTTTTGCAGAGCGATGACGTAATTGACTATCAAATTACTCAACGCCGACAGCAACAGCTGTTTCTTTTCCATATTGTTGTTGAAGTAATAAAAAATGTCCTCAAACGCGCCTAAAACATGTTTATCGTTGTCATCGATAATACGCATTGGGCTTTTGAAGGGCAATGTGGCATCGGAAATGCGCACATGAATATTTGTAAATCCTTTTGCGCTTGTGTTTGTGTGAGCAATATGCGGGGGAAGTATAACAACTTCTCCCGTACTGTAATGTATTGTTTGATCTCCAATTACAAATTCGCCCGTGCCGCTGGTGCAGTATACGAATTCCCAATTGTCGTGAGTGTGCTCGGCAACGAGATATGTGCGCAAGTGTTTACCTACGTAGACGACGTCGTTCATAGTACCTCCATCCAAATTGTACCATAATAGAACTGTTTTGTCCATAGCTATTTTTTCATTTTTGTAGTAAAATAATACGATACCGAGGTGATTATGCAAGATATGCAACACGAAACCTTTTTGAGATTTCCCGAAGGGCGCGCAAAAGCGTTTACTTTGAGCTATGACGACGGCGTTGTGGCGGACAAACGCTTGCTCAAAATATTGGACAGTTACGGCGTCAAATGTACATTTAACCTGAACAGCGGTGTTTTCCCCGACACAGGTATTCACAATCGTATGACCGAGCAGGAAAGTTTCGATACTTTTTGCGGCAGTCCTCACGAAATAGCTCTTCACGGACACAGGCATCTGTATCTTACAAAAGTATCGGCAGTGCAGTGTGCGCAGGAAATAGTGGCAAATCGCGAGTATCTTGAACACAAATACAACAGACTTGTGAGCGGTATGGCGTATGCGTATGGGGCTACAAACGATCGAATTTGCAAAACTTTGCAAGACCTCGGAGTTCATTATGCGCGTACTACCGTTTCTACGGGGAATTTTGCGATACCAGAAGATTTTTTGCGTTGGAATCCCACTTGCCATCACACGGATAAAAATTTGCACGAACTCACTCAGAAATTTGTGACCACCTCGCCGCTTGACGAGCGCAAATTTCGCGAAAGTTATCTGTTTTACGTGTGGGGACACAGTTACGAGTTTGACGACAACAACAATTGGCACGTAATTACCGATTTGTTGGATGTGGTGGGCGGCTTGCAAGATGTGTGGTACGCAACCAACGGAGAAATCTACGACTATGTTTCGGCATTTAGGATGTTGCAGTGGGGCATAGAAGATCAACTTGCGTTCAATCCGAGTTGTACCGAACTTTGGTTGGAACGAGACAAAAAGCTATATCGCATTGCGCCCGGCGCAACCGTTTATTTTGATATATAGAAACACTTGCAAAAATTTTTGCTTGCAGTAGTTGATTCGTTGTCGAGAAACAATAGAAACGAAAATATTTTTACAGACGCAAAATTTTTTACATTAACAATCCGAGCCCGACAACTGCTGTCTGACTCGGATTCTTCTGTTGTTGCGGAAAGTCGTGCGAGTTTGAACTTTTTTATGCATAGAAAAGGTAATTATCTACTTAAAATCAACATCAATTGTAAGCAAGTATTATATTTTATTTTAACATAATAGCCAAAAACTTTTAATACCCAACAAACAATAAACCGAAAGCGGCGAAAAATGAGGCGGTTTTGTTTGGCGCGCAATAACAAAATCGAGTTTTCAAAAACAAAATTGTATTATCTTGCAAATAATTAACACTAAACTGTTGTTTTTATTTATTCTTTCCTTCCATTTTTATTGATTATAAAAGGTAAATAAAACTCTTCAGAAACGAAACTTTCCGTTTCATAATTAAAGAAACATCTATCTACAGGAAACTTATCGCATAAATTTTTATCAATATATTTAATTGCAAAATTTTCTGTAAAATGTGCAAGATAATCTTTTATTAAATTCGTAGTAAAATCGCTAAGTCGATCCTTACCTGTATGTTCATATAAAAGCATCGCTTTTTCTATATGAGGAGATTGAGTTATGCCATGCGTATCTAATACAAAAGGAATATGTTTAGCAAAAAATTCTGCAAACTGCCATCCCAGTGCAGAACCGCAATTGCCAGATAGAGAAAAGCCCAACCAATTTTCTTTTACCTCATTAAACATAAAGAGATTTTTCAAGTCGCCTTTACTTAATTTAGTTTCCCTTGACTTTTTAGCCAAAAAATGTAAATATTTTATAATTGATTGATGAAGCACTTTATACTCTTCTTTTTGACTATAAAAATAAGCATAGGGTCAATAAAAAGAGGTGTATCGCAAATTAGAGAGATGTCAATTGCGCCATACTCATTTAGCAGTTCTCTATCAATTCCAAATGCCTCACTAAAATACATAATTATATTTACTCCTTAAGCCTATTTCTTAAATACAAACAAATACTCATGCGCAAGCAGGAGGAAATTAAACTTGATGCTGTTTGTTTTCCAATAGCCTGTTGCCTGGCAGT
>CANQGD010000035.1 GCA_947601445.1 uncultured Clostridia bacterium | reverse complement strand
ACCTTCAAGTGGAGTAAATCCCATAGACGTATCTATACATTTGCCGCCTTTCACCGCCGTGATCGAGGACCCGTTGCCCAAATGACATGTTATTATCTTCAAATCCTCGATATTTTTGCCCAAGTAGCGAGCTGCCTCTTGCGCCACATATTTGTGACTCGTACCATGCGCGCCGTAACGGCGAATTTTGTATTTTTCGTAATGAGAATAATCAATTGCGTACATATACGCATAATCGGGCATGGTAAAGTGAAATCCCGTATCGAATACCAAAACCATAGGTGTATGCGGCATTTGAGCGAGACACGCGTTTACTCCCACTATTGCCGCAGGATTGTGCAAGGGCGCAAGGTCTTTGATTTCCTCCATTAACTTCATCGAGTCGGGAGTGACCAAAGTCGGTTTTTTGAACGCTTCTCCGGATGCAACCACACGGTGTCCCACACCGTCAATTTCATCCATAGAGGAAATAACGCCCACTTCTTTATCTGTAAGTTTGTCCAAAACCAACTTTACTGCAACTTTATGATCCGGCATAGCCGTTTGTTGTTCGATTGTTTGACCGTGAGCTTTGTAAATAAAATTGGAATTTTCAATGCCGATACGCTCACATAGCCCTTTGGCAAGTACGCTCTCGCTTTCCATATCGATGAGTTGGTATTTGAGTGACGAACTACCCGAATTGATAACAAGAATTTTCATTTTGACGCTCCTCTAAAACTGTGTTTGCAGTGCGGTTATCGCCACCGCCGCGACAATATCTTCGGATTTGCAACCGCGAGAAAGGTCGTTAAGCGGCTTGGCAAAACCTTGACAAATCGGACCTACCGCCATAAATCCGCCCAAACGCTCGGCAATTTTATATCCGATATTGCCCGCCTGTAAATCGGGGAAAATAAACACATTGGCGTGTCCTGCAACAGGACTGCCCTTAGCTTTCATTTCTCCCACTGACGGAACTATCGCCGCGTCAAATTGCAACTCTCCGTCCAATTTAAGTTCGGGAGCTTTTTCCTTTGCAATACGCGTTGCTTCCTGCACCAACGTTACGTTGTCATGCTTGGCGCTTCCCTTGGAAGAGAAAGACAACATTGCGACTTTGGGTTCGATGCCGGCAATGGATTTTGCCGATTGAGCGGTAGATATAGCGCAATCCGCAAGTCCTTCCGCAGTGTAGGTGGGATTCAGTCCGCAGTCTGCAAATACCACCAATCCGTCGGGACAATATTGGTTGCCCTGTGGGGGACAAATCATTAAATTAAAACTCGAAACAGCCGAAACGCCGGGCGCAGTTTTGATTATTTGCAGTCCGGGACGCAAGGTATTTGCCGTTGAATGACATGCACCGGAAACAAGACCGTCCACGTCGCCCATTTTTAACATCATTGCTCCGAAATATGTTCCGTCTTTCAACAATTCCGTAGCTTGCTCGGGCGTCATACCTTTGGACGCACGCAATTCTACCAGCTTGGAGTTGTACGCGCCGAGTCTTTTGTCCGTTAGCGGATTTACTATCTCCACCCCCGAAAGATCCACATCGGGATTGGCGGCTTTTATTGCGATTTCATCTCCCAAAAGAACTATTTGCGCAATACCCTCTTGCGTTACCATTTGCGCAGCCTTTACTACGCGACTGTCCTCTCCTTCGCACAACACGATTTTTTTGTGCAGTTTGGAAGCTTTACTTTTGATTTGTTCCAATACGCTCATAATGATCTCCTTGTGAAACACTTTATTTATTACGGTTTTTGATGTATAATATTATAAACATCGCAAACAAAGAAATTATATCATATCGTTTTGAGGTTGTAAACCAAAACAAAAGCGTCAAGAGTGTACAAAATGAAATTAGCCGCCATTATTTGCGAATTTAACCCGCTTCATACAGGACATAAACGTTTAATCGACTATGCAAAAAGTATATCCGATAAAGTAGTTTGCATAATGAGCGGCAATTTTACTCAACGAGGGTTGCCCGCATGTGCAGACAAATACTCGCGCGCCGTACACGCGCTTATGGCAGGTGCGGACGCCGTAGTAGAGATGCCGACGGTTTTTGCCACATCGGCGGCGGAAAACTTTGCTTTCGGAGGAGTTTCGATTGCCGCAAAACTCGGCGCGGATTTTCTTGTATTCGGAAGCGAATGCGGCGATTTGCCAACGCTTAACCGTTGTGCGGACGTTATTGAAAATACTGCCGTTCAAGAAAAAATAAAACAGGAAATCGCAAAAGGCGTCAGCTATCCGAAAGCGCTTGCGCTTGCTACGGGTTTGGCGGAATTAGATAAACCCAACAATACATTGTCAATAGAATATTTACGCGCCATTCGTAAAACCGGCTCATCCATTACACCGCTTACAATAATTCGAGAAGATAACCGAAACGAAAACACGCCGTTGAATTATGTTTCCTCTTCCTGTTTGCGTAAAAATAAAGAGCTGCTTGCAAAATACAGTTTCGACTTTGTGGAAAAAAGCGTAAGCAATGAAATAGAAAACATATATTGCGAGCTTGCCCCGATAATTTTGTCCGTAACAACAAAAGAACAATTGCGCACAATCGAAGGCGTGTCGGAAGGCTTGGAAAACAGAATTTTTAATGCGGACAAATCGATGGGTTACGACCGCATGATTGAAGAAATTAAAACCAAACGCTATACACGACTGAAACTGCAAAGAATCGTTTTGCACACAATTCTGAATATTACCAAGGAATATGTGCTAAATTGCAAAACCGAGTTTCCGACATTTAAAATGCTTGCGACAAAACAAAATGCCGTCACACTTATACCGCGAACAGACGGCAAATTTGACGAAACAACGAAAAGAGCCGATTGCCTGTATTCCGCTCTCGGAGGGAAAAAACCGCCGCGAAAACTTATCGTAATCGATGATTAAACGGTAAAAAACCGCTTTATTGTGTACTGTTTGTTGTTTATAAGTATTATTTTGATTGCTATGTCAGAAATAGTACTTTATAAATTTACATTCGTTGTTATACTTGATAGTTATTTCCTTTAAATCTATATATAAACACCTTTAAGTACACCGCACCGACTAAGTACAAAAACATAGTAAACGTTGTTCGAGAATATATTTATTACGTGAAATATTTGAAAAATTTGATAATTATTATCTTTGTTATCGTCGCGTCTATATTTATTTCATCACCGTCGACGTATATGCAAAGTTTTTTTGACGGTTTGACGGTCTGGGCTTACAATGTGCTGCCGGCATTATTTCCGTTTACCGTATTGACCTCTCTCACATTAAAATTCAAATCGAAAAGCAAGCTGACCGTAACGAAAAAATTATTCGGCATATCATGCGATAACGTGTGGCTGATGAGTTTGCTTTGCGGTTATCCTATCGGTGCAAAAGCCATTGCGGACAGCAATGCGGACAGAGAATCCGCCACACGAGCCTGTTCTTTCTGCTCTACTGCCGGACCGATATTCATCATAGCAACGGTTGGCAACAAATGGTTGCAAAATTACGGCGCAACGGTAATTCTCGTCGTAACTCACATATTTTCATCCTTGTTGAACGGTCTGATTTATCGTTCCAAAAAAGCGACAGAACTTTTGGATAAAACAAATGACTTAAAGGCAGAAGATTTTGGAAATATCATTACAAACTCAACTCTGTCAATACTTTCCGTGGGCGGATTGATTGCATTGTTCTATATGTTAGCCGATATGTTTAAGAACTTTTTGCCGACAACAGTCTCCGACAGTCTTGTCGTTGCATATGCTGTGGGGATTTTAGAAATGACTAACGGGATTTTCGGCGTATGCAAACTTGCCAACACTGCAACGGCGACTGTTTTATGCAGCAGTTTGCTTGCATTGGGCGGCATATGCGTATTTTTTCAATGCTATGCTTATTTGGGGCAAAAAAAAGTAAAAGCGAAAGATATTGTTAAAATGAAATTAACTCAATCGGCATTTGCCACGTTGCTCAGCTTTTGTTTGGTAAAAATTTTTCTTTGAAACAGATCGCATCAACAAAAGCAGTCAAGCGAATATCTCTTATAAATTCGATAAAACGCTGAAAATTTTGAAATAACTTTACCTAACGACAATTAAAAAACGGTCTCAGTACATTCAATGCATTATTATCACCTATGGTAGCTCCCAAATTAAGAGTACCGAGACAAAGTCTCGGCACACAATACGTAATTTTAAGTGATACATTCAAAAAGCTAAAATTTATAATTTCTACCGTTTATTTTCGAAATAGGCATTTATTTGCCTTAACAACAATTCGGTATTTTCAATGTCCAAACAATCATCCGTTTGCGACATTCCGAACCGCCCATATGAACTTCCGGAATACAAATAACTCTCCATCATAATGCCGTTCACGCCGCTCTTTAAGGCTATTGCGGCATTTTCAATTTGATTTTGGGCAATTTTACCGCTGTTTGCATGATTCAGATCAGCCATAACGTAGTCGTTCAATCCGCGATTGCACAGCAGCTTTTTTGCTTGGGCGACATCCTCTACGGATATATTATTTGTAAAAATTCCGTTTTTGAATCCTCCGCGCAACACTATATGGGCATATTTATTTCCGCTTGTGGCAACTTGCGCGCCGCAATAAGGAAAAACATTCGGAGAACCGATTGCATAAAGTGAGTCCGCAACTTTTTCGACATCGCCGTCCGTCGAGTTTTTTACGCCACATACAACATCCAATCCCGACGCAAGGTTT
Source organism: uncultured Clostridia bacterium (assembly GCA_947601445.1). Classification (GTDB taxonomy): domain Bacteria; phylum Bacillota; class Clostridia; order Christensenellales; family CAG-314; genus Fimimonas. The sequence goes on along the minus strand of CANQGD010000035.1, from coordinate 9,027 downwards.
CTGTGCAGAGCGTCCTCCGAGGAGCGCGCCCCCACAAACCAATAACTTACCAAGTCCTTAAAACACTCGTATAGTTCGGGATAAAGCAACTCGTCTGCAACGGGCAAACCCAATTCAATGCAATGCAGCATCATTTTTCTGCAACGAAGTATTCCTTCGTCCAAATCCACATTTTCGTCTGCGGTCAAATGAAATGCGGACCCCTTGTACCCCTTTCCGTTGGAATGAGGTTTAGCAGTATAAATGCGTGCCACTACAAGCAAACGTTCACATTTATCGGCTATCGATTTCAACCTGCGCAAATACTGTTCCAGGGCAACGGGGTCATCGGCAGAACAAGGACCGCACACTACGGTAAAACGATCGCGTTGCAGCATATTGTCTTTTAATACCGAATCAAATTGCGCTTTGATTTCTCTGACGGACTCTGAGGATACCTTACTTATGTATTGAGACGCTTTTTGTAAATTCTTTTGTTTGATAAACATAGCTAACCACAAAGATATTTTTTTATTTCATCCAAACAACACTCCGGGACAAAATCCGAAAAATCCTGTCCCAATTTTGCCAATTCGCGTACAAGAGAACTTGAAACATGACGATATTCCTTTGTGCCGACGACAAAAACCGTTTCGCCCTCCCAATAACGCTTGTTTATATCGTAAAGGTCAATAACGCTTTGCAAATCCATCGCGTTTCTTATAGATTTAATCATCACTGTCGCGCCTACGCATTTGCAAAAATCCGTCATCATTCCGCCGTACGAAACTGCTTCGACATTTTCAATATGTTCGATGGCTTTTTTCAGCATTGACAAACGTGCGTCCTGCGGAATCACGTACTGTTTATCGGCATTTACTCCGACAACAACATATAATTTATCAACCAAGCGGGCGGCTTGTCGTATCGCGTCCACATGTCCCTTGGTAACGGGGCAAAACGAACCGGCAAAAACTCCTATTCGCATTGTTCACTCCTTTTGTAAAAGCTGAATTTTACACTGCCGATCTTACGGCTGTCATAACACACAAGTTTACCAACCTGTTGCGGCAATCCATCCTCGGATGAATGTTCGCACACGACTATCCCCGAGCTGCTCAACAAATTGCGCTCATCAAGTGTTTTCAGAACCTCGATATAGTAACCTGATTTATAAGGTGGGTCAACAAAAACAATATCCGCTTGAAACTCCATACGACGCAGACAATCACGAAAATCGCCAAAAACAATATCCGGAGTTTCACCTATTTTGACAAAATTCTCCTTTATTGCGGTAATTGCATCTTTGTTGTTATCACACAAAACGGCACGTTTTGCGCCACGGCTCAAACTTTCTATCGCAAGTTGTCCCGAACCGGCAAACAAATCCAATATGACCGCATCGCGCAGCTTGGCATTGAGAATATTAAACAAATTCTCTTTCATTCTGTCCAAGGTCGGACGAGCGCTGTTTTGGGGCGCAACAAGTTTCCTTCCTTTGTATTTTCCTGTGATTACTCTCATCGAATATATTTTACAACATTATCGCAAATTACACAACAATTCGTAAACAGATATATTTTCATTGGAAATATTTATGTTTTCTCCCAAAATAATAGCCGAGTCTCCTGTATAAATATCAAAATCCTCAACGTCCACCAAAGTCATAGCCATACAAACAGCCGCCACGGTACAATAATGTCCTTTTATAAGTATCCGTGCCCCTACCAACATACGCGAAAACCCTTTTGCATAGCCCGTATCGATAACGGCTATACGCGTCGATTGCTTCGGACGGTAAATTGCACCGTATCCCACAGTGGAATTTGCCTGAACCTTTTTTACGGCAATAACCGTTGCTCGTACCGTTTTCACGGGCACAAGCTGTTCGTCGCCATATCCGTACAATCCCAATCCGATGCGTACCATATCCAAATGAAATTTTGGTGAAAGCAATGCCGCCGATGTATTTGCAATATGGCAAATGGCAAAAGGATAAAACTTTTTCAGATAATCGACGCATTTTTCGAAATATTTAAGTTGTTTATTGCAAGTATCCAAAGAATCTCCGAAAAAGTGAGAAAAAACACCTTCAACGTTTATCCGGCGAAAATCCAATCTTACGGTCAACTCATTCAAATCATCCAATACAAATCCAAGGCGTGACATTCCGCTATCCACTTTTATGTGAACACGCGCACGCATTTTCAGTTTCTCGGCGGCTGCGGCAATACGATCCAATGTTGAAAAACTATCCAATGTGAGAATACAATTGTTTTTTATTGCGCGTTCCGTTTCTTGCTCATTTTGCGGCAACAATATCAATATGTCTTTGTTCAAAAAGGCAATACTTTCAGCCTCACACAATCCGCCGACGGCAAAACAATCCACCAGCGGAGCTATCTTGTAAGCTATATGAACCAAGCCGTGTCCGTAAGCGTCGTTTTTAACAACCGCACACAATTTGGCTTGTTTTATTCTTTTTCGAAAAAAAAGTATATTTTTATTTAGCGCGTCATAATTCAGATATTTCAAATTCTACTCCTTAAAAATGGCAATAAGCTATGCCGTTATGTTCAAACAGGTTTACAATGCCTACTTTTTTTGCTATACTATTAATATGAGATTTCAATTTCTTCCACCACTTACAATACGTATTTTTTTGTGGATTATCGCGATTATCAGCTTGATTGCATTGGTACTCGGTATATTAACCTTTTTGGGAGTTCATGTTGAGATAACCAACGGACAAGCAACGCTTTTGGTGAGCGTTTTTTCGCTTACGCTTCTCAGTTCCGTGCTACTTTTAACAATTCATTACAAAGTTGACTCTTCGCATATCCACCTCAATATCGCATTTGTGGATATGTTGAGCAACCGTATTCGGATAGACAATATCCTCAATATAGTTATTGACCAAGATAAGTTATATATCAGCTATTTGTGGAAAGGTCCCGATCCTGTAATTGCCATGATAGCGATCAACCCGAAACATTACGAAGATTTTAAAGAATTGCTGATGAGCCGCAATAAAAATATTATTTTTTACGACAACGGAAAAGATGAAACTACTGATAGCAAGCAACAATAAACACAAAATAGAAGAAATAAAAAAAGCTCTTGCAAATAAATTTGAGGAAATCACTTCCATCGAAGAAGAAGGAATTGTTTGCGATCCGGAAGAAAACGGTAAAACCTTTTACGAAAATGCGTTGATAAAAGCGCAAACGGTTGCACAATTTACCGACAAAGCGGTACTTGCGGACGATACGGGATTGTGTGTTGACGCGCTTGACGGCAGACCGGGAGTACATTCTGCACGTTATGCAGACGATCATGACAGTGCCGCCAACAGACGTAAAGTACTTGCCGAGCTTGCACACGAACCAAACAGGTCCGCGCATTTTGAAACCGTTGTCGTACTTTTGTTTCCCGACGGTAAAACGATATACGGAAAAGGACGTATCGACGGCTATATACTCGATAAAGAAACGGGCAGCAACGGATTCGGATATGACAGCGTGTTTTTTTCAACGGAACTCGGCAAAACTTTCGCCCAAGCCACCATTGACGAAAAATTGCTTGTCAGTCACCGCAGTCGTGCGCTTGCCGATTTGCTGGCAAAACTTTGAGCTATGCACGGAATTTCAAAACAAAATATATCAAAAAAATTCACCGATAACAGTCGGTGAATTTTTATATATAAATTTAGAACATTACATGCCTAAACTCGCGGCAAAGCCGTCGGATCGCCGAATCGGCGTTGTTGTTTACAGAACGCTTTATTGCCGTTTGAGGGATCAAAGCAAGAATAAATTGGCAAAAATCAGCGCCAAAGCAAGCGACATCTCCTTCAAGACATAAAATAGAAGTACACGACTTGCGCAAATCAGTAAACGATTTTCAAAAGTTGGCGCAAATCGTCTATTTCATAGGTTGGCGTAAGCAATGAATTGTTTGGTTTGCGATACGGATTAAACCAACAAGTATCTATTTCGGCATTTACTCCGCCCTGAATGTCGCTCGTTAGACTGTCCCCGATGATCAGTGTTTTAGATTTATCTATATTTTCAATATGTTGAAAACAATAGTCGAAATATTGCTTTTGCGGTTTGGGATAGCCCACTTCCTCCGAAACAAAACGCGCGACAAAGTACTTTTCCATTCCACTACCTTTCATTCGGCTGTTTTGAATTTCCACCACACCGTTACTTACAACATAAAGTCGGTGCGTCTTTTGCAAACGTTTGAGGACCTTTTTTGCATGAGGCACAACAAAGTAACCCGATTTTAAATACTCTTCGTAAAGATCGGCGATTTTAGGCACGGCGTTAGCGTCTTTGCCGATTTCCTTGAAAGTTTCTTCGAATCTGCTTGTCAACACTTCGGGCTTGGTCAACTTGCCCTGCTCGAACAACTGCCATTGCGCAATGTTGTTGCGACGGTATATTTCCAAAATTTGTTGTGAAAATTTCCACCCCATGTCTCTAAAAGCAAGACGCAAAGCCTGTTCTTCCGACTTGTCAAAGTCCAAAATAGTATTGTCGATGTCAAAAAGTAATATTTCGTATTTCAAAATTTTCTCCGCCGTATTGGTAAATTGTCTTCAAAAATTATACAAGGTATAAGTGTATTCCTTGGCAGTCCCGCGATCGTCGCGATAGGTGCGTTCTCCTATTTCCGTGCGTATCATTCCCAATTTTTCCATTACATGATAGCTGGCGTAATTGCGCCAATCACACTGTGCGATTATTTTCTTTGCGCCTATACTTTTGGCAAAACGCACCAATTCTTTTGCCGCCTCTGTACAATAGCCGTTGCCTTGGTAGTGTTTTTCGATGATCCAGCCCATTTCGTATACGTCATCGCCTATGTGTGCAAGATTGATCCCGCCTAGGTGCGTACCGTTACAACAAATGGCAAACTCGTAGTCGTCAGGCTTGACTTTTTTCCATTCGCTTTCCGCAAACGACAAAAAGTTGAGGGTGTCGGTTTCGGTTTTGTCGGGCAAAAAAAGCATATATTTTGTTACATCGGGATCCGTTGCATATTTATGCGCGGTTTCAAAGTCGTCCCTTCCCATAGGGCGCAACAACAATCTTGCGGTTTTCAGTTCTATATACATATTTATTCAAAATTTAGTAATAACGAACTTGTTCAATCGAAACAATTTACGCCATACCGTCCATCGTTTACGACAGTTTACTGTCTAAAACTTTCGCTACCCCACCAATCGGGGATCAATTCTTTAAGACGTACGGTTTTGCGGCTTGTGTAGTCCGTTAGTATCTCTATTTCTCCACTGTCGGGAGACAACTGCATCATATATTCTCGGCAAGCGCCGCAGGGAGACCCAACGCTTCCGTCCTCCATAACGGCAACTATTTTGTCAATTTCACACTCGCCGTATGTTATCATATTGGCGATGGCATTACGTTCGGCGCACATTCCGAGCGTGCATGCCGTATCAATGCACACACCCACATAAATATTGCCGGCCTTTGTAACGAGCGCAGCGGCAACTCCGCCCGCCTCGATGAAAGGAGAAATAACTCTTGGATTCTGCACCTTCTTTGCCGCTTCATATAGTCTTTGCCAAATGTCTTTCATAAAACCCTCCCAAGACAACTACCGCAAATGAATGCTTCCATCATAACATGTTTTTAAGCGAAGCAAAACGGCGAGCAACCGAATAAACAAAATCCTGATTGTCAATCATTACTTGCAATTCTTTTTTTGATACCCATTTTGCATTTATCGTTTCGTCTTTGTCTAATACAATACTTCGAATATCAAAATCCTTTTTTACAAGGTATACGTCCATAAAGTAATTTCTTTGACGAAAAGTATGAAGTAAACAAAGCTCATTTGCAGCTATTTCTACGCCTATCTCTTCCTTGACCTCGCGTATTGCTGCTTGCAAAGTTGTTTCTCCTGCAAGTACGCCGCCGCCTGAAAACTCCCACAATCCGCCTGCCTTCAAATTGGGATTGCGTTGTGTAATCAACATTTCTCTTTGGGAATTCTGAAACCAAACTTCGCAACAAATATAGTATTCGCCATCCGCAAGATCATCGCCCCGACGAATAGTTCTGTTTTGAAACACCCTGTTTTCATCATAAATATCCCAATATTCTTCCATTTTGCTTGTTATCCTATATATAAATTTCTTGTACCGATGTAAATGTTATTACTCAAACTGCTCTATTACGGTTTCTACTTTGGTATCTTCGTCGTAAAAGTAGTAGTAAGTTCGTATATCTCCGCCCTTGGCTTTTTGTTGATGACTGAATACCAACGGTTTGCCGTTTACTATCGGCCATTCGGGCGCTTGAACCCAACGCGGATAGATTCTGTCGTACTTGAACAACGCTTTTATCTTCTCTTTCCCCATAGCTATTCGTTTGGTTTTAGATAATTCTTTGGGAATCGAGTCCATAATCGATTTAAGTATGTTGTCATCTTGGCAGTCTACCCAATCCGGTTGCATTTTCAACAGAAATACATACTCTTCATCATATCTCGGATAAGCTTTATAACTAATCTTGTATTTATCCAATAGACTGCATAAGCTTGCTTGTATTCCATACCTGTTTGCATATGTATCCCAACTGCGCCCTTCCGTGAACTCATAACCATGGGTAAAATAATCAAAAAGATTGTAGTTGTATTCTCTATAAAATATATGTCTTGTACTCAAAGGTAATTTTAGTGTTTTTTGCAAAGATTTATCCGTTTCGAACAGGTGCTTAAACTCTGTTACTGACATTCTGCCTTCCACATAGTCCAAAATCGGTTGAAATCTCCTTTTTTTATTAAAAAACCATAATGTTTTCATATCAACTCTCCTTTTACTTGTATTATAATGCGCCCGAAGTAATCGATGGGGTGGGGATCGACCGCAAACAATGTCGAACTAATGATCAATTGAATATAATCGACTATAACATAACCACCTTAGGATTGTATCCCCAAAAGATAGTCCGTAGTTACGTCAAAAAAAATTGCAAATTCGACTAACAAGGATAATGGCGGTTCTCTTTGATCCTTTTCATAATGAAGATACGTCACCGCATTGATATTAAACTTTTCAGCTATTTCTTTTTGTGTCAGCCCGTACTCTTCTCTCAATTCTTTTAACCTTTGACCCAAAATTATTTTCATTATTTTATAACCCCTATTGACATGCTACCATTTTGGTAGTATAATATGTTCAAAACTACCATTTTGGTAGTTTGCGATAAGGAGGAAAAAATATGCGAAGTAAAACCGACAGAGTAATATGCGGAACTTGTGAATTTTGGACAGGTTCGCGTCAACCCACATTCTCACCAAAGGGTATCCCTCAAATCGACATAATCGATAAAACAGGATGTTGTGAATGTCCCGTGAGCAAATTTGATGGAAAAAGCAGAGCATGCGACAGCTATTGTGTGCATTTTTCAAAATGGACAGAATTATTTTAAGAAAAGAAAAAAATTAACTTTATTCTAAGGAGAAAATTTTATAAAATGTTTATTTATGACGAAGAAACAGATCTGGAAACTACAAACAACCAACTGATATGTTGCAGTTGTAAAGACGAAAGAGGTTATGACGTTTGTACCAAAATTGGAAAAGTTATAGCCGACAGCACTTTCAGTTGTGGTCATATATGTAACGATTGCTTTATACGCAAGTGAAACGATAATACAGACTATATAATGAGGTGTTCGATGATTAATAATATTGGCGAGAAAATTAAAACATTGGCTATTTGCAGCATGATTATTGGTTGTCTATTTTCTTGTGCGGGAGCAATCATTTGTTGGAGTGATGAACTTTTTTTGATAGGTTTCGTTGTTTTGATAGGGGGCTGTCTTATTTCATGGTGCGGATCATTCGTACTATATGGCTTTGGAGAGCTGATAACTCAAACGACCGACATTGCCAAGAGAATTCAAAACATACAGGTGTTGTCAGCATATCAAAATTCAACACAGCCAGGTAATATTACGAAAGAAATGATTGATGAAATAGAAGCCGAAGTGATCAATGATTATGAAAATCAAAAAAAGAACGTGCTGACAAAGAAGAAATAAGTAGCCCGAAGAGTGATGAATGTACGAGTTGTTTTAGTAAAATAAGCGCAGAAGCTGAAGAGTGCCCCAATTGTGGATGTAGATTAAAATAAATCACAAACATTACTCCGATATAGCGATGTTGTGTATAATGGCGTAGGACACGAAGCGCTACTTTGTCGACGCAATCCTTTTGTCAAAACCAACCGTAAGTGTGCGGTCGGTTCCATTGACAGTCTGCTGTTCCTCTCTCACAAAAGTTTAGTTACACTCAACTTTTGCGAAGCCCAATGTTTATACTCACGCTATCGAAATATACAATGGCAGGCGAAAAAACAATGGAAAAGGAAGCACCTCATCATGTTTCATTATCATTGTAACTAAAAAGCGCAGTTGCTGTAAACGGGCCCCCAAAATGCCCAAAAACTTGTTGGTGAACTGAGTAACCGACTGTAAAAGCAAACAAACCAAACTTACTTGACAGGTTTGCTCAAAACATCGTGTTGCGACGATAGTAATCTATATAGGACTCGTCCGCTACGTATTTCGTTACTGTATCAGACTCTGCGCGACGAGCAAAGCCCAAAGAAAGATAAGAAAAGGAACGCACTATGCGTTCCTTTCTTTGCGACTTAAAAGCAAATCCAAAAGATGATAGGGGCTATTTGCCTCGAACTTGTAACCACTTCCCGCGAAACAACTAATTGTTAGAAATACCCCAAACTTGCATTATATACTTCTATCAACTTTCCGACCTTTTTGCAGAGCGGGAGACGGGTTCGGGTCTGTGTCCCGCGAACCACGCGGGTCCGAATCCCCCATATAACAGATTTATACTCGAACATGTAACTGACTTCCCGCAAAGTAACTAATTAAAAGAAACACCCGAACGCAAGTTCGGGTTTTTCTTGGAGCGGGAGACGGGATTCGGACCCGCGATATCTGCCTTGGCAAGGCAGCGCTCTACCACTGAGCCACTCCCGCATAT
>CANQGD010000034.1 GCA_947601445.1 uncultured Clostridia bacterium | reverse complement strand
TTGTGCCATATATAAATCCTCCTGTTATTTTTCTCAATGGCATATCACAAATTGTCCATGATTATTATGATAGGTGTTAAAATAAAAACAGATATATTCTTTAGTTGCTTACAACGGGGGAGGGATCGTTATAAAAATTTAAAATTACAAAATAAACTATTGCGAAAATTATCGAACTTTGTTATAATATTAAGAAAAGTGACACCTATCATAATAATAGGCGTCATTTCTATTGCGACATTATTTTTCTATCAATGATTTGCCAAGCAAATTCATCATATTCTTTTTATAATCAAACATTGAATGAACATATCTATTGAGTGTAACCATTGGATTTTTATGCCCCAATATTTCAGACAATGCTTTTACATCCATGCCACATTCCAATGCGCGAGTGGCAAAAGTGTGTCGAAGCGCATGAAAACCTTTGTGCTCAATACCAAGTTTTTCAAGCAATTTAGCATATTGCCGTTGATATGTCCGGACAAGTACACCCTTGCCCTGTTTGGAAATAACTAATTCATATCTGCATTTTTGTTTATACTGACGCAGAATTACAACAAGTTGTTTGGGCAACGGTATTTTCCGTTGTGACGAAAGTGTTTTCGGAGAGTCTGTAATGCGACCGTATGTTCCGTCGCCGATTTTTCCATCGTGACAAGATTTTGTAACAGAAAGAACAGCGTTTTCCAAATCAATATCGTTCCAAGTTAAAGCAAGCAATTCACCTAAACGCAAGCCCGTGTATAAACAAATAACTATTCCTATCAAATGTACTTTATTTCCGAATAACACTGCACTCACAATTTTATTTTGTTCTCGAACGGAAAAACATTCCACCTGTTTTTCTCTGCTAATGGGGCGAATCAATTTATCCGATACACATTGCGAAACAATGCCCAATTTATATGCAATACGAAATGACCCTTGTATTACATTAATAATAGAATTGATGGAATTTGAAGAAAGTTCCTTGCCGTTTTTTAAATTTCCCGTTTGAGATAAATCTATAATAAATTTTTGTAAAATACGCGGAGTTATAGATTCGATATCGTAATCTCCCAAAACAGGGACAATATGCCGACAAATAATTTGCTCGTATCTTTCTATCGTACGAATTTTAGAAGACAACTTCACATAATTATTCAACCACTCTTGCAGCCAATCTTTGTACAACATTTTATAATCTCCTATTTATTAAATTTTTAAGAAACAATGTTTGGGGTTAGTCACACGCCGTATGTACAATATTATACATACGAAGGACTATCGCGTACAAAGCTGTATTTTTGTAATATAAGAACCCGAATGTTTATATTTCGAATGTTTATTTCAAATAAATCATCACATTGGTGCAAAAACAATGTAAAAACAAATAAAAACGGACGAAAAGAGGATCCTCCTCCAAAATCCGGGAGCGGGCTAAACAACTGTCGAAAAGTGCAAACTTTTGCTTGCCGATTGTCGCAACCGTTGTTTACCACGAAATTTTGCGGCACAAACAAATTGCAAAGTAACCAACCTTGCCTCACCCCAACTTTGCCGCACCGCCGTTTGCGGGAAATTTACCCTAAACGAGCAAAACGGTTGCAATTTCGGACGTCGACCTATCGCGCAACGCTCATAGGCGGCGCCTTTTTTCAACACACTAAAAAATTTTCCCCCGAGTTGCCTTTCAAAATCATTGCGCCTGTTTGCACGCAACCGCAAAGGCTTGCGCACAGAATAAACATTTGCTATTTTTGCAAGCGTCATATTGATTGTTGCGGCAAATTGCATTATAATAATGCATATCTAAACTATTTTCGGAGAAAAACATGACAAATAAATTGGAAAAATTTGCGGAAATTATTTGCGAAAGCAGCAAAATTGTATTTTTCGGCGGAGCGGGCGTTTCAACGGAAAGCGGAATACCCGATTTTCGTTCGTCCGACGGAATATTTTCACAGCGAGAAGTTCTTTCTCCCGAGGAGATAGTTTCTCACGATTATTTTTTGACCCATACCGCCGAATTTTACAAATTTTATCGCGAAAAGATGTTGTTTCCCGACGCAAAGCCCAACGCAGCGCATAAATATATTTCCAAATTGGAACAAGCGGGCAAACTGTCGGCGGTTATAACCCAAAACATAGACGGCTTGCATCAGGCGGCGGGCAGCAAAACTGTATATGAATTGCACGGCAACGTTCATCGCAACCATTGTATGCACTGCGGCAAATTTTTCACTCTTGAATCTATTTTGTCTGCTGACGGTGTTCCGCGCTGCGAATGCGGAGGCATCATAAAGCCGGATGTGGTACTTTACGGAGAAATGTTGGATGAAAACGTAATTTCCGCCTCGATAAAAGCGCTTCGCGAAGCGGATACTCTTGTTATAGGCGGAACGTCGTTGGTAGTTTATCCGGCGGCAAGTTTTATCGACTTTTTTTGCGGAAAACACATCGTTATCATAAACAAATCGCAAACTTTTGCCGATCGCCGAGCCGAACTCGCTTTCAACGACAATATAGGAGAAGTTTTTTCCGCGCTGAACGATATGCAAATCGTCTGACGAAACAGTTCGACAACGTTGTTCACTCATAAAAGCATTAAAGCACATTGCAACGATTTTGCAATGTGTTTTTTTTCGAAATTAACGCCGAAAAACAGCCCGAAATGTAATATTAGCCGAATTAAAGGCTGTAAAACTTTCCGAAACGCTCAAACTATTGCTTTTCGAAAATCTCTGCGGCTTCGGCAAGACGTTCGCGTATCTCAATATGTTGCGGGCACGCCTTTTCGCATTTGCCGCAACGGATGCACTGAGAGGCCTTGCCGCGTTTTTCGGTGGCTATCGTATACTCACGTCTGCCGCGAAAAGCTGCGTTGCCGCGCTGATGGTTCATTACGTGAAAAATTTCGGGGATGGGAATATTCATCGGACATCCGTTACAATAGTGACAAGCCGTACAGGGCACGGACCTGTCTCCGTAAAGCGCGGCGCGTGCTTTTTCCACGGTTTTACGCTCGTTTTCCGATAGCGGCACAAAGTCGGTCATATAGGAAAGGTTGTCCCTCATTTGTTCCACATCGGACATACCCGACAGCACTGTTATAATACCGTCGAGGCTTGCCGCAAATCTGATCGCCCAAGACGCAGGCGACGCGTCGGGGTCGGCGGACTTAAATACGTCTACAACTTCCCGCACGGGGTTTGCCAAAGCACCGCCCTTGACGGGTTCCATTACTGTCACGGATTTCCCGTGACGGCGCGCTATCTCCCAACATTTACGCGACTGTACGCCGGGATTTTCCCAATCGGCGTAGTTAATTTGCAGCTGAACAAAATCCACGTCGGGGTGAGTAAGCAGCAGTTCTTCCAACAGTTCGGGATCAGCATGAAAAGAAAAGCCGTAATATTTTATCAAGCCTTTTTCTTTTTGTTCTTTTACAAAATCCCAAATGTGATATTTGTCATAAAGCGTATAGTTGTTGCGTTGCAACGCGTGCAATAAATAATAGTCGAAATATCCTGCCCCTGTACGTTCCAAGCTGGTATAAAACTGCTGCTTGGCGGAGTGTTCGTCGTGAGCGCCCATCCAAGCGCAGAGTTTGGTAGCCAATGTAAAACTTTCGCGCGGATAACGATCCACAAGGGCTATTTTCGCAGCTTTTTCCGACTCGCCGTTGTCATAGACGTAGGCAGTGTCAAAATAGGTCAATCCGGCTTTCATAAACATATCCACCATTTGTTTGGTTTGTTCAATATCTATCGAGCCGTCGTTCAACTTGGGCAAACGCATAAGTCCGAAACCCAATTTGGGAGTATCCTCGCCGAAATATTTCATAACTTTTACCTCTCTTTGTGTAATTAACGAAATTATAAATCAAAACAAATCATTTTTCAAGCAAATTGATATTAAAGGCAAATAAAAGCGACAAATACAAGATTTTGCAAATAATATTCGGCAAAACAAATTTTTGCGGAAGAAATTTTTCCTATATTGAGCATACTAATATCGGGAGGCGAATTTATGCGAAAAATTGCCGAGAAAGTTGCAATAATTGCTCAGATAATCATAACATTTGTGTTTGTAACCACCACGTTGCTCTATTTGTTCAACGTAATTCCCGAAAACACCGCGTTAGCCAACAACGGCGTATTGGCAACGCTGATAGCGGTTCTTGCCATAGTATATCTGCTTTTGTCCGGATATATCATCTACGTAAACTTTTCCGAAAAAGAAAATCTGCGGTCGATACTGCTGCATTGCGACAGCGAAAGCGCGACGCATGCGGGGACAAAAGTGGTAAAAAACATAGTTCGAAGCTGTGCAAAAAAGGTAAACGGAGTGCGCGTAAAAAAGATGAAAGTGCGTCTCGACGAAAAAAACGGATTGGTCTTTACGCTGAAAGTAAACGTATCCACGCACAACGTGTCGGAGTCTATCGACGTGTTGCGCTGTTTGATTGCCGACGCATTCAAAAACACGCTCGGATTGACGTTCAGTTCCATAAATTTTGTAATCAAGCGCCTCAAAACGCACTACAAACCCGATGTTGAAAAGGCAGAAAAACTTGCCAAAACGCTGACTCAACAGCGGGAGCTGTCCGCAGACATATACGAGCAGCCCTTTGTGGATAACTGCGAAGAATGTGCCAAAGCGGACGAGAACGCCGAAAGCAACTCGGAACAAAAGGATGTGGAAGCGGTACGCGAAATACGCGAAAAACTGCACGACAACGGGCAAAACAAAACCGACGATTGACTCGGTACGTCACCGTCGGTTGCAAGCAAAACGCCGTCGCAATAAATGCGAGGGCGTTTTTCAGTTTCGTTTGGATTTGAAATAGTCCGTCAAAATTGCGGAACACTCTTTTTCCAGGACGCCGCCGTGCAAAAACAACTCGTGATTGAGCGTGCGCCCCACCGTTTCCGCAATCTGCACGCAGCCCTTTCCGCTCAGATCGAACGCGCCGAAATACACATTGGCAATGCGGGCATTGTAGCACGCGCCGAGGCACATTACGCAGGGTTCCAAAGTCACATACAGATCGCAACCGGAAAGCCGCCAATCGTCCAGACGTTTGCATGCGCGGCGTATTGCCACCAATTCGGCGTGTCCCGTCGCGTCATGAGAGGCATTGCGCGAGTTGTGAGCGCGGGCAACGACCTTGTCGTCTTTTACTATCACCGCTCCGATGGGAACTTCGTCCATTTTTGCCGACAATTGCGCTTGTTTGAGCGCAAGACGCATAAAATGTTCCTGCGTCATACCGTTTCCTCGTATTTGGGTATGTGTTCGCCGTTGTCTTTGTACTTGCCCTGTTCCAACAAGTCCGCAAGTTTGTTCAGATTGAGGCGGCTGTTTATGTTGCGCATCAATTCGGGGTCGATTTTCAGTACTTTGCGGTCGTAAGTCAACAGACCGTTCACTTCGTCCTCCACGTCGGTCAACTGCGTGTACACCGTTGCGGATAATCCGCGGCTGATCCAAGGAATGACGTCCCTTTCATACAACGCTTTTACGCCGTTGTTGAAGTCCTCGACGGTGGAAAACTGTTTGTAACTGTAAGTACTGTCCAGATTGGCGCTGTGACCTTCGTCCTTGAAGCTGTATCCGCCGAACTCCGTCAGACAAACGGCGCGTTTTTTATCCTTGGAAAAGCGCAGTTTTTTGAAATACACATGCAAGCTCTTGACGTCTCCGCCGCCCTGATCGTGCCATCCGCTGGCGTGATCTACCGTACGGGTGCCGTCCAAACGCTTGGTCAATTCGGCGATTTTGTTTGCGTCGAACTGTCCCCAGCCCTCGTTGAACGGAACCCACATAGCGATACTCACCGTGTTGTACAGTTGATTTATCATTTCGGTATACTCTTTTACGAACAAATCGCGGCTTTCCTGCTTTGCTCTGCCGAAACGCGCGTAGTTGCCGTCCTTGATGTTTATTCCGACAAAAGGAGCATAAGCCGAGACCCATTTGTTCACGTGCGTACCGCCGCTCGGCATATCCTGCCACACCAACATTCCCAATCGATCGCAATGATAGTACCAACGGGCGGGTTCTACCTTTATGTGTTTGCGCAACATATTGAAACCGAGATTTTTCGCGGTCTGAATGTCGTAGATCATTGCTTCGTCGCAGGGCGCCGTGTACAATCCGTCGCTCCAATAGCCCTGATCCAACAAACCGTTGTGAAAATAAGGTTTGTTGTTTAGCATAAGTCGGGGATATTTGCCCGCCATTTCACGGGAGAACTTGCGCATACCGAAATAGCTGTCCACCCGATCGCGGCGGGAAATAAGTTTCAAACCGTACAAATGCGGGTTTTCGGGCGTCCAAGGTATAAACTCTCTGTTGGGAAAGCGCACCGTTATGCAGCCTTTGCCGTCGCTTTTGGCAACTTCGCGATCGCCGTCCGAGACAATGGCGGTTACGGGTTCGTCAAAGTTGCATTTTACTTCTATTTTTACCTGCGCATTGTCAAAGTCGGGCGTAATTTTCAGTCCCTCTATATATTGTGAGGGCACGCTTTCCAACCAAACGGTCTGCCAAATGCCGCTTTGCGGCGTATACCACATACCGCCTCGTTTCAGGGACTGTTTTCCGCGCGTCCGATAGTCGGAATCCGTCGTATCGCGAACTTTCAACGTCAGTTCGTTGTCGAAATCCGTCTTGATAAACTCCGAAATATCCACCGAAAACGCGTTGTAACCGCCCTCGTGTCGGCAAACCAAAACGCTGTTGACATACACGTCGCAAAAGCTGTCAACCGCGCCGAAATGCAAAAGCACGCGGTCCTTTACAAAAGTTTTGGGCAGGTTGAAACTGCGGCGATAAAACAAAAATTCTTTGGGGCGCAGTTGGCGTCCCACGCCGGACAAAACGCTTTCCGGCGAGAAAGGCACCAGAATTTTGCCGTGAAAATCGTCGGGCATTGCGTCCTTCAACGTGATTGCGTACTCCCACCAACCGTTCAGATTGATATAGCTTTTGCGCACAAATTGCGGACGGGGATATTCCTGCAAGGGTTTGCCGTCCAAATTTTTGCCCCATGTTGTAGTCAGATTTCTGAATGACATAGCGACGTTCTCCTTTGTATGGCAATATTTTAGCACAAAATTTGCACAATGTAAACAGGCGTAAACGCTAAAATGAAGCGGATTTGCGCCGCAAAAACACGGTCGGCTCACGCGGCTGACGATAACGCTGTTACAAAAGATACATACACAAAAACGGGAAGAGGAAAAACCCCTTCCCGTTTGTTGCGGAATTTTCTATCGAAAATCCCATTTTGTCACATTGTTTCTTGCAATAGTACACACAAAACAACAAATTGTTTTGTTAGTCAATTTTAATGGTTTTCAGTGTACCCAACTCGTCAAAGCCGAAAGTGAATGTGAAGGCAGCCGTATCACTGGTCACTGTACCTTCATACCACAATTGACAACCGTCTCCTTTACACCATTTACTGCTGGACTTGCTGGAAGCGTACTTGGTACCGGAGAATGTGACAGTAGTTATGTCACTGTTATAATAGGCATAAGTGCCGTCTACGCTTATTGCAAAGTTGATGTTCGGCCAACCGAAATCTTTTGTAAACGTCAATTCGAGTTCGATTTCTCTGGTTGACGCAGAGGAATCAAAAGTTGTTTCTGCTGATTTTGCAAACGGCGTATCTCCTTGCGTATTCCAAGTGGTACCTGCTGCGCGGATTTCCGCAATGACCTTGATGCTGCTGCTTGCTTGGATGTCGCCGGTCTTTTTGAAGGTTACTTGCGGAGCTTCGCCGCTGATGTCCAACGTGATGCTGTACACACCTGCCACGGAGACCTTAAAGCAACCATTAGCAGAACCGCTGACGCCTGCTTTGTTTTCGGAAGAAGACGAAAGATAAGTATTGCTACGAATTACACTGGTCCAGGCGTCGCTCGATCCCAAACCTTCATACAGCAATACCGCGACTTGGCTTGTTGTCAACTCAATGTTTGTCCAATTGAAAATTGAATTTTGACTATCCGATTGCACAGTGCTGGGATTGGTTTTGTGATTACTGTTCCAATCGATATTGACGTAGAACGTGGGCGAATAGAAACGTACTTGTTTTTCAGCCTTTACGGGAGAACCGCCGTCACCATTACCATTGGAAGTAGCAACAATCGTAACAGTACCGAACATCTTTGCGGTGATAACGCCTTCTTCAATGGAAAATGCTGTCGTGCCGGATTCACCGTTTACTGTGGCATTTTTCTTAATGGAGAATGTAACGCCTTGAACGGACGCATCACTGTTTACATGAGCGGAAATTGTATAAGTCCACTTGTTAAGCGCCATATTGGAAACATCGACAAGAATGACATCCGCAGCGTCATCGAATATAATTTCGCTAACGGGAGTTTCGGCTGCGTTTTTCGGCAATAAAGTAATTTCGAAAGTCGCGCTTACTCCCTTGACAGTGCATGTAATGGTCGCTTTTTCCTCTTCTTCGGCGGTAAACGTTTCGGTGTTGAGTTTAATCGTTGCCGATTCGTTGTCCTCAGCGGGTTCGATACTTATCACATCTTGGTGAGCATCGTCAACAGTCCACTCGATATCCTCTGCCGTGTAAAAGTCTTGTCCTTCAACTTTGAGCACGTCGGGTTTGGCGGTCAACGTGAGTTTTAAGGATTCTGTCTTTTCCGGTTGTAATGTGGAACCGTTGTCAGATTTCAAATCTACCGAGGTTACGTCAATATCTTCAACAGTTACACGCCATTGGGGTCTTGAAACTGCCGTAAGCGTCAATTTTATCGTATATGTTCCCGCAGCGGCGATTTTTGCATTGTCATTATCTTTGGTAATCCCCACATTTGTTTCCAACGTACTGTGAGTTTCATACGGACTTGCTTTCATTTCACTGCCGTTGTCAGAACTACTGTCGGCGGGATAACCCAAACTTGAAACAAGGTGGAAAGAGTCTCCCGCATCGAAATGACGGGTAATTGAATATTCAGTTGCACTTTGACGAGTAAGCAGCGTATTATTTGTTTCTGCCGTTGCTTTCGTTACGTCATCCCAATTGGTTTTGCCTTCAACAGTACCTACCAACAAATAATAGTCGGCATTTACAAGGAAATACAAATACACCTTGTGTTCCTGTCCGCCAACCGTAACTGTAATTGTGGCTTGGCTTCCACCAATCTTGATACCCGTAAACGTGAATTTGTATACACCGTCGGCACTCGTATCGTTAAATTCGATATAAGTACTGGTTGAGAACTCAACTTTCTCTATTGCTCCACCATCGGACTTGATTTCAAACTCACCGGAAGTATCGCCCAACATAAGTTCTTGTCTACCCGTTATATTGAGATAGGGAACAGCTTCCGAAATGTCTTTTACGTTTATAGTGGTTGTATGACTAACTTCCGGATTATCAACAGAAGTAAAGGTAATCTTTGCAGTACCTACGGAAATACCCGTTATTGTAATTTTGCCTTCGCCTTCAACATAGCTGAAATATTCTTCACCTTCGTCCACATTGATTGTGTATGCTTTATTGGTGGCTTCGGTAGGTTTAACGGTAATATAAAGATCGCGAGGTTGCGCACCTTCACCTGCGTAAACATTGAAACTGTCAGACGCTACAATATCTATTACGTGCGTGGGAACAGTAACAGTGCAAGTTGCCTCTACGCCGTTGGACGCTTTGGCGGTTACGCGGGCAACGCCTTCGGCAAGAGCCGTAATGTTGCCGTTATCCACGGAAACAATGCCCGAGGGATTGACGCTCCATGCCAATTCGTCCTCTACTCCATCCGGTTTGAGGGTGTAAGTGAGTTGATGGCTGTCGCCCTTTTCGAGGGTGAGTGTGGAATCCATTTCGATAGAGGTGACTTCCAACTTGCTGACGGTGATTTCGCATTGAGCGGTGATCTCTTCTTTGTCGGAGGACTTGACGGTGAGTTTTACCGTGCCTTCGGCAAGAGCCGTGATCTTGTAGCCGCCGGAAATTTCTTCTACACTGACGATCTCTTCTTGGTCGAGTTCGTAGGTGTAGTCACTGTTTGTTGCATTGGCGGGCAACACAGTGACGGTGATGTCTTGCGTGTCGCCGGGGAAGAATTTTTCTTCCTTGCCGATGGTTGTGGGATCGATTTGCAAATCGGTGACGGCAGTGGGATCGACATATATCGAGCACTCTGCGGTAATTTGCTCATCGTAGTGAGATTTGACTGTGAGAGTAACTTCTCCAACGGAAGTCGGAGTGATCTTGTAGCCGCCTTCGACTGCTTCGACGGTTACAATGCCTTCTTCGCTGAGTTCGTAGGTGTACTCCTTGTCGGTAGCGCCATCGGGTTTTACCGTAACGTCGAGTGTTTGCGCTTCGCCGCCGTCATAGAAGTACAGCTCGCTTTCGCTGAGTTGAATTTCTTCTGCGGGTATATCGGTGCTTTCCGTAACCGTGATTGTGCAACGTGCAATTGCAGCGCTGTTGTCGGAAGAAACAACAACAAGCGTGACTGTGCCGACATGGCGGCCGATCAATCTGCAACCATCGCCCGTTGCCGTCATTTCAACGGCTTCGATGTCGCCTTGCAGAGCAATGCTGTAACCCTTGTCGGTGGCGTCGGCGGGAAGTATCGTAACTGTGATCAATGCTTCTTTGCCTTCTTCCAAAGAAAGGGTGCCGGAGCTGAGAGAAATGCTTTGTACGTGAACAATGCCGGGTTCTTCATCTTCGACGGTGAGGGTGATTTCAGCTTTCTGATCGCCAGCCGTTGCGGAGATGACAGTTGTGCCCGCAGCAAGAGCTTCTACTTTGCCGTCGGCGCCTATCGTGGCTACCGTGGGTTGAGAGCTTGCCCAAGTCACATTGCCGTTGGTTGTGTTGTCCGACATCGTGACGGTTGCCGCAAAGGTAAAGTTTTCACCCACTTTCAACGTTTCCGTCTTGGTTGTGATCTCTACCTTGGTGACGGTGGGTTGAACGGGAGTGGGTTCGCCGCTCTCGACGGTGAGGGTGATTTCAGCTTTTTGCTCACCCGCCGTTGCGGAGATGATTGTTGTGCCAGCGGTAAGAGCTTCCACTTTGCCGTCGGCGCCTATCGTGGCTACCGTGGGTTGAGAGCTTGCCCAAGTCACGTTGCCGTTGGTTGTGTTGTCCGACATCGTGACGGTTGCCGCAAACGTAAAGTTTTCGCCCACTTTCAACGTTTCCGTCTTGGTTGTGATCTCCACCTTGGTGACGGTGGGTTGAACGGGAGTGGGTTCGCCGCTCTCGACGGTGAGGGTGATTTCAGCTTTCTGATCGCCCGCCGTTGCGGAGATAACAGTTGTGCCCGCAGCAAGAGCTTCTACTTTGCCGTCGGCGCCTATCGTGGCTACCGTGGGTTGAGAGCTTGCCCAGGTCACGTTGCCGTTGGTTGTGTTGTCGGACATCGTGA
This sequence comes from uncultured Clostridia bacterium, assembly GCA_947601445.1. Lineage (GTDB taxonomy): Bacteria > Bacillota > Clostridia > Christensenellales > CAG-314 > Fimimonas. Next base: position 2,359 of record CANQGD010000034.1, on the reverse strand, counting down.
CGGTTGCCGCAAATGTAAAGTTTTCGCCCACTTTCAACGTTTCCGTCTTGGTTGTGATCTCCACCTTGGTGACGGTGGGAGCCGTTTGCGGAGCCGTGTAGGCGTAGCTCAATTCACCGCTTGCGGTGTTGAGCGTCAAAGCATACGTTCCCTTGTCGGCAACGGTAATTTTGCCGTCCTTCAAAGACAAATGCTGTTCGGACGAGAAAATATCCGTTACTACGTTTCCGCTTTGACCGACGTTGTAAACGACAAATTGCTCGCCCTGCTCGAAATCGGCAGTAAGAGTGTATTCGCCGTTACCCCCCCCCTTGACGAAACGTACGTTTTGGGGGACGTCCTCTTCTTTTTCGTAAGCGGTAAATTCACTACCCTTGGACAGATAGTAAACTTCGCTGCGTTTTTCGCAGGCGGTAAACAGCGTAGCGGCAAACAAAACCACTGCCATTACAACCAGCAAAATTTTGAAAATGCGTTTATTCATAATTTCCTCCTTTAAAAAATTTTCGAAAAGAATTTGTTTTGCCGACGTGCTTTGAAACGCAACCAAAGCACGTCGTGAGTTACCTTTGTTTGTGCTTATTCGTGATCACAGAAGAATTGAGCGTTGTCGATATTGCCCCAAGGACCTTCGGTGCCGCTTGCGCACTTGGCGTATATGCTGATACCCACTTCGATAGACGCGATCTTGCTCAACTCCAACTCGGCGCTGACAGATACTCTTTGCCAATTTTGCCATCCGCTGAAAGTGGAAACTTTGGTGCCTTCGAAGGTTTTCGCCTCTGTGCCGTCATTGTAAGTTACCTTGATGTAGGCGTGAATATTGATACTTGCACCGCTGTCGCCCTGGAACTCGAATGTGGCGGTAAATTTGCCGTCGCCGTATTCGGTAAGTTTGGAGATGTCTACTTTTTGATAGAGTTGGAAGTCTACCGTGCCGCTATCCCAGAAGTGGAAACTGTTGTCTCCCATGCGGGCGTTTTGATCTTCTCTGCTGATATACAACTGCAAATCTCCGCTGCTGTCGGCAGTGTAGCTCTTTTGCCATTTGCCAAGACCGCTGTTTTGGATGAGTTTGTCTTGAGCGGCTTGACTTTGAATGTCCGCGGCGTCATCGTCTTCGAAACTGCCGCCTTCCAACAGGTTGACGTTCATTACCCAAGCATGGAAGCGAGCCGTGCCGCCGTAGCGGGTCGTACCTGTAATGATGTGTTCGCCCACTTCGTTGATGTATTGTTCAAGCTGTTCGTCGGTGACATCCCAATTTGCCGGAACGCTTACAACGGAGCCGTCGTTGAGAGTTACTTCAACGTTTGCGGGAAGATTGATGGAGCCAACGCCCACCGTGTAGTAATCCTCGGTATCGGCAATGGAGTCAGCTTTCAATTCCTGCGCGTTGCCCGTCTTGACAAGCGCAAATACTTTGAGAGACTCGATGGGGGTGCCGTCACTGCGCCAGAACGCTTGGTTGTCGATGACGCAACCGCCGTTGCTTCCGAGTGAAGGCGCGCTGCTGTCGTAGCTGTGTGCGTAACCGCTTGCCCATCCGCAGCCGTACTGTGTACACAAAGGACCGTTTACGGCTGTGGACTTCGAAGTGCTTGCGGCTATCCAGGTGCCTTCCCAATAGCAAATACCTATGCCCCATTCACCGAGGTCGGAGATTGTGCGGATAACGTTTGCCACGTGGTTTGCTTGTCCCTGTACGGAAACGGTGGGCAAACCGTCGTTAGCGTATGTGACTGCAAGGCTGGTGTTGCCGAAGCCGTCAAAGTCGTCATTGGTAAATGCCCAGGAGGTTTCCAATACCATTACTTCCTTGTTGTAACGGCTGTGGACTTGGGTGAGTACGTTTGCAAGATTGGAGAGCGTGCCGTGCCATTGCGGATAATAGCTGCTGCCGAATACGTCGTAGTCAACGCCGTAAGTGTTGAGATAGCCGGCAAAAGACATATACGATCCTGCCGACTCGGGATTGGCGAAGTGTACCGCAACTTTGGCGTTGGGAGCTACCGCACGAACCGCCTTGGAACCTTGGTTGACATAGTTACATATGACGGAAGCGTTTTTACTCCAATCGGTAGTGCCGGCAAGACCGTCGTTGATTTCGTTACCCACCTGCACCATTGTGATCTTTACGCCGGTGGCTTTTATTTTTTCCAGGCTTTCGTATGTGAAGTTGTAAATTTCAGTAGCGATAGAAGATGTGGAAAGGCTTGCCCATGCTTTGGGAGCTTTTTGCTTGCCGGGGTCAGCCCAAAAATCGCTGTAATGGAAGTCGATGATGACGCCGAGTCCTACCGCTTCGCAACGCTTGGCAATTGTCACTGCGTTGTCTACGTCGCAGTTGCCGCCGCCA
>CANQGD010000033.1 GCA_947601445.1 uncultured Clostridia bacterium | reverse complement strand
AACTCATCCACCGCTGGCGCGGTCCCCCTTCCCTTGCGTCCTCAAGGGAAGGCTTTTTTGCTGGCGCAGACCTGCTACATGAGGATATTTTTGATTTATATGATACGTTTTTAGTCATCAAGGGAAGGCTTGTGGGGTGTTTGGATACACGGGGAGGGTTGGGGGGAAGACAACAAGAAAAGAACCAAGTCGATTGACTTGGTTCTTTTTTATCTCAAAAGAGATTGATTTGTTTGACTGAATTAGTCTTGATCCTTTCTTTGACTAAATTAGTCCTGACCTTTTGTTTGACTGAATTAGTCTTGGTTCTTTCTCTCAAAAGAGATTGATTTGTTTGACTGAATTAGTCTTGGTCCGGTTGAATGTACTCGCCAACAAATTGGCTTACACCACGGTTTTCAGCGTTTTCACCTGTGATACGGAACGTTTCAGTTGCGCTGAATGTGTCGTAATTACTGTATGTTCCAAGATAGAACACTTTTCCATCGAGTTCGAATGTGAAGATTCCCAACTCGGTGTCAAACTTCCAATAGGTGTCAGCAGTTTGTGTTGTTTGCAAAGCCACATTGTAGTGTGTTCCGCTCTTGATAATCTCAACAAACTTATCACCAAGTTTGATGGTGTAACCCTTACCGGTAGTATATGTGATGGTAAAGGTTGCAGCTTCGCTACTATCTTCAGTGGTGGCAAGATAATAATTATTTTTATCCATTTCACCATTTGCATACAACGTCTTGCCAAGGGTGCCTTGTACCATGCTGAGCACGAATGTACCTGTGATTTGCGTTGTCTTTTCAACAATAGCCTTGCCGCATCTCTCGCAGATGTAACCTTCGTAGTACTTGGTGCCATCTGTACTCGTCCAAGCAATTTCCTTGCTGGTCTCGGTCTTTTCAAGGTGACCCAGTGCATCACTTGGAATCGTGATAACAACGTTTTCGTACGTATCCTTGCTACCTGTTACCGTATGAACGAAGGTGTAAGTCTCAAGACCGGCGGTATCGCAACTTGCAGGAGCTCCGCCATAGGTGTAGTTTACTTTGTCAAGAGCAGGAAGTGTAACAGTTTCGGTTGCGTTGCAACGTTCGCATCTGTAAGTCACAGAACCGGTTGTGGTTGTTGTGGGCTTGGTGATGTCAGCTTCCGCAGCCTTGAAGGAGTGTCCGGTCGCAGGAATCGGGGCGCCTTCTTTAACTTCTTGTTTGCAAAGTTTGCAGATTCTGTATTGATAGCCCGGTTCCGTGCAAGTAGCTTCGTGAGTGAGCGAGGCATCTTTTGTCTCGTCAGTCCACTCGTGATCTCTCGTGATGCTGATCTTGTAGGTTTTACCGCAAGCTTCGCATTGGAAGACCGCTTCGCCCGCTTTATCGCAGGTGGGTTCGGGATCGGCATTTTGCAAGAATACAACGTCAACAAATTCAGACTGCTTATGTTCCGTCGTTATGTCAATGGGCTTTTTGCCAAGAGTGTGAACCGTTGTGGATACGGGTATCGTTCTAACAAGAAGTTCTTGTGCAACGGGATTCTCGGTCGTCGTATACCAGAATTTGACGAATCCGGCTTCCTGACAGGTGGCTTCCTGAACTTCGTAACCTTCTCCAAGGCTAGACTTATTATGAGCGGGATCGGGCATACCGGTTACTGTCTTGGGTTCACCGCAATTATTTTTGCAGGTCCAAGTAAAGGTGATGGACTCAATAGGTTTGCTCGGGTCATTGTCTTGGTAGTGTATTACTTGCGTGGGTTCGCCGGAGTAATCGTGACCAAGCGCGTCTATTTTTCCAATGTTTTTACGTGCTTCTTCCTTGTGGCAAACGGTGCAATTTTGGTACTTGTATCCGTCTTTTGTGCAAGTGGCGGGAACGCGACCGTCTTCCTGACCGTCATCACGATAAGTGTGATCACCTATTACGCGCACTTTGAAAGTATTGCTGCAGTGTGTGCATTCAAACGTGCCTTCGCCTTCATCCAAGCAAGTGGGCAAAGTAGCGTTGTTTATTATCGTGTCCACCAAACTCTTGTTGAAAGGCTTATTCAGGAATTCACCGTCTTTAACGCTAATTCCATTTTTACCTTCGTGGTTAAGTTGTGCTATTTCTTCCGTATAGGTTCCGTCTTCAGGCAACTGACCTGTGCTATCAGTAAGCCAATACTTGTACGTTGTGTAACCGGGAGCTGTGCATGTAGCTTCTTGTTTCTTTGCAGGATCTTCTGCAACTTTGGCAGCCTTAAATTCATTCGGTTCTCCGCAAACCGTGCATGTTTGATGAACCATCAAATTAGCAGAATCACCCGAAACGGTTGTATTGCCAAACTTGTGCAACTCTTGTTTATGAGATTCCCAATCAGACTGGCTCGTGTAAGTCTCGTCATATACTTTGTAAGTATGAGTGGAAACTTCGTCATGGATACATGTATATTCGGTATATCCCCAAACCTGACATGTAGTCTCAACCTTTTTGCCTTGATCATCTTTCGCATGTTCGTGAGAACCGCTGATGGCTACTTTGTAGGTTTTGTTACATTTAGCGCAAGTAAACACGCCTTCGCCGACTTGTTCGCAAGTTGCAAGCGGTTCGTTGCTTATCGGACGAATGAACGACTTGTATGTATCGATTTCATAAGTCTTGGTGAGATCGACCGCTTCACCGCCAATTTCAAACACGTGAGCGGAAGTAATCTGCTTCTCGACTCTGCCGGTCCATGTCGAGTGATCATAACCGGTAACAACGGGTTTCCAAACAGTCTTGCCGGGGGTTGTGCAAGTAGCTTCTGTCGATTCTCCCATGTCTTTTACATCGTTTGTAAGAGCGGGAATTTCAACGGTAACGTTTTGTTTGCAGTATGTGCAGTAGCCGGAAAGTTCTCCCTTGGTTGTTTCTGTGGGTTCCACAGTCATTGTCCAGTTGTTATTAACTACGTGCAAACCACGTTGTTCTACTACTCTTTCCTCGAAAGCATGCTCTTGGCAACGTCCGCAAACGAGTACTTCATATCCGCCGTCCTCACAGAGGTTTTTGTGCTCATCGACAACAGTAATCCAGTTTTCATCTGCTGTGGGTTCGCCGTCTTTACCAAGAATATACTTTGTGTGACCGAGAGCTTCACCGTCGTGTACATTAACCTCTTTTTTGCAAGCAGAGCAGTAATCCCATTCGCGACCGGCTTCCGTGCAGGTAGGCGCCTGTCCGTGATGCTCCAAAGCAACAGCATGGTTGTTCTCGTCCCATTCCTTGCCTTCGTCTACTATTGCAGCGCCACATTCACAAATCTTTACGGTAATTGCACCGGAAACGCAAGTTGCCGGTTTGAGATCGTGAAGGGTATATTCGTAGTTGTGCTCTTTGCCGCTAACGGGGCAAATATCGGGCACTTCTCCGGTGATTTCCACATCTGTGGAATTGCCATCCGTAAATGTGATGTGAAGTTTGCCGTCTTTCCACTCCACACCTTGGATACCGACACCGGTGGCTCCGGTTTCGCCGTCCTTACCGGGCGCGCCGGGGGTTCCGTTGGCGCCGTCAAGACCTTTAAGCGGAAGCTTGGTTTCGGTTCCGTCACTCCATTTCAATACTAATTCGCCATTGGACATTTCTGCCGATACGATTGTGGGGTCTGTGTTTTTATTGCAGGCAGCCGCAGTAAGAACCACGGCAACGAGGCAGCAAACAAGACACAAAACTATCAACAGACGTAACAGCGATGTTTTTGCCTTTTGCAACATTGTTATACTCCTTTTTTAATAAATTTTTTGAATAATAGTGGGCTGATGATTTACTCGGTCGTCTTTTGCAAGCGTATGTTATTGGCTTGCATCTGGCGAATTGCGGGTAAAACATCCCGTGTTACACCAAACAGAACGGCGGTATCGGCAAAGCCTGACGAACGAGCTTTTTAATAAGCAAATAGTTGACAAATTTAAGCATAAGCTCACATTCGCCTAACTTCACCCAATACTACTATCCTATTTTCTGCTCATAGTCTACCACAGAACGAAAACTGTGTCAATAATTTTCAGATAAAAAAATTACTTTTTTTTGCACCTACGTGTAGCCGTCAAGCCGCCGCAAATACGCCGCGCAACGCGCCGCAGTTACAAACCTCGGCAGCGCCGCGACCAACGCAAAATTCATTTTGCTCCACCTGCATTATATGCGAAAAATTTTGCGCTCGTTAAATAAAAATTTTGCGTTTTGCCCCATTATTACGGGCTGTTTGGTGTTTTGGGCAATTTTGCATACAGGGATAAAACGGATGTAGACCGCACAAAAACGAATTTTGAAACGGACATTTTTGGCAGGGGAAAACGCCGTTGCAACAACGCCGAACGGACGCGAGCGGGGAGCGATCGGGACGCGCGAAAGGCGAGTTTTATCGCGATTTTTGCATAAATGCAATTTGCGGCATATTTGCGCACGATTTGTTGTTTGACCGCCCACAGACTTGGGGAAAGGCGCGTTGCGATAGTTTGATTTTGCAAAAAAATTTTTTTGAGAGGGCGAGATGGCGCGCGAAGGGGAGGAGAACAGGGAGTAGGCAGAGGAGGGAAGGGGGGAAAGAAAAAGAAATAAACCACAAAAACGCGTATCAACCGTATATTTATTGTACGCGCGCGCACGCGCACGCGCGCGAGAGAACCTTGGCAAGGACGAATAAACGGCGACCGGTTTGAAAAAGTTTTTGAAAAAAATAAATAAGCGGCATAAGAGAAACCAAGGGAGCGCGCGCAGGGGAGATGGGAGCACAGGGAGTGGACAGAGAGGGAATGAAAGGTAAGAAAAGGAAAGTAGAAAAGAATGGGTTTTGCCGGACGAATAAACGGCAAGAAAACAGAAGATAGTGAAAAAGTTGGCTTTGAGGCGTGAATTGGGGCGAGTAGGGTCGAAACTCATCAGTCTGCTACGCAGACAGCTTCCCTTGCGTCCCCAAGGGAAGCCTTTGGTACGGTAAATGGGTGGACAACTAAGTAATGTTGTTGGTTGCCACCACACCTGACACAAATTGGCAGAGACAAAATTTGATTTGTTGATAGGTTTGGCAAGGGAAAGCGAGTTTGTTTCTTGTTTGAAAATGATTGACAAAAAAAACGACTTTTTAGTCGAATCTCATCAGTCTGCTGCGCAGACAGCTTCCCTTGCGTCCTCAAGGGAAGCCTTTGAGCGGATATAGGGTGGAAAGCTGAATAATATTGTTGTCCCCGCTACTCTTACCGCGAATTGGTAAACATAAACCTTTGTTTTTTTTGAGGGAAGCCTTTGAGCGGATTTAGAGTGGACAACTGAGTAATGTTGCTGGTTGCCACCACGCCTGACACAAATTGGTAAAGACAAAATTTGATTTGTTAAGGGAAGCCTTTGAGCGGGGAAGGGGGAGTTGAAAAGTTTTGTAAAATGTGTTTTAGCATTGGCTTTAACTCAATAATTCCTCTTCAAAAACAACTTATTCCCATCCCAACGATTTGGGGAACAAGATACCGATTTCTTGTAAATTTATCTTGACATGCAACGGCTTGGAAACATCATCACTCGGAGACAGTTGCTCTACGCAACCGAATTTTTGAAGGCATTCCATTATTTTGCCGGCACGGTTAAACCCAATTCCCAAACCGCGTTGCACAGACGCAATAGACGCACGACCGCCGTTGCGCATAACCCAATATTTGAGAACCCGTTTACAAAGAGAATCAAACGCGGCATTGTGATGTACCAAAACGCAAACCGTAGCATCGCTCCATGGTGCAACAACGTTGACTTTATCCGCCTTGACAGATAGCTTTATATCGCTAACGAATCGGCTTATATCCTTTATGTCCCGATTCTGCGCCGGATAATCAAAAACGTATCGGGTAGACGCCGTACCGTATTGGATAGCTTTCAGAGTGAGTATATATCCTGATTCTGCAAGCTTATCCGTAATTTTTTTTGCATTGTTTATATCGTCAGAATAATTTATGCCGTCTATCAGTTTGCAATCTTTTGCATCGGATATATTTTCATCAAAACCATTACAGGCATCTTTTGTTATAAGAGTAACGTCAATCTCATCATTTTCGTCGTTCTCTTCGTCCTCTTCACTCAAGTTTTCAAGCCGCTCCATAATTTTGCGACGGAAATTATATAAATCATCGTCGGACTCATCGACATTTTCTTCGTCATCTTCATTTTCGTTCGCTTCGTCTTCTTCGTTCAATTTGTCGATCCGTTCCAAAATTTCCTTACGGCGGCGAGCAATAATTTCGTCAACAGAAATTTCTCCCGACATATCGGGCGCTGATTTTGCCGAGTGTACTTGTTGATTGGTTGCAGTTGCCGAAGTGTTGCTCTTGCTGTATTGTTTGGTTGTGGAAGACGGATTATCGACAACCAGATAGGTGAGTTCATCGTCCGTCAAAGTTATCTGCCCTTTATTTTCCATTTCTCTTACACTATTGCGTAATTCTTTATAATTAACGCTCAATTCCTTTTGAACGGCAGGAATAGAAAAAGTTTTGCGTTTTAGAAGTTCTTGTTTCAAATCTATTTTTATTGACATTTTTTCTCCTTGTAATATGTTTTTGCAACGCCGCAAATAATTGGGCATTAAACGCTCAAACCACTTTGCGTCTGCAGCAAATTTGTACACAAAGCTTCCGTGCGACGCAGAACGCATGTCAAGTACGCTCAAACTTGTCGGTTTGATTATCGAGAAGTTTTGCAACAATTTTTTTGCGGAACCGCTCTATCGATACGGTTGCAAACAACATATTTTAATTTATTTATGGACTTAATAGTCTATATTGCAGCAATTAGTCCACATTGTCTCGCCGTGCCATTTGACACATCGAAATTCCGCTGAATCTGCGGCACGGTAAAGCTTTGCGGTTGTATTACAGTTTGTTTTAATCTAAAACCATTTGTCTTGTGACATCCGGTATTCGCGATCTATGTATAATTGAAAATTGTGCGTTTTTGCCTTTTGCGAGGTGTAAAGTGATATTCATATCTATCGTCCAACGGACTCAACTTGCACTTGTATTTTCTGTAATCGGCAGCGGGCAAATTGTCAAACTCGCGGCAGAGATAGTATCTTTCCAATTTAGAAAGCATTACGTAACCGCATTTGGTTTCTGTCACCACGGCTTCACCCACACCGAGCTTTGTCAACTCGCTTCGCGGTACCAGCGGAATGGTTTCTATTTGATAGTTTTCCATTTCGCTGCTCCGTCCATTGAGCGCGCTGGTAGGAGAAATCCTCGTCGTCAACCCGCATTCTTTGGAAAATGCCTCAATTGTGGGCGGATTGTTACTTCCGATGAATACATGCAAGTTCATATTATCCTTTATTATTTCGGCAGTGTTGCGCCCGTAAATATTTTCCAACTGTGCCCAGGATTGCAATATCAGAATAAAGTAGATGTTGCGTCCGCGTGCAGCCGAAATTACCGTGTCAAAGTCGGTAATGGCAGGAAAATTTCCAAACTCGTCGAGAATGAAGTAGAACGGCACCTCCATCTTGCCCGTGGGTTGATTGTTTGCGTATTGTATCAAGTGCATATAAATCGATTGAATAAATGCGCTGATCACTTTATAATGACTTCTGTCTTCATCCTTGTATCCAATAAAAATAGCCACGGGCTGGTTTCCGGTTGTAAGCACATCCAAATCAAAACTGTTGCAACTTGTAAGCAACTTTACAGTGCTGGTTTTGAATACGGACAAAGCAGTATTAAGCATACTCACAATACATTTGCGAGTCGGGCGACCGTTTTCCAAAATGGTGTTTTTCGCAAAAATATATGCTCGCGAATTGGCAGGCCGGTCCGAGAAATAGCCTCCGTCCCGATAGTGATCACCGTCATCGTCTACAATACTATCCATTATGGATAACATGGTCCGAAAACTGAATGTGTCTCGCGTAATCGGTTCGACGCCTTCTTGTTGCGGATTTATATCCTCCAACATCGCCCAAATGTAAGCCTTCAAAAGATCGCGTGCCGCCTCGTGCCAATATGGATCGTGGGAATTTTCGATCGTAACATAGATCGTTGCAAGAGTATCTATGTCACCGGCGACTTCCTCTTCCAGAAGTTTCTTCATGCGAGCGACAGCCTTGTCTAACTCCGTCTGCGACTCGTAGATCGTTCCCATAAACTTATTTCTAAGCCCTTTGGCGGTTTTCACAACTTCAACTTCATTTTCGAGATTCAAAACGCGCATATGTTTATCAAAAATGTGCGTAAGTGGATTGAAACACTCGCTATAAAGAAAATCCCGATAATTAACCAAAAGAACTTTGTACCCTTCATTGCGCAAAGTGGCGGCTGTTGTTCTATATGCCTCGCCTTTCGGATCGGATATGACAAGAGAACGTTTTGTGCGCGCACGCGCAAATGAGAATATTGTTGGGAAAACATATTGCGTCGTTTTGCCGCCACCGGTAGCTGCCACAACAGCAACATGCATATCCCCGTTGGAAAACATCAGATACAATTCGTCGTTTATGTGAAAACATGCCTTCAATGCGCCGGTAATCTCTCGTTTTGCGAGATCGCTATATGGCACCAATTGCGGAGACGTCGCCAACAAATCCCCGTAGTGTTTAAGCTCGGTATTTTCATATCCCTGCATAATTGTATTTGAAAACTTCATATTATTCTAACCTCCAAAACCATAACCACGATTTCTATCATGGGATTTTTCGGCATCTGCAATATAGAAAGAAATATCTCTCTTATCCTTTGCGGTGCCGTTTGCGCTATCTTGATACAGCTTGTCCAACGCCATCAATGCAACATCCAAGGGATAGCGAGACAACAAACCAATATCGCTATCGTTGACGTACAACGGCATATTGTCACATCTGCAATGAACATCTTGTATTCGCTGTTTCAAAATATATTGACGTTCTTCCGATGACAGCGACGCCGTCACCCCGATATTGACTACGTCCGAAAGTTTATCCGCATTTTGTTTGTCGCAAAAACATATAGAGACAATCGGACTCAAATCCAACGTAACCGACGGTCGACTGAGCTTGAATTTTGCACGCTTGTTGCTTTGCAGAAAATTTTTGACGGCACTAATCTTGCTTGCAGAGACGTTTCCCTGCAAAACAAGCAAATAGAGATTGCGAGCATTGTTTTTGCAGTTAGTCACAAATACATTTTCCGCATTCGGTTGTATATCCGCATCGGACAACTCGCCGACATCAATTGTAACAACGTGTTGCGGATTCGGACCGTCGATTTCCATTTTTTCAAAGCTCTGTCTGTAAGCGTCCAAAACAAACCGATCCTGACTGCAAAAGCAAAAAGGCTTTGTTTGTTCAAAGAAAAAGTCTCCCATACGATTGATCTCGCGCAACAAAGCTTCTCGTTCGGCTTCTCGATTAACAAACGGTAACGATGACCAAAATTGCCTATCCGGCTCAAATGTTCCGCGCAATAGATGCATTGGCAAAGCTGCCAACTCTGTGATTGCATTCACGTCGGTATCGGACAACAATTTTTCTTTTGCTGCGGCACCGATTGTGTCCGCGTACACGACTTTGGCAATTGATTTATCGAAAATTTCCGTTTTGATTTTTCTCTGCGCGAATAATTCCAAAAGCAGCCGTGCGTTTGAAGAATGTTCGCTGTCCTTTATGTTAAGAACCGATAGCAAATCCTGATACGGCGTGTTGACGGCAAACGTGCAAAGCAACTTTGAGTAATATTTTGCCGAATGCTTGATTTGGCTCACGGGATATTTATCCTTGTTGTTCAAATAGTGAAGCAATGTTAATATCGCCGGAATATGTCCCCAATGCGCAGCCTTTTCGATATTAAAAACACCCTTTTCAAAACATCTTTCTACACACAATGCGTCATTACCCTCGCATTGGATTGTACCCCAAATATACATTACGCTTGTGTAACCTTGTAATGCGTGAGCGTGTAACCTTTGTAGCACCTGCGATGCAGTGGCGTTTCGTTCGGCACACATATCAATGCTTGACATTTCTGCGATGGCATTGCTTTTAATAGAAATAATATTATTGTTTTCCTCCGAAACGGGAAGCGAGGTGTTGTTTAAAGCGCCCAGCTGCAAAATTCGCTTATATCGATTTGCGTCTTCCAACGTGACAACTTCGGCAACAACCCCTTCCCCGACAGCCTTCCATAATACTTCCGCCTCTTCTCGCGGCAACAGGAACGTTTCCGCAAGCAGATCGAAAGTGGTTTTGTCGCAGAATTTCCCTATCGCCGCGACTTGTTTGAAATATTCCGTTAAAAATAATTCTTTAATATTGTTGTTCATTTTCTATTCTCCTTTTGCTTTATTTACCGATGGGATAACGATGTCGACAAGACCATATTCAAGCGCTTCGGCAGCCGTCAAGATTTTATCTCTGTCGGTATCCCGCTCTATCGTTTCAAGCGTTTGCCCTGTGTTTTCCGAAAGAATGCGGTTGATTCGTTCCTTTATGCGCTTGATGTGATCGGCGGCTATAATAATATCCGAAGCCTGTCCGCTTGCATCACCAAGCGGTTGATGTATCAGAATCTCGCAATTTTCCGTTACCTTGCGATAGCCTTTGCTGCCTGCCGAGAGAAGAAACGCTCCCATGCTGGCGCACATACCAATTCCCACAGTGACAATACGTGCTTTGACAAAATTCATCGTATCGTAAATAGCAAGTCCTGCCGACACCGCGCCGCCGGGGCTGTTGATTTGTACAACGATTTCATTTGCGCCGTTACTATCCAAATACTGCAATTGAGCGATGATCAACTCCGCCTTGGCGTCATCGATCGGCCCGACAATATTGACAGTGTTGTGTTTAAGCGAGTACTCCCAAGAAAAAGGTTCTGTATTGTTAGTCATTTTTTCCCTCCTTTGCGTTGTCGTTTGGCTTTTTGCTCAGTTTCAAGCAAATCATAGTATTTGTCGAATACATCGATGGCTATGGACTCATTCTCTTCAAGTGTTAATATCGTATTGCCCCTGACATCGGTATCTGCGCGAAATACCAATGCCTCATCGTCAGCAATTCCCGGAATTTCATCCAATGGTTTTAACACAACAAATAAGAAACGTTTACCTTCGATTTCATGCGGTATTACCGCAACTTGTTCAAAATCCATCTCTTTACCCGTTGAATCCATCAATGTAATCGGATCACAGTTATCTTCGTCCAATAAAACATCAAGTAAGTCAATAGGTTCATGTAATTTTTGTTTGTTGTTTTTGTTTTGTATCATAACTTGCACTTCCTCCTTGCGTTTTTAAATACAAGAAAATTATAGTGCATACTGCATTCTTTTTACGGTGCAATTTTTGCGACAAATAAAGATACCGTACAACAGTTGATGGCTTTATAAAAACGGAAAAAAGTTATGGCAAAACGACTTTTTTGCATTAGCGAGTTATCTCATCTCTCGCAAATGAATAAATTAACTAAATATATTGTGCAAAAATAAAGCCAACCACTCTATAAATCATTCTAAAAAACAGAAAAATTAAGTAAAAATTAAATTTCAATCAAACCTATAAACGATTCAACTACAATATTTAATTGTTGCGGGATGAGATTTGTCCCGAGTGAAACGAGGGGAGCGAAACAAAGTGGAGCGCCACGTTCTTAGTCGAGGAACGCAGCGACAAACGTCCCGAAGTGGAGCGAAGTATTTCGTTTCACCCCGCAGGCGCCATAATCGGTTGTCCGAAGGATGCCCCCAATTGAACCGAATTTTTATATTCTTTATACTTGCACATATCTCATGATTATGCTATAATAATTATGCCAAACCAACTTAATAAAGCTTGCAGAACATTTTATTTTTATAAATTGCTCACTTTATAATTATCAGCGAATTTGAAAAAAATGCAAATTCCACCTGATAATTGTAATGTGTTTTGCAATATCGGTTGGTTTGGCGACTATCGGAGTTTGCGTTTTTTGTGCGTCTGCTTCGGTAGGCGCACTTTTTATATTCTGGAATAGTGAAAAACTGTTTCATTGTAAATAAAAATCTCAATTTAAAGTTGAAAAAGGAGACAGATATGAGATATTGGAGAGTAAGTTGTCCGCATTGCAAATCAATTATTTCACAAGGAACGGGTTATGGTGAAAAATTACCCCAAATCTGGGTGCCGTTTGTACGTTGCGAAGTTTGTGGTAAATTAGCGAGCACGGGTAGTATTGAATATTTGACTATGCCCGTAGAAACAAGAACAAGATTGAAAAGAAGCAATAATAATATTAATTATATAAAGGAATCTTTGGATAGAACATGTAACATAGAATATGTTTCGTTTTTGAAAGAGCAAGGGTTTACCATTTATCCTATATCTAATGCGGATCGAGAATACTTTATGGAGATTCAATTTAATACATTCTTAAACGGACAATCATCTTATGCGGCAAAAGAATTGTTGCGCAACACAGGTATTTTGATAGAAAAGGATCGTTTAGACCCAAATACCGGAGGGTTCAGGCAAGATATTCTAAATAAAAATAAAAAGGAATATAAAACCGACAAAAAAATATGGCAGATAAGTATGGGGGTGGGAATTGCGGTATTAATCATTTTCTTTTTCGCATTCGGCACTATCGACCCTGATAGTTCTCTTTGTTTTTTGAGTATTCCAATCGGGTTAGGAGTTATGTTAGCCATGTTGTTGGGATTGGATCGTTACTATAAGAGAAAAAAGAATAACTCTGAAAGTAATGTAGTTCAAACTGCGAATAGCGGAAAAAGCAAGATTAAAAGCGAAAATGTAATTATTCAGCAGACGCAAAATAATCAAACAAATCAACAAGAAAACAATCAATTAAAAGAAGAATTTATGAAAAAAGAAATGAAATACAGAAAATGCCCCAAATGTGGATTGAATTATATTACCGACGGTGAAGAAATTTGCGAAATTTGTCAAGGAGAATTAAATGTTATGTCGTCACAACAAACAACCGACATTGATTTTTCGCATATCGTGCGAGGTTGCGTATATGGTAACAGTTCTCGCAAAATTTATGAAAAGTTTTGCGACACACTTGGGTGGGATAGAAAAAAATCAAATCAATTTGGTTGGCAAACGCCGCTATATGCGGCAAATGCCGATACAAAAAGATTAAATGATGTGTGGTTTATATTTTATCCTAATTATGACGCCGAAAAACTCAATGCAGTTGTTGATAACCATCATGTTGTGAATCTTATACAAAACGAAGGGGATGTAATTATAGAAATAGTCGAAGAGTTTATTGGTGAATCAAACAATGCTAACCGTATAACCTTTGTCAAAACAAAAAAAGGCTATGAGTTTTTAGGTGTTTATAGCATAATACAAAATGGCACAACACGAATTTATAAGCGAATTAGCAATAATTACCCTCTTGAATAGTTTCTGTTATCGCTCAACAAGTGATGCGAGGCTTAAATATAGAGAAAACAAATTTTTTAAAAATAAGCAAGCGGCATAAGAGAAACCAAGGGTGAGCGCGCGCAGGAAGGGAGGGGAAATGAGAAGAGAACAGGGAGTGGGCAGAGGAGAAAGGAAACAGGAGAGGGGGGGGGAAGAAGGATGGCATAGCTTGTTGCTTGTTTGAAAACGCTTGACAAAAAACGACTTTTTAGTCGAATCTCATCAGTCTGCTAACGCAGACAGCTTCCCTTGCGTCCTCAAGGGAAGCCTTTGAGCGGATATAGGGTGGAAAGCTGAATAATATTGTTGTCCCCACTACTCTTACCGCGAATTGGTAAACATAAACCTTTGTTTTTTTGAGGGAAGCCTTTGCACCGGAAAGAGATGACAAGTTTTGTAAAATATTTTTTATAATTCGTTCAACAACAGAAAATTTTATTAACAGAATGTGGGTTTTATGGGGCAAATAAATGGTTGTGGGTGGGATTTGTAAGGAGCGGCGAAGCCGCGACGGAACAGGGATTGTTACGCAACGCGTCAATCCCGTCACCACACGACCTTCGGTTATAAGCCCTTTCGGGCTTGACGTTCGCTTCGCTCGGCTGAGGAGCCCCGACGAGCCACCGGACTGCTCTATCCCAGCAAAAAAGAACACCTGCGTTTTTGCAGGTGTTCTTAATGGTTGCGGGGGTGGGATTTGTCCCGAGCAACGCGAAGGGTGAGCGAAGTGAAACGAA
>CANQGD010000032.1 GCA_947601445.1 uncultured Clostridia bacterium | reverse complement strand
GACGACGGTAAACCCGCAGACGGGCGTTGAAGAAACGATTGAAACATTTACGAACGTTTGGCAAGCAATCGGCTCGTCCGGAAATGCCATGAGTATGGACTTAACGTGTATGTGCAATATCAATCTCCTGTACTTCCTTGTGGCGATCTTCGTCTGCCTGTTTGTGGGCGAGGACTTCCGAAGCGGATACGTCAAGAACCTCTTTACGGTGCGCTCGAAGAAACTCGATTACGTCCTCTCAAAAACAATCGTGATGTTTGTAGCGGCGACGGGAATGTTCGTCCTCTACTTCATCGGCGCAATGATCGGCGGCGGGATAGCGGGACTGTCTTTCGACCTTGCGGCGGTAGGCGCAAGCGTGGGCGGAATTATCGCCTGCATGATAAGCAAAATCTTCTTCGCGCTCGTCTTTGTGTCGATTGCCTTAACGCTTGCGACTGTCGGGAAGCAAAAATTGTGGCTCTCTATCCTCGGCTCTCTTGCGGCGGGAATGTTGCTCTTTACAATGATCCCCATGATGACGCCGCTCAATTCTGGCGCGTTCAACGTCGCGCTGTGCGTCCTCGGCGGTCCTCTGTTCGCCGCAGGACTTGGAGCGGTCAGCAATGTGATACTTAACAAGACGAGTTTGGTATAAGGAGGATTGTATGAGAGATGAAGAAGATGCGTTCACCATAGACGATTTGAACGAATTTCTGTCGGCAAAAACCTACGCGGAGCAATTTGAGATACTCCTAAAACACTCTCAAAAAAATCAAAAAATCATAGAAATAAGGAGAAAAAAGAAAATGGAAAACTACAATGCAGATTATGCAGTCAGTCAGGAAGAGATCACGAAACAATTCGAGGAATTTTGCCATACCAAAGGCATCGTCGCAAAATTCAAGGTGGCGTTCGAGCAAATGGGCGAAAACGCCCGCCGTCAAAAGGAGCAGGACAAGGCGAATATCGAAGCTGTCAAAAATTCCGAGGAAAACAAAGAGTTCCGCGAGTTTTTGCACACCAAAGGCTTCAAGGCAAAGTGCCGTTTTGTGATCGAGAGCATGAAAAAGAGCGCGAAGAACGCAAATGCGGACACCGCTAAAAAACTTGACGAGCTTCACGCCAAGACGCAAGCAAGCATCCGTGCGCATAGCGTAACACCGAACGCAAAACCCGCCGAATACTCCGCCGAACAGCTTGCCGCCGAGTTCAACGCCTTTTTGAAAGAGCGCGGACTTGACGAAAAGTACGCCGTTCAGATTGTAGAAGAATAAAAAGAATTACAAAGAAAACATTTACGATATTTCATCAGTCGTTGTCACCATTTTTAAACACAAAAATTGTGAAGTATTGTTATTCAAAAAATTGTAAACGCAGATTGCATATATATAACAAACCGTCCCTCGCACAGAAAACGGAGACGGTTTTTTATATTGTACATACGGACAAACAGAGTTGTCGTCAGCGGATTAGTTAAACGATTTGCGTAAAACAGCGCAAAATACATATAAGTTTGTCTGATATGGCGCATATACGCAAAAACGCCGTTTTCTCCACTGAAATTTGCCCGACATCTACTTATGCCGCGTTTCTCACATTCCGCCATTTCTTACGACATTTATAAAAAGAACAACGTAGAAGAATATGATGATAATCGATATAGCCAACTTGACGGAAGAAATAACTATACCCGCCAAACCTAATTCTTTGCCCTTTTCTCCGTTTTGCAAGACTTGTTTGTATCCGATAACGGATAGAATCAATCCCACAACCGAAAAGAAAAACGACACAATAAATCCGACAATGCAAAGACTGTTCCAATCCGCATTTTGATTGGCGGAACGAGTTGTCGATTGTCCGACGCTGCAACCGCAGCTCGGACAAATTACCGCTTCGTCCATAAGCTCCGCTCCGCAATGAGTGCAGTATTTCATAAATATTACCTCCATCTGAAAATTATAATCTGAATATTTTGATCGATTTGAAAAATGCCGTTGTTTTGACAGATCAATTTCGTCCCAAAACATACAACACAGCCATAGCTACGGCGACGTAACAGCTTTCGCGAAAATCCGCAGCGCTGTATTCATACGGTTTAAGCAACGCGCCTTCCACTATATTTTTCGACCCCAGCAGCGGGCAATTTATGCGGGCAAGATCAATCAGCTTTTTAGTTATTCCACCGCTCGAACCGTAGTATTTTTCCGCTTCGGAAAAGGAAGTCAACCCGAGATCGATAACCGCGTCCGCACCGGAAAACGCACCGTGAGGATTGTCCATTACTATACCCCTGCGAATTGTCGCCACATCGTCGCAAGGCAGGTACCAAATAAAAGAAGAACCGAACATTTGCAAACAGTAGCTTAGTTCGTTTACTTTGTTTACATGCAAATTACCCACGCCGAGTACGTTCAGATTGTTCAAACCGTCCAACTTTACGTACAGCGTCATCAAATCGGCAAGCACGCCGATAGGATCGTACTGACGCGAACCGCAGTTGATCACCGCAGCTTTGCCGCGCGCAAGTCCGTTGAATATATTGTCGTTGTCACAGGATACCGCCACGGTGTTGACGCCCATATTCAACAGACTTTGACAAATTGCATATTCGTCCTCCGTTGCATAAACAGGCACATAGGTTCCGGATAAATAGGCGGCGGCAAGCTGAAAAGCGGCGCTCTGAACGCAAGGTTTTTTCCAAACGCCTCCCACTACATGACCTATCAGTTGCGGACCTTTTTTGTAGTCGGAAAGCACTATTCGGCGCATTTGCGTAGCCACTTCCAATATATGCTGAATTTCATTGCGATTTAGCTGCATCAGATTTAGCAAATCTTTCATGTACTGCCTCAATTGTTTTTATTGCGAAGAACTGACAAAACTTTTTGAAAATAGTCGGGCAAAGGCGCGCTGAAACTCATACTTTCGCCGGTTATGGGGTGAGTAAAAGTCAGCGTTTGGGCATGAAGTAATTGTCCGTTGAGCGCAAAACGGCATTTGGCATAACCATAGGTTTTGTCTCCGACAACCGGATGTCCCAAGTACTTTGCATGCACGCGTATCTGGTGCGTACGCCCTGTTTTCAATTCGAATTGCACAAGAGTGTAGTCGCCGAAACGCTCCTTGACAACGTACTCGGTAACGGCATTGCGTCCGTCTTCCACCACGTCCATTTTTTTGCGATCTGTATGCGATCTGCCGATGGGACGATTGACGCAACCGCGGTCTTCTTTGAAATTACCCTCGCACAATGCCAAATAAATTCTGCGGCACTGTTTTGACTGAATCTGCCGTTGTAATTCCACGTGGGCGCGGTCGTTTTTTGCCACTACCAACAATCCGCTTGTATCTTTGTCCAACCTGTGCACAATGCCCGGACGCAACACTCCGTTGATTCCGGAAAGGTCTTTGATGCGGTAAAGCAACGCGTTTACGAGCGTACCCGTATATACGTTATTTGCGGGATGAACGGTCATTCCCTGCGGTTTGTTGATAACCGCGATGTCGCCGTCCTCGTATAAAATATCCAACGGAATATTTTCCGCAACTATGTCGAGCGGAATTTCTTCCGACAGAATAACGCTTATCCGAGCGTCCGCCTTGACGGAGACGGATGGTTTGACCGCTGTTTTTCCGTCCACCGTAACATTGCCGCTTTCAATCAGCTTTTGTACATGCGAACGCGTCAAACCGCTGTTTTCCGCAATAAATAAGTCCAACCGCCGAACTTCGCTTTCGCAAACAAGTTCAATCCTTCTCATCCTCGCACTCCGTTTGTTCAGACTGCAAAACGTTTTCGTCGGATCGTTCGACTGACAAATCGTCGGATTTCGCCTCTTCCGCCGCATCGTTTTCGGATTCCTCCGCCGCTGTATCCGTTTCGGCACCGTCGGAACGTGCGGATGCCTTTTTTTGAGCGCGTTCTTCCAACAATACTCGCAACAACGAATCGGGATCGAAAAACACAATGGCAAACAGAGCCAAAAACACTCCTACCACAAGAAAGCTGTCCGCCGTGTTGAATATCCCGAAAAAGCCTTCTACCTGAATGAAATCACGCACGCCGCCGGTAAAAAATCCGTTTTCTGCAAAAATGATTCTATCCAAAGCGTTGCCGACCGTTCCGCCTATGATAAAGGAAAACGCAATCTGCCCCCAAACGCTGCGCGTGCGACTGCGCCACAGCAACCAACCGAATATGGGCAAACCTATCAAAGTCATTGCGAAAACTATCCAATGAGCATTGTGAACATCAGAAAGCAATCCGCCTGTGACGCCGTAATTGATCGTCCAGGTAAGCGTCAGCCAATTTCCCAATATGCGTATACGTCCTCCATGAGCGCGCACCGCAATTTCTATATAATACTTGGCAAGCTGATCTATCAATATGCATGCCGCGACCACCGATGTGTATATTGCAACATGCAACGGCACGGACAATATTTTACGTTGTTTCTTTTCTTTTGACATAAAAGTACCTTGTGGTTTATTTTTTGAAAGTAAATATTCCGTCTAAATCGTCGTCGGTATCCTTGCCGTTTTTTCCGTCCGCGGTATTGTCAAAGGAAAATATATCTTCCGCTTGCGGTTTGTCAAATATTTTATCGCTTTTGACCTCGCCGGTACCGAGTATCGCTTTCTTTTGCAATTTGCGATGATAAAGCCAAGTGAACACCGCCAATATGACAAGTACGCCGAGTACCACAAGAGCCGGCCACCAACGATTGTAAGTCAATCGATTGTTGACAAGTTGTTTGCGGGCATTTTGCGCAATCGTGGCAAAGTCGGTATCCGTCAAAGTATCGCAGATAGTATTCGCTACGGAATCGATACGTTTGGCGTAATCCGGATTTTTTGCGATAAGATTTGAATAAGTATCCGACGATGTGTTCATAACACCGCTGCCGTCACTGTAACCCAAAATACCGTAATTGCCCGAGAAAAACAAGGCTGTCGGAATATCGTTGAGACGGAAAGGAGTATGATCGCTGCCTTGTACCGCTTCGTAGTATCCGTACCCGAAACTGTCCAATTCTCCGTATACGCCCTTTGCATAGGGCTTTTCGGTAAGCATATCGGAGTGAGAAAGTATCAAATCGGCAATATCCGTATGTTTATTTTCACACATCAGATACAAATTGTCACCGAGAGCTATGCTGTCTATATTGAACATCAAAAGTACGTCGTCATTGCCTATGGCGCCGTGCGTTTCGGTTTTGTCGTGAAGTTGACTTTCGACATAACGAGTCGAACCTACAAGTCCTTCCTCTTCGAGGTCGAATGCGACGAACAGAATATCACAGGGCAGACTGCCGCGTTGCGCATACAACAATTTCATCGTTTCAAACAAGACGGCAATACCCGCGGCATTGTCGTTTGCCCCCTCTCCGACGGCGTCGTAATGAGCGCCGATAACCACGCATTGTTCGGTTGAGGCAACATCTATGAAACCCTCTATATTGTAACCCGAATTTTGTTCTTGATCGGCAAAATAGCGTTCTATAACGTTACTCTCGCCAAGCACGGCACGAAACTGCCGCAACAGAAAATCGCGAATCTGTCCGCCGTCGTTGGTTCCGTTTAACTCACAAAGTTGCTCTATAAACGGTTGCATATCCAACGGAGCCGTTTCCGCGGAAACACTCTCCGCCGACGCAAATACGGAACATGTTGCCAACAGACAAACCAACAGGAGGATTGCAAGCAAAATACATAATTTTTTCATAACAACACCTCCAACACAAGCGCCAAAACGAAGTAGACTATTGCCATATTACGGAAATAATAGGGTCGGGTAAGATCGTTGAAATACAACTTGGACGTGACGTGATAAAACCAGATCAGACATCCGAGAGATGTAAAAAACGGGAAAAGTACGCCGCCCCAATTGTAAAGGAGCGGAGTAACGAAATATGTCAATTTGAGTACGCCGCAGAACAAAAAGTACAGCGTGCAAAAGGAATGGGCAAGCAACGCATATTCCGCCCGAGGCACGTTGTAAAAACGCGACGTATTTAAAAACAAATTGGTAACGACGGGCACCAAAAACATAAGTACGATGCCCAAAAGCAAAGAGGCGAGTATTGCCGTGGCTACGATGACCGAATCGTTCAGCGCAACGGTAACGCCGTTTAAGTTTGACACAACGTATGCCGAAGCGATGTACTCATGCCACGCGTAAAAAACGTAAGTAAGCACAAATGCCATCCGAATCAGCACGTTGGACAATTGATAATTTTGTCTGAGCTTGTTAATCACCGACACATCTCCTTTACAAAGAAATAAGTTGCATTATCAGCAAATTCATCGTTTCGTTTTCATCCGCAAAGGTTTTCAGACGAGCGTCCGCCTGCGCAAGGTAGTCCAACGCGCGTTTGAGCTGCATTGGCTTGTAACGATCGGCAGTATCCCGAGCAAAACCGATGGACGCAGGCTTAACTCCAATATAACCGGCTATTTCCTCGGTGGAAAACGAAGAAGTTTTTACATAGTATACCCTACGATAGAAGTTGTATATAAGCGCAAATAGCGCTCTCGATTCCTCTCCTCTCGCTACAAGTCCGCGATATATCTCCATGGCTTTGGCGGCATTTTTGTTTGCAATTGCCCCGGACAAATCGAAAATCGCATATTCCGCGTCTTTGTGTACAAGCATCTCTATCGCCTCGGCGTTTATCGTACCGTAGTCGATGAGTTTTTGCGTTTCCACGCACACTCGCGACATATCGCACAGACAATATGACGCTATTTTGTCGGCGCAAAACGTATCTATCGCAACGCCCTGTTTGCGGCAGAAAGCCACAATCCATTTGATAACGCTCGACTTGTCCAACCGATTGCAATTTACCGTTTCCAATCCGTTTATTCCGACGAAATTTTTGTCGCTGTCCGCAAAAAACACCAAACAAAAGCTACCGTCCGCCTTTGACAAAATATCCGCCAAGCCTTGACGCAGTTCCGTCGTTTTGTCGGAAACGCGTTTTTTATCGGATTTGGCTTTATCTCCGTAGGCGTCTTCTTTCTTTTCGGGGAAAAACGGTTGTTGACACAAAACCAATTTCTTGGAACCGAACATAGACGGGGTAAAACACGCCAAAGCAATATCTTCGAGAGTGGGTGAATCGAGACGGTCGATACCGAAACCGTCGTCCTCAACACCGTATGCTTCGCACACATTTACCAACGCTCTGTTTTTTACCCAACCGTCATTGCCGAACAGACATAACGCAGGATATTCGTTGGCGGAGAGTGTATTGCGCATTTCGAGAAATCCAATCAAGTTCGCACCTCATCTGAAACTTAAAATTATTGTATCACCTTTTTGTGCAATTGTAAAGTTTCCGTACTTATTTGCGCCGTAATTGCACGGAAAGCCGCTTTGATAGGGAGTAAGCGTTTTAACTTTTGCGGACGAATAACTTTCGCACGGCGCTTCAAGCAAATAGAACTCGGCGTTAATGCCGAAATCGAGTACACTCGACGAGCGTTCCGTACCGTAAACCAAACAAATATCCGTCTTATCCAAAGTTATATTCACCGCGCACAGTTCTCCGTCGAAAATGCTTCTGACTTTTAACGTTTCACCCACACACGTATTCGGTCTTTGATAAAACACATTTGTTTCGTCGCCGAATTTATCCGTCAATTTCAAACCGTCGACGGAATCCAAAATATAAACGGTGTCCGCGCCGCAATTTTTTACCGCGTCAATAACTTCGGATCGCGCAAGAGAGGAGCGAGCTACAAACAGGGTTATTTTGTCAACTTTGTATTTGCCGATATGTCCCAAAATCTCGGACACCGCGGAATAATCCGAAAAATCGCTCACCACGATCGCTTCGTCGCCCACAACCGCCGCTACGGTTACGCTGTCGTCCGACCCGTACACCACATAGGCATTATTGTCCGCTCTGCGTGGAATATATGCGAAAATTATGCTGAAAATCAACAAAAAACAACAAACGGGATAAAATATTTTTTTGCCGAGTTTGCTTAAATGCAAAAAACCGCCTATCGCAAAAAGCAATACAATCACTACTATCGCAGAGATATGCGCCGTCTTAAACGAAAACGTAGCAAAACTCAATTCGGAAACCGCAGCGGCACAACGTAATACAAACTGCAAAAAGGCGTCCGCCGCAAACATAAGATAGTGAAAAACCCATGGCAGCAATCCGAAAAATCCCAAAACAAACGCAACGGATACCGCCGGCACGGCAATCAGATTGAGCAGCACGCCGAAAACGGCAACTTCTCCGCCGTTTGCCGCAAGCGTAAACAAGGTGGCGACAATACAGCACGCGGAAATAAACAGAGCATCACAAATACGACGCAAATGTTTGTTGACTTTTTTGCGGAGCAACAATCTGTTGAGCGGATAATACAACGTTGAAATGCCGAATACGGACAAAAAAGACAATTGAAATCCCAAATCGAATATATAATACGGACATACCGCCAAAGAAATCAGCGCAGCCCAACACAGCGAAGCAAGCATATCGCTTTTGGAAAACAACGCGCGCGAAATATAACCGCAAACAAGCATCGTTATCGCCCGCATAACGGAAGGTGAGAAACCGCAAATATACGCGTAAAACAACAACGGTACTATTATAATGGCGCACTCAGTCAACGGACGCAATTTCAATCTCGACAAAGCAAAGCCCAATACAGAAGCTATAAAACCCACATGCAGACCGCTAACGGCGAGCAAATGCACTATGCCTGCTCTGCTAAACGCCAATTCGGAAGTTTCATCCAATGCGTTGCGATCCCCCGTAAGTAACGCATACATTGTTCCGCTGTTATCGGGCATGTAATCGAAAGTGACATCGTACACGTATTTACGCACTTTTTCGTCCAACTTCAACTTGCCCGCATGCACCGATACGACGCCGCCGTTTCGCAGTTCATATCGCACACGGTTGCGTAAATAAAAGGTGTTTACTTGCTGCTTGACGGGATAAACGGAATCCAACGTACCGCTTACGGTTGCAACGTCCCCTGTCGACAGAACGGAGCCGTCGTCCACATACACGCGCACTCGTCCCGCAAGAGTTCTGCCGTTGTCGTCGCGGCAATCTTCCAAATAATAAATGTTGCTTATCGCGCCGTTGCGTCCCAAATCGGTAACACGTCCCGTAACGGAGACGGATATACCGCACGCGTCGTCGGTAATGTTTAAGTAGTACAAACCGCTCCAACAAAATCCCGCCAATGCAAATGCGATACCGATCAAAACGACCTTCCAAGTTCCGAGTCGCTTGATTATACAAAAAATCAACAAGGCGGCAAGCACGATAGCCACCGCCAAACCGAAATAAAATTCTCCGAACAACAGCTCGTAAAAAGCAAAAATACCGAGTATAAATCCTACTGCCGCTATCAGCGAAAATCTTGCGTTAATCCGCCTTTTCATAGTTTTCCTCGGATATAAAAAACCGATAATGGTACTCCTCGGCATACTCTCCCAAAGCCGTTTTCAGTTGTTGTTTGTTGTGAAATGCGCCGAATTCGGCTATATAGTCCGCAAGCAATTCCACGATTTCCGTCGGCAAACCTTCCACGCCGAGACGTTCGGCAATCAACAGATTGTCGGCGTTTATACAGTCATAAATTTGCTCGCCGTCGGAATAATTGACGATGAGCTCCGTCACGCTGCCGTCCACGGGATAGGTGTGCAACTGCGGTACTACGCTTTGCGGCAATATACCAGCAAGTTCCAATACCGTAAGATAAGTTTCTCCCGCCTCCACCGTTACATAGCCTTCATTTTCAACGGCGCCGCATACATACACGGTAAATGTTTGAGGCGGCATTATCTCCGATTTTTCCTCCTCGTAGGGCGGAAAATCTTCTTTGCAGCCCGACAAAGAAATACAGAGTACAAATACAAATAAAAAAATAACGGCTATCCACCGTCTTTTCATAACGAAAAGCCCCGCCATAGCCGTGTTTTACCGACGTTCAACCTAAAAAATAGGGTGGGTAGTCTGCCAAACGAAATCAGTCTTTTACCGAAGTCGAAACTTTTTGACTCCACACGGAAGCCGTAGTAACCTGACATCTGCGTTCGGACGCAACTCCCTTTTACGAACTGTAGTTGACGCATAATGTAAAACTTGTCGGACAAGGCAGGGTTAAATTCAGTTTAACACATACATGCCGAAAATGCAATCGGAATATGCTTTCTTTTGCAATGTATGCCGATATTATTTTGACTTTTTACCGCGAATTTATTCTCCCGCCGCCCAACGTTGTCGAATTTGCAATCAATATCGCAAGAGTTGCAAAGTTTTTTATTGCTTTCTTTTGTGAAAATCGCCGCGCACAATGTTGAATTTTGTGCGCACGTTTTTTCTGCACGGCTAATATAATTATTTTAACACATATAGAGCGGTTTTTCAATCGTATTCGAGAAAAAAGCTTGTTGATTTGTCAATCCTTTTTCAAAACATTTTGGCAAAATTTTTATTTTCTTTGTTTTCCGCGCGTTCCCGCTCGTTTTTGGCGCAAAAATTAAAGGCTCGTCAAATTGACAAGCTTATTGTATAACAACACTGTAATTATACAACTATTCGAAACACAAGTACGGATATTATTAACAATTTTGTATTGTTCCCGACTTCGAAACACATTTTACATATGATAAAACACCATTCTGATATATCTATCCAACACGCATATAAACTAAAAAACTCAAACGGTTGAACCTGTGATTTGTCTTGCTTAAATCGTTTCAGAGCGACGACGGGTTAAAAAAGTTGTACGTTGCTGTGCCGCCCGGGAATATAAGAAGCGGCAAAACGTCAAACTAAAAGCATGTGTGGAAGATATGTTATGGATATGGGACACGCGGAAATTGCCGAAATTTACCGCAACTTGCAAGAAATGCCGCCGCTGCTGAAATTGGATGTGTATCCGACGCAATTGGCACCCGTTTTCACCGCGGACAGTCCTCTGCCGAGATTTATAAAGTGGGGATTTGACGGACCGAACGGCAACCAACTGTTGATAAACGCCCGAGCCGAAACCGTAACTCAAAAACCTTTTTTTGCCGCAGATTTTGCCCAAAATCGCTGCGTTGTGCCATGCAGCGGATTTTACGAATGGGACGAAGGCAAGAATCGACGCTTGTTCGTCAGAACCGACGGCAACATACTTTATCTGGCGGGCTTTTGTAAAAATCAAGACTGCAATCGTTTTGTTATTCTCACTGCGCCTGCCGTTTTTCCTGTAAAGGAAATACATTCCCGTACGCCTGTTTTGTTGGAAAAAAATCAAATTCAAACATATTTGAATGACTTGTATGTCGCGAAACAACTATTGACTGTGCGTTTTAACGGTTTGACGATGTCGCCGCAATAGACGTCTCAAAAGAATAAACGGCACGGCAAAATATGCCGAATTTGCTTCGAACAAAACAATCATTACCGATGTTTTTACGGCAAATGACGGTTTACCTTTTTTCACTGTTTTCAATATTTGATAAATAAATTTTATACTTCGCTATTCGTATAAACGGTCAAAATGTCTGTATGTTTGCGGTCTTTTTTGCCTTTTTGTTTGCATATGTTTGATGCAAAACCTATTTTTACACGGCGAAACAGCTTTTGTTGCGTCAAACAGTTGCGCAAAAACAAAAACTATGTTAAACTGTTTAAGTATCCGATATGGCTCCATAGTCTAGTGGCCTAGGACGTTGGCCTCTCACGCCGATAACATGGGTTCGAGTCCCATTGGAGTCACCAAGCATAAAGGCGAATCAGTTTCCATTAAGGGACGGGTTCGCCTTTGTTGTGCTGTTGAGCGGATTATAAATTTATAGAGAAACATCAACTTTTAGAACTCAATTAATATTATTTTTATTTTATTTCATTGACATACACTGCCGCTTTTCTACGGATCGAGCAAATTTATTTTCAATAAATTATAAGGTTGTGCGGTAATTTTTTAACGAAGTTTTGCAATCGTCTTTACCGTAAAATGCGGTTATGGTCTTTATATCAACCCCTATCCGCAGTCGGGATAAAGCTTAACTCAACTTGACAATAATCTTTATATTCAAAATAGTTGACACGGTGTCAGAATGGCGCTATACTGTTGCTGACATTGTGTCAGAATACGAAAAATCAGGAAAAAAACACATGCCGAAAGGTTCCAAAGAATTGACAGACGCAAGAAAAGAGGAAATTGTAAACGCTTGCGAAAAACTTTACGAGACGTTGAGTTTCAAAGAAATCACTCTGAAAGAAATAGGCGCGGTTACTACCTTTACACGCACATCTATTTACAATTATTTTCGCACAAAGGAAGAAATTTTTCTTGCGCTGTTAAAAAGAGAATACGAAAAGTGGATAGCGGCTATGGACTCGCTTACGGAAAAAAACGAGAGTTTATCAGGCGAAGAATTTGCCGAATCTCTTGCGCGTATACTCGAAGATCGCAGGCTTCTTTTGAAACTTATGACCATGAACAATTACGACATGGAGGAAAACAGTCGTCCGGAACGTCTTGCCGAATTTAAGCGCACTTACGGAGATTCGCTGAAAGCGCTGGATAGCTATTTTGCGAAATTTACACAATTTTCGGAAGCCGAACGCAAAGAAATTTTGTATATTTTTCTTCCGTTTGTCTACGGTATTTATCCTTATGCCGAAGTAACGGAAAAACAGCGCGTTGCCATGGCACAAGCTAACGTGCCGTTTGTGTACCATTCGATCTATGAACTCGTTTATAACTGCGTAAAAAATCTGCTTAAAAGCAAAGGAGAATAAAATTATGAGTAAAATTTTGGTAGCGTATTTTGGGCAGGATAAGGCAGTTCACTCTAAATACACCACTATCGCCTAATAACTCGGCAAATTAAATAACCACAAAAAGGAGTAATAAAAATGGAAAAGATCAAACAGGACGCGGGAAGAAAGGCGCTCGGAGAGTTCGCCCCCGACTTTGCACACTACAACGACGATATTCTCTTCGGTGAGAATTGGAATAATCAAGATATAGACCACAAGACGCGCTGTATCATAACCGTTGTGGCGCTCATGTCGTCGGGCATTACGGATAGTTCGCTCAAACACCATTTGGAGAACGCAAAAAAAGCGGGTGTAACCAAGAAAGAAATTGCCGCCGTCGTAACGCACGTCGGTTTTTATGCGGGGTGGCCCAAAGCTTGGGCGGTGTTCAATATGGCAAAGGAAGTCTGGGCGGCAGAAAGCGCGGAAACCGAAATGGCGGCGCACGAAAATTCGATGATATTTCCCATCGGCGCACCTAACGACGGTTTTAAGCAGTATTTCAGCGGAAAAAGCTATCTTGCGCCCGTTTCCAAAGAACAAGTCGGCATTTTCAATGTCACATTCGAACCGAGTTGCCATAACAATTGGCATATTCATCACGCAACGAAAGGCGGAGGACAAATTCTCATTTGCGTTGCGGGACGCGGATATTATCAGGAATGGGGTAAAAAAGCCGTTGAAATGAAACCGGGTGACTGCATAAATATCCCTGCGAATGTAAAACATTGGCACGGTGCGGCAAAAGACAGTTGGTTCTCTCATCTGGCAATCGAAATTCCGGGCGAAAACAGCTCTAACGAATGGTTGGAACCCGTTGCCGAAGAGGAATACAACAAGCTTTCGTGAGGCACACCATGACATTGACGGTTAATATTTACTACACGGGAACGAACGGAAACGCGAGAAAGTTTGCGGAAGAAATGAAAGCAAGCGGACTTACGGAAAAAATCCGCGCAGAAAAAGGCAATCTGCACTATGACTACTTTTTCCCTATGGACGATCCCGAAACGGTGCTACTCATCGACGTTTGGGAAAACAAGGAAGCGCTCGACTTTCACCACAAAAGTCCGATGATGAAGGAAATCGCAGCGCTACGAGAAAAATATCGTCTCAAAATGAGAGTGCAAAAATTTCACGAAATCTAAATAAAAAGAGCAAAACCTTTATGAAAAAAATCAAATATTTTTCATTGCTTATTGCCGTGATTGTATGCTCCCTGCTTACCCTTTCGGCTTGCGACGGAGAAAGCAACGATAAATGGAAAATCGATACAACCGATTCGTCGAAGGTTCTCGTTGCGTATTTTTCTGCAACCGGCAACACCGAAAAAGCCGCGCAGTACATTGCGGATGCTACGGGCGGAGAGCTGTATGAGATCACGCCCGAGCAGCCCTACACCTCGGCCGATCTAAATTACAGCGATTCAAACAGCCGCTCGACAAGGGAGCAGAACGATCCCGACGCACGCCCCGCAATCAGCGGAAACATCGAGAATATGACGGGTTACGACGTCATTTT
>CANQGD010000031.1 GCA_947601445.1 uncultured Clostridia bacterium | reverse complement strand
AAAAAATGCTCAATTTGCGGCGCAGAGCAACCTGCTGTTTGGTCGCTCGTAAAAAGCGCCGAAGATTTGCAGGACGGCGACAGACTTATATTTGCCTATGCCCCTGAAACAGGAAATCTTTCCATAATGAACGGTTCCATATCGAGCAAAATAACAGGCGCCGAAACACAAATTGCTTCCGGGACGGATTCCTTTACAGAAGTTCCCTATGTTGATCGCGGCGCATTGATATTCACTTTGGAAGTGAAAAATAGCGATACAGATACCGAATACGCATTATCCAATAACGGTAGTTACATTACTCATAAATCTTCAGGAACCGACTTCACAACTGCAACGAAGGGAGATAGCGGTTTGGGTGCCGATTCTTACTGGACATTAGATAATACAGTCTTTACTTATAAAGACGGTAAAAACAGTATACGCGGAATTATATGTCAAAAAGAAGACACATCAGTTCAATTTGGAGCATATGCAAAAACAAATTGGAGTACAACCGGTTATGCAATCCCTGTAATTTATCGTTTACCTAAGGGTATGGATATTGTAACGGAGACTGCTCCGCACAAATGTAATCACGTATGCCCGACATGTAGCAAATGTACGGATTTGGAGTGCGGTGATCCAGTCTGCGCCGACAAGTGTCCCGGTCATAGCGGAACCGGTGGAGACATTACACCCAGTCAAGATATTACTGTGACTTTCACTCCAAGTACATCTAATACAGACGGAACAACAATTACATTAGAACAAAATGTAACAATACTATTTATATCTGGAGGTCAAGCAAGTGACTTCAGCAGCAACGGAAGCGTAAAAGTTCGACAAGGAAAACAAATTAAAATTTCAGCTCCTGCAGGTAAATACATAAAAGAAGTGAAAATTATAGTTAGTAGTGCTGATACTACAAATACTTTCTCAGCAACAAAAGGCGAATGGGCTAACGGAACATGGTCAGGGAAAGAAGAAAGTATTACATTAACAAAGGACAGCGGAAAACAAGCTGTTGTAACAAGTATTACTATTACATTTGGTGATTAAATCAATATTTATATAGTAACACACACAGGGGGGCGGAGAAATTCTCCGCCCCCTGTGTTTTGAAAATATTTTCTAATTATTAGGATAATAATAGATAGTGATGGACTTAATTTGTCCATTTCCGTCTTGTGAAGCAGAGATATTGAAGAATTTAGCTTTGTCTGTTTCAAGAGCCTCAACTGTTATAGTCGTATCAGCTGTGGTCTGTGTTTTGCCAGACTCTGTTTCACCTTGTTTTTTTGTACCCGTTGTTTGTGCTTGGAGCTTGGCCTCTGACAGCAACTCAACATAGTACCAAGTTTTAGGACTTCCTCCTTTGGGAATCACTACTTCTATTTTCATTATAATTCCGTCTATTGCAACAGAATTTGCAAGGTAGCTCTTAATACTTTTATCCATATGGATATATTTATATTCAGTGTTAGTAGTTCCTCTTTTACAACCCAAATAAGCTAATGTCAGCCCACCGTAAGTAAATGTTTTTTGATTTTTGTTGGCAGTAGTACCCATACTATCGAGCAATTCTTTGTTTGGGTCGACGAAGTTTAATGACAACGTCTGCAACTCTTTGGTAACAGTCTTCTCATATCCGCAGCCATCGCAGGTGTTGTCAGTTTCCATGCCGTAGTGTTCCTGCTTGAAGGTGCCCCCGCAGATAGCACATTCGCCGCTGTGCGTGGTGCCGTCAGCATCCTGTGTTGGAGCTTTTTCCTCCGAATAAGTGTGACTTATTTGTTTTCCGGCGAAGGTTACACCATATGTCTCGGCGTTATTATTGTCAAACAAAGCGTCGCAATGAACATCGCTTTCGGCGTTATTCAATTTGATCTCGCCGCCATATTCTGTTTGAGCTTTTTCGAATTTAGCTCTGAGGTTCTGCACATTTTCGGTAGTGACGGTTATCTCTATTCCGGTTATCGTACTGCTGCTATCCGAGAAAATTATATCACTTTCGCCAACCGTAAACGTAAGCTTGCCAATCTCTGCGCCGTTAAGTATCAGCGTACCGCCTTGTACCTCAAAGTCGGCTGTCAATTTGCCCTCAACTGTCAAACTTCCGCTTGCAACAATCACCGGAGAATTAGTTTTGAATGAGAACGTAGACGTATTAAACGTTACCGCGCTCTCGCCTCCTTCGAACGTAGCTCCCGCGCCTTCATAAGCTTGAAGCAATTGAATTGCGCCACCGCTTGTCTTTGCTTCGTTAAATGCACCTTGAAGTGTGTCAAAGTTTTCGCCGCCCACGCTGAAAATCGCTGCGCCGTAATTACA
Source organism: uncultured Clostridia bacterium (assembly GCA_947601445.1). Classification (GTDB taxonomy): domain Bacteria; phylum Bacillota; class Clostridia; order Christensenellales; family CAG-314; genus Fimimonas. The sequence goes on along the minus strand of CANQGD010000031.1, from coordinate 12,629 downwards.
TTCTTTGCAGGGAACACCCACATGTTCTTCTGCTATCCCTGACTCCCATCCGCATACAGTACAACGCAAGGTATGCGTCTCGGGCACATTATCTGTATCCTCCAACGTGCAATTACCTCTCAGATCGGTAATTTCTTCATGGCATTGAGAACAGGTTGCCGTGTGAGTGTGTTCATTGTTATCTTCGGCATGGTCCCATTTTTCTATTGTATATACATATTCACCTTCGCTATCCGGGTCCAATTGTTTGTGCCCCTTGGCGGGGATAACCGTAGGCACACCGCTTTCGTTGAGCTCTGTGCATTGTTCATCATTGAAAGATTTTTGGCAAATTGTGCAAGTCCACATATCCGCAGTGCCGGGAGTATCGCACGATGCTGTGTTACCAGGCGTTTTATGGATAGCTTTCGGTATGTCGTGTTTACACTCGGGTATAACGTTTGCATAGTACGTAATCGAGACTAACTCAAATACACCATTTTGACCATCCTTACCTTCTTCGGTAGTATGACGAGTTACACTGAGAACAATTTCGTAGTAATAGTTTTCGCCCTGTTGCGACTCGGGTATATTAAATGTGTTGTCGCCGTAAGCCGGATCGATAGAAATTGCCTCACCTACTTGATTGCTATATGCTTTGTCGGACGATGAATATGTCTTGTAAATTTTCAATTGGAAACTTGTTATTAGTTTCAACTGATCACTGTTAACAGCGCCATAACCTATATTGATTACTATTTTACTTACTTTTTGGGGAATTGCCGTGATGGTACCAAACGACGGAGTTACATCGGCAGATTTACTACCAAATCTCGGACCATTCCATTGTTTTTTTGTACCGTTAGGCTGAGCATTTTGATTGTTGACAGGATTAAGTGCCCATTTTACGGTATCTCTTGTTACCTCAAGCTTTTTGTAACCATTTGTATTACCGTCATTGGTTGCCGCTTCTTCGGTGAAGGTCAACGTCGCTACCGATTTTTCCTCCGGAGCAAGACGTTCGACGAAAGATACCTTAATTTCGACGGTTTTTGCTGTCAACGTAAACTTGTAAGTGCCGTCTTCCTGCGCATCGTACGTTACGCCGTTGACGGTAACTTTGTCTACGCGATATTGATAATTTGTAATGTTTACCGTGAGGGTTACTTGGTCACCAATATACCGCTTGTCTGCCCTCGTTATATCGTAGGTTGCATAGGAACCGTCACAATCAATATTTACGGTTACTTCGGGGTTGTTGTAGCCATCAAGTTGTGCACCGGCTTTAAATTGTTTGACATTATTGTAGTAATTTATCAATGTACCGGATACCGTTACTTCCGTACCGACAAAAAGTTCTGTTTTGATAACGGTTTCATCGCCGTATACCCAATAACAATAGATATTTTCGGTATTACCTTCGTCGTCAACTACGACATCCATATAGAATTGAACTTCGTATTTGCCGTTGTATTGTTGATGTTGCTTAATCTCCGTTATTGTACCGGAAAGTTTATATGTGCCGGGCAATTCGCTGGCTTCCGTGTTGCCGGTAGGCTTCTTTCCGAGCGCTTCCAAAATTTCCGCAACTGTGTATTCTTTGGAGCAAACATTGCATATGTTGTTTTCTATCGTGCAGGAATCGGTTAATATGTAATCGCAGCTGTCGCATTTGCGTGAATGTACACCGAAATCCGATGTGGGTTTCCACTGAGCAGTACTGCTGTGGGTACCGGTTTCCTTGTAATTACAACGCTCGCATAGTCTGCTGTGTCCGCTTTCACCGTCGTTTGTGTATTCGTCGGGATATTTGTGAGTGAGGCGTTGTTCGCCGATAGTGATATTTGCCTCATCACATCTGATGCCGTTCAACTCGATATTGTATTCTCCCTCGGGCAAAACCAATGTGCCGCTTTGGTAGGACAAAACAAGGTTGAGCGTGCCCTCGCCTTGTATTGTGAGGTTGGTCTGTTCTCCGCTGACAATCAAATGATTGTGTTCGCCTGTCAGCGTGAGGTTGTGCGTGAGTTCGATGGTAACTTTGAAACCTTCGGGAACGGTAAGGTCTTCCTCACCGCTGCGGTCGTGTTTGAGACGTACCGTGTAGGTTGTTTCTTTATCTTGTTGTTCTCCGATCCACGCAAATGCTTCTTTGAGAGAATTTACGTGGTGAATGGTCTCGCCGTAGGAGATTTCCACTTCCATGTGGATGTGTCCGCACACGGTGCAGTTGTCTTCCGTGTAATCATTGAAGTCGTGCGTAGCGCGATCGAATGTTCCGCCGCAATGCTCGCAAACTTTCCAGTGGCTGTCGCCGTCGGCATACCATTCTTCCGAATTCAAACCGTGATCTTCACCGTATTGTGTAACATGCGCGGTTTTGCCGTCCTTCTTGGCAGTGCATTGTTCTTCATCCGTGGAATATTCACATTCGGAGCAGACCTGCTTGTGATAGCCCTCCGTGCAACCCTCGTTGGTGTATTCCAAACTGTGAGGGTCTTGTGTATCGGGCTGATATTCATCGCAGTTGTTGCATTTGTAGCCGTGATTGATGCCGCCTTCGATCGGAGAAAGCGTGTCGGACCAATCATGACCGCTTGCCGAAATTGTCAAATCTTCCAAAGTGGTTTGTTGCTTGGAGGAATCGAAATAGTTTTCACATTCAGAACATTGATAGTACGCTTGGCGTCCGTCTTCCGTGCAGGTAGCAGGCTGTTCCGGCTGCAATTCGCCGTAGGTGTGATCCACACGCGCAAGAACAAGCTGTGCGTCCGTCACTTCATTGCCGTCGACGTCGAGCTTTTTGCCGCATTCGGTGCAGGTCCAATACTCTGCCGTGCCTTCCTGCGTGCAGGTAGCGGGTACTTGCGGAGTGGACGTCGCGCTCTTGGTGTGCTTTCCGGAAGAGGCTATCGTGCCTCTCATCGTATAGGTGTGGCAAACCGTGCAAGTGTAGAGAATTTCGCCGTCCTCTGTGCAGGTGGCAGGCTTGACTATCTTGCCGTTGTCCCAAACGTGCGCAACCATATCTATACGAAGCTGTGCTTCCGTTACTTGATGTCCTTCGGAATCGAGCTTGGTTCCGCAATCAACGCAAGTCCAATATTCTTCCGAACCGTATTCGACGCAGGTGGGTTCTCTGCGAGGAACGGAATTCTCGCTTCTGACGTGTACTCCCGTGGCGGGAATGTTCAGTTGCGCGTCGGTAACTTCGTTTCCGTCGGCATCGAGCTTGGCTTTGCAACCGGTGCAATCCCAATATTCATTGACGCCCGCTTTGTTGCAAAGGGCAGGCACGGTTTCGTGCTTGGCGCCCTTTTCGTGGACGTGAGTTTCCAACTTGGGTATCGATTGCGTTGTGGTTTGTCCGCAAACCGTGCAGGTGAATGTAATTACGCCTTCTTCGGTTGCAGTGGCTTCTTTGGTAACGACACCATCGTTCCAGGTGTGCTGTACGCTCTTGGGCAGACTCTCTTCCCGAGTTGTACCGCATACCGTACACTTAAAGGTGACTTTGCCTTCTGCCGCACATGTGGGTTGCAAGGTTACCGTGCCTTCATCCCAAATGTGTCCTTTTTGACATGGGTCTTGCTGTGTCGGCGTGCATGCCGCAAACAATGAGGCAATCATCGCAACAAGCAAAATCGCAAGCATGATTCGGATAGCTTTTTTCATTGCAATTTCTCCTTTTTTTGATATTAAAAAAGCACCGCAAAAGGCTAAATTGCCCTATGCAGTGCCAAATTAGACTGTTTTTTTGTGTACAAACCATCGTGCGTGTGACTACAAAGGTCACATACACCCGCCAAAATATATTGATTGTTTGATTGGAAAAATAACGCGCGCATGTTACTACTCCAAAAAACTAAAATATACGTGTGGCTGACTTATATTTATATTATATTATTTTTTTAGGCAATGTCAATAGCTATTTCGAAAAATTTTTTTGATTTTGACGAAAAAGAATTTTTAACGGATATGTTTGCGCTATATATGCTCGCTTGCCCGGATTGCGTTCCCTACGGAAACGTATATATTTTGTGTTTTGCCCCACAATAAAACCGAGGAGGATATTATGCAACAGTCTAAAAGCAACTACAAAGAGGAGCGAGTGGATTTTATCATCGGCGTGGCGGTTGTCGTCGCCGTGTTGGCTTTGTTCGGGTGGCTGCTGTGGAGAGTGAGCAAAAGTTTCAAAAATTACTCCGCCACGCTTACAAGCGGAGAAATCCGAGTAAGCGGCGAAGCGGTGAGAGGCAAAGAACAAATTTTTACCTATTTGCCGTCGGAAGAAATTGCGGAAGGTACTCACACAGTGTGGAAAGTGGACGACAAAATAGTCTTTGAGGGCGCCTATACAAAGGACAGTCCTCCGACGCTGTACTATACGCCCGAATCGGCAGGACGACATCGCATTACCGCAACGGCGGGAGCTTACACACAAACCTACATTGCGGACGTCGCCGCACCGCGTCTGACTTTGACCGCGCCCGATCTGACTATCGTCTACGGAGAAGAACTGCCGCAACTGCTGTGTACCGTGGATGGGTTTGTGGGCAACGACGAAGAAGCCTGCGAATTTGACAGACATTGCGTTGTGGATGGCGGCAAATTGAACGTGGGCGTCTACCGCATCAAAAGCAGAGAATGTGATTACCTCGACTATGAAACGGATTATGTGGACGGTACGCTTACCGTATTGCCACGACAACTTGCGGTGAACAACGATTTTGTAAAAATTTACGACGGAACAAACCGCCTGAACAATCCCGACATACACGTGGATGGCGTACTGCCCGGCGACGATATTTGCGTAAACTGCGACGTACTGTATTTCGACAACAAAAATGCCGGTTCCAAAACGGTTGTGCTGTCTACGGCATGCCTCGAAGGAGAGGACGCCGCAAACTACACTCTGCACGACTTTGCTTGCGGTACCATATTGCCGAAAGAATTGCGTATCGAAGGCATCACGGTAAAAGACAAACTGTACGACGGAACCACAAAAGCCGTTATAGACAAAATGGGCACGATCGTCGGCGTGTGCGAAGGCGACGTTGTGGCAATAGGCAGCGTTACGACCGCATTTGACGGAGCGGAAGCGGGTAAACACAATGTGACGGTGAACAATATCACGTTGGTGGGCGCAGACAAGGACAACTATTTGCTGACAAACGTAGATTGTTTGCAAGCCGAGATACAGTCCAACGAAAGCCTGTGGGAACGGCTGCTGCACAAAGAACCACTCGCCCCTACGATGTGACAAACGCGACAATGAAAAATATCGACAAGCATATTTCAAAAGGGTAGAGCAGAAAATATTTACTATTAAATATTAAATATCGGAAAGAGCGACAATAAAGGAACCGCCGCAAGTTGATTTCACTTGCTGCGGTTCCGTTTACATATTTTGCTTTGGACGCCCGCCGAAAAACGGGCAATGCCTGAAATTGTTTATTTGCGGCGATAAGGTTTGCGAAAACGCGGATCGTTGAGTATCTCGCCCAACACCATTGCACGCGCGATTTTGCTCATATCGCCATGTTCTTCCTCGGTTGTGTCGTAGGCAAGATCGTGAGCGATAAAGCGTACTCCGTCCAAATCGGCACATCCTTCGTCGTTGACGTCACCCAACGAACCGACGATTTCTTCGTAATGTTCTTCTCTGCCTTTGTGAGAATGTGCAATGGCGTCCGCAACGTGCGCGTCGTGAGCGGAGGCGACTTTGCGCTCATACCTTTCTCGCGGTTGAACGCCGTAATGCACTTCCGTATTTTGATTGGGCTTGCGACCGTTGCCGTTGCGCACGGACAAACGCTTGAACAGCGCCACTATCACAACCAAAATTATCACCGCGGATATAAACAACGGAAATGCTATTTCTATTGCTATGCTGATGTCTTCCATACAGTTCTTCCCCGATAATCAAGCGAAATTACTTTTTGGGTTTTTCGGTACCGTCGCCACTGCCGCTGATGGCATTGCGCATTGCCGTATCCGCTTGAATATTCTGCATCTGGTAGTAATCCATAATACCGAGACGCCCGTTGCGGAACGCTTCCGCCATTGCCTTGGGGACTTCCGCCTCCGCCTCGACAACTTTGGCACGCATTTCCTGCGTGTGAGCTTTCATTTCCTGTTCGGTAGCGATCGCCATCGCGCGACGTTCCTCCGCATTGGCTTGCGCTATGCGCTTGTCCGCTTCTGCCTGATCCATCTGCAACTGCGCGCCGATGTTTCTGCCTACGTCCACGTCGGCAATGTCTATACTGAGAATTTCGTATGCGGTGCCCGCGTCAAGACCTTTTTTGAGCACCGTTTTGCTGATAAGGTCGGGGTTTTCCAAAACTTCTTTGTGATATTCGGAAGAACCGACCGTAGTAACTATACCTTCGCCAACGCGGGCAATTATCGTTTCCTCTCCCGCGCCGCCGATAAGACGGCTGATATTGGCTCTTACCGTAACGCGCGCTTTTACCCTCAGCTCGATTCCGTTTTTCGCTATGGCGGAAATGACGGGAGTCTCGATGACTTTCGGGTTGACGGATACTTTTACCGCGTTCAATACGTCGCGCCCCGCAAGGTCTATCGCCTTTGCCGACTGCAACGATAATTCGATATTTGCGCTATGCGCGGAAATCAGAGCGTTTACCACATTTGAAATATTGCCGCCTGCCATTACGTGACTTTCCAACTCGGCAATGTCTATTTCCAACCCGGCTTTGCGCGCACGAATGTACACGTCCACAAGCATACGGTATTTTATGCGGCGCATTTTCATACCTACCAAACGGCTCATGGAAACGTGAGCGTTACTTACCGCGGCAATAAACCAAGTGGGTATCGGCAAAAATATGAGTAAAACAAGCAGCAATACCGCCACTACTATCAAGACAATCGCCCAAGCGGGAAAACCTCCTGCGCCGAGCAAAGAAAAAATCATATTCATAAAAAGTTATTCCTCCTTATTTTCGATAACTACAACGCGCTGTCCTTCCACGGCAACCACCGTTACCGCAGCGCCTTTTGATATGTATCCGTCGCGCGCGACAACGTCTACCGATTCTCCGTCGAAATGCGCTTTCCCGACGGGATGCAACGGGGTATCGGCAACTCCGACCGCATTAAGCAACGCGAAAAAATTTTTGGTACCTTCGGTAATGCCCGTGGGAACGGCGCTGTCGGCATGAAACAACGCGGTTTTGGCAAGTTTGCTTTTGGTAATGAGCCTGCTGAATACCCAAAACATAAGTATAAACAACACAAGCGAAATAAGCACCATATAAAGCAACATAAGCAAATCGCCGCCGAATATCATTCGCAGCACGATACCGGTTATTACAAGTATCACTCCGCTGATACCGCACACGCCAAACCCGGGTATGCACATCTCGATTATGCAAAAGACAAGTCCCACCGCAAATATTGCGGCAGTCCACCAATTCATATCCGTGAACAACCGTGCAAAACTGCTGTCGGCAAAACCTTCCGACAACAAGTTTAACAATATATTCATGATTTCTCCTTTATTCTATGTAGGGTTGAAGCAGTCCGATCGTACCGTCTTTGCGGCGATATACTGCCTCGACATTACCCGTAAGCTCGTTGACGAACAGATAAAAATCGTGATCGACAAGCTCGAGATTTTCGGCGGCTTCCTCTGCGGACATACGACCCACTTCGAAACGCTTGGTTTTGGCTATCGTGAGCGGCGTCACGTCTACATCGGAAACAAATTCGTATTCTCCGGGAATGGCGGGGATTCTGTAAGACTGACTGAGCTTTTCGCGGTGTTTGACCAGCTGACGTTCCAATTTGGGAAGGCAGGCGTCTATGTTGTAGTACATTGTGTCTCCCACGACCTCGGAACGTATATGATTGCCGCGGAAATTGATGGAGATTTCCATTTTGCACTGTCTGCCCATATCCGTAAGCACAATTTTACATGGAGTATCGGAATCGGGAAAATATTTGTCCAAACGACGCGTTTTTCCCGCCAAAATTTGTTCCAATCTGTCCGTTACACGATAATTTTTTGATACAATTTCAAGTTTCATAATTATACCTCCGTATGTTACAATGGAAATTCGAAAATTTTAACAAATTTCCCTATATACATTATACCACCTTTTCAAAGAATTTCAATACCGACCGAACCGGAAAATTATATATTTTTCATTAGGCAAACATAAATAAAACTTTGGACAGACAAATTTTGTCAAAATTTTATTATAAAGACGCCCGCCGTATAGCGGCGAGCGTTTGTAACAAGATTTCAGTTTACTTTTATGAACAAAATTTGCTGTCCGTCCGTTTCCACGCGCACGGTATCGCCCCTGTTGATGTCCCCCGTCAAAAGTTTTTCGGCAAGCGCGTCCTCTACTTTGCGCTGTATCGTGCGTTTCAACGGACGAGCGCCGAAAGACCTGTCGTACCCGTCCAAAGCGAGATATGCAATGGCGCGTTCCGTAAATTGCAGATTCAATGTGCCTTTGAGCCGCTTGTGCAACGAGTAACACATAAGTTCGGCTATTTGAATCATTTCTTCCTTGCCGAGGTAGTTGAAAGTTACGATTTCGTCCAGACGGTTCAAAAACTCGGGTCGGAAAAACTTTTTCATTGCGGAATCGATGCTTTTCTGCATTAAAGTGTAATCGCTTTGAACTCCGAAACCTATCGCCGACGGCGTTCCGTCGCTTACACCTATGTTGCTTGTCAGAATGATTACCGTATTGCGGAAATCCACCGTTTTGCCGTGAGAATCGGTCAATCTGCCTTCGTCAAGAATTTGCAGCAACAAATTGAACACGTCGGGATGAGCTTTTTCTATCTCGTCGAAAAGAACCACGCTGTACGGACGGCGCAAAACTTTTTCGGTAAGATAACCGCTTTCGTCATAGCCCACATATCCCGGAGGCGCGCCGATCAATTTGGCAACGGAAGTTTTGTCCATATATTCGGACATATCTATGCGTATAACTTCGCTGTTGCTTCCGAACAGACAATCGCTGAGCGCTTTTGCAAGTTCCGTTTTGCCCACGCCTGTGGGACCGACGAAAATAAAACTTCCTATCGGACGGTTGGGGTCTTTCAATCCCGCGCGTTGACGGCGTACCGCACGCGAAACGACTGCAACAGCCTCTTTCTGCCCGATAACGCGCGCCCCCAATTCTTCTTCCAGATGAACCAACTTGTCCTTTTCCTCGCGACTTAGCTCTGATACGGGAACTCCCGTCATCTGCGACACGACCAGCCGTACGTATTCCGCGGTAAGCGTTATGCCCGTTTCTTGCTGTTGATAATAGCCTGCTATTTTGAGTTTGCTGCACGCTTCATCGATAATATCAAACGCTTTGTCCGGCAAAAATCTGTCGGTGACGTATCTGACGGACAACTGCACCGCAGCTTCTATCGCTTCGTCGGTTATGACAATGCCGTGATGTTTTTCATATTTGGACTTGACGCCTTTCAATATTCTCACAGCCAATTCGGGCGAAGGTTCGTCTACGGTTATGGGTTGAAAACGCCGTTCCAAAGCGGGGTCTTTTTCGATATACATGCGGTATTCGCGAGTCGTCGTCGCGCCTATTACATGCAACTCTCCGCGGGCAAGCGCCGGTTTCAATATTTCCGCCGCATCCATTGCTCCGTCAGATGTGCCGCCGGCGCCGACAAGATTGTGTATTTCGTCGATAAACAGCAACACGTTGCCCTGCTTGATGACTTCGTCAATTACATCTTTGAGGCGCTGTTCGAAATCGCCGCGATAACGCGTGCCAGCAACCATACCCGCAATATCCAATTGCACGAGACGTTTGTTTTTCAGCTCCGTAGGGACCCTTCCACTTGCCATTTGTGTTGCGAGCCCTTCTACAACAGCGGTTTTGCCGACGCCCGCTTCTCCCACCAAAACGGGATTGTTCTTTGTGCGCCGAGTAAGCGTTTGTATGACGCGTTCCGTTTCCGTTTCTCTGCCGATAACGGGATCGAATCCGTTTTCGGCGGCTTTTTGCGTAAGATCGACGCTGTACGGAATGGATTCCGTTTCGACATCATCCTCCTCGTCCGTTTCCGCGCGCACAATGGTTTGCATTACGCTTTCCGAGGATGACCTCGGCGTTTGCATTCTTGCGGGAACCGTCGAATTTTTACCTATGTTTTGCAGACTTTTTCCGTTGGGAATTTTGCGGACAATGGTCTGGAACAATTCTTCGAGCCCATCAACTTCGAGATAATATTTCAATTTGTCGTAGGCGTACGTTTCCTTGTATGACAGTATAGCCAACAGCATATGTACGCAATTTACTTCCGTCGCTCCGAAATGCGCGCCGATAAGAGCCGCACGCTTGTTGAGGTTGTCCATTTCGTCTTTGAGTACGGGAAACTGTCCGTCCGCTTTGAGTTTGTCGGGAGTCAACCCGAACTCGCGGAAGAACTGCGACGTTTCGTTGTCCGTTGCCGCCAATTGATACAGTACATGCTGTGCCGTAGCAGTTTTGAAATGCTGTTTGCGCGCCTCTTTGTAGGCATCCAACAAAATGTTTTGAAGTGATTCGGATTGCATTTGTCACCTTGGTTTTGAGTTATACGGATATTTTAACAAATTGTACAAAGTTTTTCAAGGAAACTGCAAACTATTTATGAAAGTTTTATTGTTTTTTGACAAAAAACCGCGAAAAAGCAAAAAACGGAAAATCAATCTCCGCTTTTTGCTTTAATTTTTGAACTTTTTTGCACAATTTGAGGTAAATTGCGCCGCGCAAATCTTGACAATTCGTGAAATACCGTTGGCAGCGCGGACAACGCCAAAGCTATCAAGTAAAATTTCCACGGCAAACTTGCCAGACCGAAAATGTTTTGCAGCGGAGCGACAAACGCCACGACACACACCATAGCAAGCGAAACAATAAAACTTACAAGCATAAATTTGGTTATTCCTCCGCTAAACAAGCCTTTGTGGTTTCGCATTTCCAACACAAAAATCAACTGCGATACGGACAAAACCAAATATGCCATTGTGCATGCCTCGGCATATCCCAAAGTATTGCCGACGGCGTAACCGACAAGAGTCGCTACGGCAAAGAACACACCTCCGAATGCGACGCGTCTGCCTCCGCCACCGCTGAAAAACGTTTCGTTTTTACCCTTGGGAGGGCGATTCATAACGTCTGCGTCCTGTTTGTAAATACCCAAAGCCAAACCGGGCAACCCGTCCGTGACGAGATTTATCCACAATAACTGCATGGCGGAAAGCGGCGACACATTCCAAATGAGCAACGCGATAAATACAAACAGAACTTCTCCGATATTGCAAGTGAGCAGATATGTTACGGATTTCTTTATATTTTCGTAGACGCTGCGCCCGAGAGAGACGGCATCCACTACCGTTGCGAAATTGTCATCGGTGAGTATGATGTCCGAAGCGTCCTTTGCCACCTCTGTGCCGCTGCCCATTGCGCAACCTATGTCTGCGGCTTTCAATGCGGGAGCGTCGTTTACGCCGTCGCCCGTCATTGCCACTACCGCGCCTCGCGTTTGCCACGCGGAAACTATTCGCAGTTTGTCCGCAGGCGTCACCCGCGCATAAACGGCTATGTTTTCCACTTTGTCCGCAAGGACAGAATCGCTCATCGAGGCAAGCGTTTCACCGTCAATTGCTATGTCGGAATTTCCGAAAATGCCGATATTTCGCGCGATTTCCGTAGCGGTGTCGAGATTGTCACCCGTAATAACAACGGGACGTATACCGGCGCTTTTACAAATTTTTACGGCATTTGCCGTTTCGGCACGCGGAGGGTCCGCCATAGTAAACAGCGCCGAAACGGACAAATCCTTTTCCAATGCCTGCGAACGTGGAAAGTTGAATCCTATTTCTTTGACCGAAAGAGCCAAAACTCTCAAACCGCGCCGAGTGTATGTTCGGTACACCTTATCGAATTGACCGAAATTTGCGGCATTTTTCATTGCCTCGAAACTGCCCTTTGTAACGGCGTAATATTTACCGCCCGCCTTGACCGCCACCGTCATTAGTTTTCTGTTGCTGTCGAATGGGATTTCAAACAGCCGTTCGGGACTGTCCGTCATTTTTGCAATGGACGTAACGGCTATTTCGGTGGGGTCTCCCAACCATTGTCCCGACTCGTTTTTTACGGCGTCGGAACACCAACAAAACGCTTGAATCAATCTATCGGACGGATTCAATTTGTCGGCGAGAGTGTACGATTTACCGTCAAACAATCCCACAAGACTCATCTTGTTTTGAGTAAGAGTACCCGTTTTGTCTGAACAAATGACCGTAGCGCTACCCAACGCCTCCACAGCGGTAAGACGCTTTACAACGGCGTTTTTCGAAGCCATGCGCTCGATGCCTTTTGCAAGCACCACCGTAACTACCGCGGGCAAACCTTCGGGTATGGCGGCGACCGCAAGCGAAACGGAAGTAAGCAAGACATCAACAAACACCGTTGTCAAAGTGGATTGAGCGGACATGTTTTTTACGCCTTTTACAAAACCGATAACAAGTACCATCAGGCATACCGCAAGGCAAACCACGCCTATCACTTTGGACAATTGTTTGAGTTTTTGCTGTAAAGGGGTAAGATTTTCCCGAGAACCGTAAAGCATTCCCGCGATTTTGCCAAGTTCCGTTG
>CANQGD010000030.1 GCA_947601445.1 uncultured Clostridia bacterium | reverse complement strand
TTGCGGATCGTGGAGCCGTTGCCTTCGTAGTTGTAACGCCAACCGGAAAGAGGTTTCCAATCGATACCCGCGAAGTCGTAGTCGCCCGCAGCAAATGTAACTGTGGTACGGTTTTCGGCGATAACATCCATTGTGTGGTTCAAAGGATTGCTTTCGTCAAACTGCATTTCGCGCAGAGAAAGTACGTCGGCAACGTTTTCCACCGTGACTGCGCTTATGTAGAATGGTTTAGAAGAAGTGTACTGTGCGTATTCAACGTCTTTGAGTTTGGCATTGACGGTCACTTTTTCGGAAGTGTTGCCGCTTGCCAAGATGGTCTTTGCGTGCGCAATGCCGTCGCTTGTGTCACATTCGCGTGCGCCGCCGAGAATTGCAGAGGTAAGTTTTTGTTCTGCCGTGACGGTGGCAAACGTGTAGGTTGTGGGTACGTCGATGGTGATGTTGGATACCTTGTTGTTTTTGATGCTTTGAGCTGCACCCGAATTGTGAGTTTGTCCGACAATTCCGCCAACGGCGATCATGTCAATGCCGATATCTTTCGACGAGTTGATATATTCGGGAGTAGCCGTGCTTGTAACAGTACCGTTGGAGAAGGAGCTGTTGGAAACGCCTTGACCGTGATGCAGATAACCTACAACGCCGCCGACTTTGCGCGTTCCGCTGACAGTTACGCCGCTTACGTGGCAGTTGGTGATGTTATCTGCGGTTGTGCTGTTAAGTTCACCCGTGAAACCGATAATGCCGCCGACATTGTCGCCTTCGGTAGAGCCTTTGAGAGTAGCTTTGATATAGCTGCCCGTTGTGCCTTCTACTCGGCAGTTGGTTACGGGTTCGTAAGTGCCGCCGATTACGCCGCCGACTTTGTAGTTGCCGTCTATCTTGATAAGACCGATAACGGCAACGTTGTCTACGCTTATGCCAGTGCTGCCGCCTGCCACCGCGCCTACTTCGGATTGACCTTTGACTTCAACGTTGCTCAAAACAAGGTTTTGGATTGTCATTGCGCCCGTCGAGAACAAACCGACGTTGTCTTGTTCGGGCTTGTCGATTTTGAGGTTGGAGATTATTTGATTGTTACCGTCGAAGGTGCCGTTGAACGGACCGATGGGTTCCCAATTTTCGCCTTGGAGATCGATATTTTCCATCAAGTATACCGTCTTGCCGTTGTAACCGTCGCCGGCTTTTACCGCCTCTGCAAATGCCTTGAATTCGTCAATATCGTAAATGTAGGTGTTGGGGTCTGTTGGTTCCGCCTTAATGGGATCGGTGGTCGGAGCATTGCCCTGAACCGCAAATACTCTTGCGATCAATTGGAGAGACTCGCCCGTTTGCAGCTCTACCGACGTAGGCATGGAAACCGTGATGTGAAGTTTTTCGGAAGGACTGACACCCGGTTCAAGAGTTTGCCATTTGGACATATCTTCCTTACCCGTGTTGATCAGGTCGATTCCGGTTGAAGTGATTTCCAATTGGTTGAACAGCTCTTTGCCTTCGCTACCGTCGATGGTAAATTGCAATTGCCATTGGACGGGTATTGTGCTTTTATTTTCGATAGTGATGTCAAACGCGACATAATCACCCGGGGCAATCTTGCTGATGGAAAGCTTGTTTGTCGCCTTGTCGTAAACTGCGCTACCCATCGGATAGTCGGGTGTAAGGCTGCTGTTTATCAAAACATTGTCAACAGTTGCCTGTACGTCTACCGTACCGCTTGTAATAGCAATGTTTGTGGAGCTTTCGCTGGTGAACAACGCAAACGTTGCACCTGCAATAAGACTTACGCATGCTATTATCGTGAGGATAGACGTGAAAATAATTTTGCTTGTCTTTTTCATAATATTCCTCCATAAAAAGTGTTTTGATTTGTTAATTTGGTGTTACTGTTTACACCGTGAGCTGCTGAGCATGAACAATCAAGTCGAAACTTGCCTGTTTTGTCTGAGCGCTGTTGCCCGCTTCGGACAAAAATTTCAGCGTGACGGTAAAATCGTCGGATTCGCCTACCAACAACGTCGCAATGGGCTCACTTTCGCTACCCATTATTTGCGCCGCGTCGTCGCTGCTGAGTATTGCCGACTTTATTTGACCGTCGGGAGCCGTCAACGTAAGTTCAAGCTCGTCCTGCAACTCCTTGTCACCTTCGATGCCCTTTATTTCTATCCAATAAACAAACCCGATGGTGCCTCGGTTGGCGAGTCGCATGGCTGCCTCGAAATAGCAACCCGGAGCAATCGCTTCCCGTGATGTCAATCCGAATACGTTTTCGGTGTTTTGCGCAGTAAAATCCTTGGTTTGCGTATCCGTTACCGTTTCCAATTTGCCGTTTGCACTCAGTGCGGTACTCGTTAGTTTTGTGCGCGTGAGCGTTGCCGTCAGACTGCCCGCTTGCAAATGGTTGGTAACCGTGCGGTTGTAGGTAAACAATGCAAATGTGCCCGCGACAATAAGCGCGACGCAACACAAAACAGTGATACATGACAAAAGTACAATTCGCGATCGTTTAGACATATATACCTCCTTTTTTTAGTTTAGTTATCCGCAGACGACGCCGCACGTCTGCGCGCTTCGCGACGTCGTTCGAGATCCTTGGCATGCTTTTCGGCACGCTCTTTTTGTACGGCTTGGACTGCTATATCCGCTATGTTTATTGCAGCCGTAGTTTCCCTGTCGGAGTTGAGACGTATCACCGTTTGAGCTTGTTTGACGGATACTTTGTTGTCGGATATGTATCTGTCAAACTCGGGATTGGTGAGAGAAAACTCACAGTTGACTATCCCGCGCCTGATTACAAGCCGTACGATACGCTTGCCGAAAAGCCGAAATTCTTCATGACTGTCTTTGTTTATGTTTTTTATCCCGTCCACTTTGCGCACGTGCCCCGCAACAAGGTCATAGCGAGCCTTGTTTTCCGCGGTGAGCATGGCGTATTTTTCCCAATGGGTGACGTGATTGGTACTGAATACAATGGCTTGCTGTCCCTGACCGACAGGCACCGCCACTGCCGCCGCCGACTCGGATGCGGTTTCCGAAACGGTCGGTTCCTCCGCGGGTGCCGACTCCGAAACGGGGGTCTGCTCGCGCTTGGAACGTTTGAGATCGACAATAACGACGGTGACGCTGAATATGCACATCGCCGCTACCAGAACCATAAAAATTATTATTGCTGTAATCATAGGTTGTCCTCCTGATTTGTTTGTTGATTATCCGAATTTGCGGCAGTTGAAGCCGTATCCTGCGCATTGACATGCTGTTCCAATGCGGACAGCTGCTGTTTGAGAAGCTCTATTTCCCGTTCGCGCGCTTCCGACTGCTCCAAAACGCGCTTGTTTTCCGCCTCGACGCGCTCACGCTTGCGCGCCGCCAATACGTTGCCGATTTTGATTGCCTCCGCAACGGCAATTGCCGCACAGGGAACTATCACTATAAGCGCCATCCCCAGCGGCTGTTGCAATGCGTATACTATAAAACCCAAAACCCTACTTTGACCGGTAACTTTGCCGATTACATAATTTACCCCGAAGGCGTCCGTAGTGTCGATGACCTGAGTGTCCGCGGACGCACCTTCCGCCACGTTGTCACCTTTGAGATACAAAAAATATCCGTCGCCGTTTTTTTGCTTGTCCACAAGGCGGTGCGTGATGGTCTCCTGTTGGGTGTATACGTAACGAAAAGTTAACACGTCCCCCACTTGAAGGTCGTCGAAAAACTCTTTTCTGCCCTGCTCGTCCTCGGGCACGGTACGTATGAATACCATACTCTTTACCGGTATGGAACGAATTTCGTATTGCGATACGTCCGTGGCGTCGCTCTTTTCCATAGAGGGCGAGACAACTATCCGCATCTGCATTTTGCCAAACAAAGTTACGGCGCCGTCACTTTTTTTGGAAAGCGTAGATACCAACAACGTCACCACGCACAGCGCCATAAAAAGATACAGCACCACGTTGAGTATTATGCCAAGCACTTTGTTGGCTTTTTTGCGAACAGGCTCCGTCATTTTATTGCCTATCTATTTGCAGGTGCAACAAAAAATCCGCCTGAGCGTTCATCGCTTCGTTGCCGACGTCGTCGGGTATGCCGTAAGTAATACTTATTGAAAATGTATCGGAAAACGAACAACGGAAAAAATGAGATTGCCCCAACAACTCCGCAAGCGGCGCATGCAGCGAAAATCCGTTGCATTGCACGTCTACCATGAGAAATTCCGTCAATTTGCCCTGCGCGTCGTCAAATCGGAGCGTGACGCCCAAATCTTTTTCGTTGTTGCCGTGCAATATCACGGCATATCCGCGACTTTGAGACGGGTGAAGATTTTGAGCGGTAAAAGACAACTCGGCGGTTGTTGTGCCGTCTTTTTCCAGCGTGATGTTCTTTACCGCGTCATCCTCGGTAAGCAACAACACCAGCAGCACCGCCCCCGCTACAAGCAGTACTACGCATATTGCTATAGTTATGTAAATTGTTTTTTTCAATGTGTACTCCTGTATGTTTGTCAAAATTTTTTACGAACGTTATGTCGCTTTACATACTAAACCTTTTGAATCGCCTTGTGTAGAGCTTCGACTTATCAAGTCAGTATATTGTTTTTTTCGTCAAAATTTGCCATATTCGCTTTAACATACGTCATATATATGCCGTTTGCAGAGCGTGCGATTGGGGCGCGCAACATTTTGTTGCTTATTTTTATGTTTTTGTCAATATTTTGTTGCTTTTTGATTATAGTCAACAATTTGTTGCATGTCAAGTAAAATAAAAAAAATTCGATAAATTTCGCAAAAATATTTAATATGGGGTGACGATAAATTGTACCGTATAAATATCGGGACCGCCGACGGGTTGAATAAAACAGATTTCAAAGAAAAAACAACTTTGCACAACGATGGCATAACGTGCGCAAAAATCGTCGGGTAAAATTAACATTTAATAAAAAATAACCCGACCCAACCACTTCTGGTTGGACCGGGCAATGTTTGGTGGTCGACAAAAGACGATGTAGAACCTATAAAAGTTTAATATGCTAAGTAATAACAACAAAACAAATGTGAAAATTAAACATTAAAATTGTTATAGAAATCAATGTTTTCCAATATGTTGCGTCTATCAAAATGTAGAAAATTTAAATTTAGGATCTCTTGCCCATCATTAGTTATACCTCGTTGATAATCTCCAATATATATAAAGTGTCGGTGTTCTTAATGTGAAATTTTAACAATCTACTGTGAGCCTCATTATTGTATATTGTAATATATGCTCTTTTAAATATTTCACACTGTGCTTTATGAAATTCGTCCAGTTCATATAATAAATCTATTGCTCTGAATAGTCGCTTAGCAGGGCTCTCGTTTTCGCTTTAATCTTCATATCTTCTAATAAATCTTTTTTATCAACGTAAATTCGTACAGCTGTATCGCCTTCAATAGAGATAAGAATATTGAAGCCTTTATGTTGTAGTACATTCCTCAATTCATAGCAAAATTGATATTCTTTATATTTATCATAAGTACTATGTGTAATGTCGTCAAAAGCAGAGGTACCAATGCCCTTTTCAAGAGCACTCAAAAAGGTTGTAAATTACTTAGATAAACATTTATATTTTTTTTCAATTCATTATAAGGTAAATTATACGACTCCGTGGATAGTCTATTATAAATATTATTTAAACAAGCAACAATATCACAAAATAACATTTTATTTTCAAGATATATATCAATTAAATTACGACACAAATTATAATTATTCATATCGGAAGTAAATTCCAAATATTGTGTTTCAATATCATATGTAAATATAGAAAGTGTATCTGTTCCTAATCCTTTAATAATTTTCATAATAATTCCTCACATATAATATACTTTATCTTTTTAGGCAAGAGAGAGTTAGAAAAATGAATTTTATATTCACATAATATCGATTAACATTATTCAATAGATAACCGCTGCTTAATAATATACCTTGCGCCTTATCATTTCGCTTTCTCTAAATTGTTCTGCCTCAGGTAAATTTGTGAACTCAACAGTTTTATCGTGATTTTCTTGTACAACCTTTTTGATTTCTTCCAATGTTACTTTGAAAAATTCCTTGCGCCAATTTACCAAATTTAATTTTTTATCAGCAAAGGCATGATGTAAGGCTGCTTCTAATTTGGGCGCATCATTGGAGAAGATCATAGCGTGAATATCAAATTTAAATGGTACTGACGCACCGCTCAATTCGGCAATCCTATCCTCGGGGTCAAGTCGTCTTGTCATACCGATTTTATAAACATCATTACCGAAAGCTCCTATATTGGAAATGATATACACATATCCTGCTCGATGATTTGCTTCTCGATAGTCCAAGTCAGCAAATGCTTTATCAATATCTATCAAATTATTATTTAACTCGTCCTTCCGTTCTTCAAGGTACGCTTTTCTTTCTAAGTTTTGTTCTGCCTCTAACTGTTCAGTAATACGTTTAAGTGCATTTTGATAATGTGACTGCTCTTTTTCCAATTCAATTCGCTTTGCTTCGATTTCTTTTGCTACACGTTCTTCTTCTTGTTGTTCTTCACGCAAAGCACGCAATTTGTCTTTCTCTTCTTGACGTTTTCTTTTATATTCATAAGCGAGCCTTAATTCTTTAAGTTTTAATTGCAGATAATCTCTTGTAATTTCTATGCTGTTTGTCTCATTTAATTTGTTTTGCATTTCATAGGCTTTGTAGATTCTATTTTCAATATTATCGTAATTATTAAACTTTACTTTATCTATACAAATGTCACATTCGATATTAAAGTTTCTAATTATTAGTTTAATACTTTCAGCAATCAACTTTTTACCTTCAAGTTCACTGCCATTAACCTTCCAATCGATACTGCATATTGCCGCCTTTCCAATTTTGATCAATTCTTTTTGAGAATTTCTAATGTTTGTCAAAGCGTCTTTATACTCATCAAGTTTAGCAAAAGAATACTGTGGCTGAAACACTCCAAATTCTTGAAAAAGTATTTCGTCGTCCAATTGAATTATTTCTGCTTGCAAATTCGCTTTAACTTGTTTTAATTGCTCAATTTCCGCACTTAATTTTTCTATAGTTAGTTCTTCCATTTTAAACCTTAGAGCAACTCCTTTCGTCTATTTTCGTATTCTGCATATGTTATTTCACCATTATCATATAATTGTTTTAATCTTCTCAGTTTGACCCAAGTTGAAGCAGTGTCAATTTCTGCGGGTCGCTCAACAATAAATGTGTATTGCGCCGAATAGATATGTCCCTTCGTTGCATCTTGAAATTCCTTTTCTCTTTGCGACAAAGATTCCTCTCTTTGCAATAATTCTTTTTGCTTTTTTTCATTTTGTTTTGCAGTCGCTATTTTTTGTCTGCGAGTTTCTTCACGCTCAATTTCTTTTTTGCGTCTTTCTTCCTCTCTTCGTAATTGCTCTGCACGCTGATTTATAATTTTATTAATAAATCTTTTAATGTCAACATTTGAATAATTTTTGTCGCGACTGTAACTGTTGCGTCCCGCAGGGCTCGTGTATGAAGCGTGATAATGAAAACTGATACTTCGTGTGGGGGCAGTTAGCATTGATTTCGAATACAGTGCCTTTTCGTGTCGTAAAAAGATATTATAAGGGATTTTTAGTTTTATAGCCAGTAATTCGTCCTTGCTTGTATAATTTTCAAGTGCATAATATTTGTCTGCATATTCTGTCCACAAAACACGATTTGTGTCAATTTTATCTAATAAACTTTGGTAGTATGGGATATTTTTCTCGATTATTAATTGCATATTTTTATCAAAGTCAAAACTTTCTAATCCCCGTTTACTCTTACATTGATCAGAAAAATATAACTCGGAGCATAGCTGGTGAAAACCATATTGCAAATTAAGTTGTTTGATTTGCATATATAAACGACTATGTGTCTGTACAATTTTTCTATTGTGATAGTGGATAGTAAGATAAATAACCAACGCTAAAATTACACTTACTACGATAGAAAGAATAATGATATGTTGCGTTTCCATACAAATGCTCCTTTAATGCAAATTATAACACGCTACAACATATTTTTCAAGTTTTATACAAAACATGGAAGCTTATCTCTTATCTCAAAAATATACTATTGAGATTCTGGCATGTGCTTTATTTAACAAGTGGCGGCGCTGCACACCGCCAGTAAAGTACACGCTCCTACGCGACAAAACAAAGCAATCAAAGTCCGCAAACCGAACACACAGTGCAGTGAACAAAACGAAACGAAGTGGAGCGCTACATTATTTCGTTAGCCTGCATTGTAAAACCACGCGGCAACAAGCAAAAAGGCAGCAATGGAAAAGGAAGCACTTCGTGTGCTTCCTTTCCGTTGCATAATAGGCGCAGTTGCAGCGCTTGGTGGTCGATACAGGACTCGAACCTGTGACTTTCTCCACGTCAAGAAGACACTCTCCCAACTGAGTTAATCGACCAAACCGATTATATTGTAGCATACAAACAATATTTTGTAAATGCCTTGACATCAAAATCTTAAAATTTTGAAAAAATCCCACGCAAACAATTGACACTTACTGCCAAAAATGATATGATTTATAGGCACTTGGCAATATGGGGGTGTAGCTCAGCTGGGAGAGCACCTGCCTTGCAAGCAGGGGGTCAGCGGTTCGATTCCGCTCATCTCCACCAAACGCCAAGCGTATGTACAGCTCGGCAGGTTAGAACACCGCACTGATCCACAGGGTGGTGGCTAACCGAAAGAGTTTATATATAGGAGCATAGCTCAGCAGGTTAGAGCACCACCCTGATAAGGTGGGGGTCGGTGGTTCGAGTCCACTTGCTCCTACCAAAATTATGCGAGTCGAATCAATCGACCCGCTTTTTTTGATTTCAGGGCGGTTAAACGCAATTGCACTACATTCGCCGCGGAGCGTGCCGCTACTTGCATACGTCTGCCGCTACCATTACTTCGCTTTTTGGCGACATTTGTTGTGGGCACAGGGAGAGAACGCAACAGAAAAGAGCACACACAAAGCGCACTCTTTTTCTCTTGATTGCCTAAACCTGTCGCTCAATCGTGAACAAGTACGAAAATCGAAACATTCCGTACGTTCTGTATTACGTAGAGTTCGTTATATCGTTCCTCGGCAGAGGACATATCGCTCCACTTCTTTTCACACAATCCGCCAACGTCGGGTGCGAATTTACTTGCTCAAAATCGTGACAAATAGGGTTTTATTAAAACACTTATTAAAACTTATTTTTTAATAACAATATATCCATTTTTAATTGTCAAATATTGCCCTTCTTGAACAGTTATATATCTTTCTCCTATAAAATTTTCATTTTTAACAATACTACTTAATGTATGTCTGCTATTTATTGCTACCTCAAAATACGCATTACGGTCTGAATCACTATAAATTGTATATTCCCCCGCAGGAATATCTCGCCCCGCCTTGTACATACCATCTTTTAAAACTCCGTTTTCTGGTGTAGGTCTTTCCGCATTTGCTATCGGGACAAAAACACCCCTATTAACAGTTAAATACTCACCATCCTGTACTGTAATATAGGCATATGTATCTATTGTTTCATTGCATATAATATCTTTTAACGTATGGGTGCTATCCAGTGCTAGTTCCAAGTAACACAATGAGGAATAAGTATAGACATAGTATTCTCCCGCAGATATATCCCTTCCTACCTTGTACATTCCTGCCGAATAAACTCCCGCAAGCATTGTTGCAGTCGGAGCCAAATCTATTTCAATAAACAACCCGTTTTTCAATGTGAAATATTGACCGTTTTTTAATGTAACATAACCAAAACTTTGTATATTATCATTAGCAATTATACTTTGTAATGTCCCGGATGAGTCACTTGCAATTTCAATGTAACAGCTACCTGATTGTGATTTTATATAATACTCTCCTGCGGGTATATCTTGTCCTACAAGATACATGCCTGCTTTGTGATAAGGCAAAAGTTTTTCACCACATCTTTTACATATATCATCACCAATGTGTCCAAGTGGTTCACCGATTGTAATATTACAAACCGAACATAGTTTGGGTGTAGTGCATGTCGCATCTATCCATTGATGACCCGGCGATTTAATTATTTCGGTTTTTGTCTGTCCACAATTGACACATTTAATATTTTGACTCCCATCCGTTGTGCAAGTGGTATCAACATATGACTCCACTTGAAAATTATGTCCCAGTGCATCTCCCTCTATTTTGCCGCATTTTAAACATGTTTGAGGTTTTTCGCAAGTTGCGGGACTCCACTCATGTTCACAGGTTATCGACTCAAATAAACTGCAAGAACTAAGTGAAATCAAGACAATAATTAACATAAAAATTATACAAATATTTTTTTTCATAAACTCTCTCCTGTTTTCTTTCAATTTTAAAATTCTTTATCCCCTAACAGCATTATTAAACAGTTTTTGCTTCGCATTCTCTTAAAATTATTTCCTTCGTATCTTCACCGTTCTCAATACTAAACAAATAATCATATTCGGTACTTTTATCAGGAACTTCGAAAATAACAAAAAATTTTTTACTCAAGCCCGGAGCCAATTCATACCAGACTAAATCGGAAGATGCATATTGAACTTTATATTGCGCTTCACCTCTACGTAACTTTAATTTGGATGCCATAATAAATTCTGAGTTTATGCTCGTATTTTTTATCGTAAAAGTAATTTTAATAAAGTTGTTATCGGTTTTCACAATGTCATCGCCAATAATAAAAAATTCGGTATCTACTACTTGGTTAATAACGTATTCCAAATTGCCAACAATAACTTTATCGTTAATGTAATACTCGTTTTGAGGCTTATCCGTTCCACTCAAAAGTTCGTTTGTATCAGCCGGCAACTCATCTGAATTATTACTGTTGCTTTCTACGACTTGTCTTAAACCAGCGACAATCATTAATGTCACAATTACGATAATGACATAAAACCACCAACATTTGTAAAATGGCTTTTTCACCTTATTTTCAACATTTTCCATAATATTGTTTCTCTACAAATGCATATTTCTATGTATATCTTTATTATACATATTTAAAATATTGATGTCAACTATTTAATAGTCAAAGTATGTAATTTATAAGAATGCATATTCTATAATTTACGTATGGATAAAAATTTTATACAATTACGGTATGCAACTATCAGAAACGCGCACAAAATGTCAGCGCGAAAATTAAGCTTTGAATTAGGGCAAAGCTCAGAATATATTAATCAAATTGAAAACGGCAAGAATATGCCGTCATTAGACAATTTGTTGAATTTTTGTGAATACTTTCATATTACTCCGGCAGAGTTCTTTGATGAAAGTATGAACTATCCCATTGAATATAAGGCAATTATTAGAGAATTGAACAAAATGGACGTTATAGAATGTGAATTAATATTAAATTTGTTAAAAACAATAAATCATAACAAAAACAAATAAAGCAATTTTGCAACTCCCAGCTATTTGACGGAACAAAATCAGCATTTTCAATATATATTAATAAACCTACACTCATATTGCTAATTTTTATATATGTTTTGACTTTACAAACAGCGGCTATCGCTCAACTCCAAAAGAATTGAAATTATTTAATTTTGCCTTTGAGGTGGACATAGCAAAATACTAAACAAACGCTTACAACAGGTGAAAAAGCCGTGTGGCAAATTACTTTGACGTGCAAAACTACAAAGATGCCACCGTCACCATAACGGTAATAAAACAAGCCGAACCGAAACCTGACCCGGAACCACAACCCGAGCCGAAGCCTGAGCCACAACCTGAACCTCAACCGGAACCTGAACCAAAACCTGATCCTGATCCTTAACCAAAACCTGATCCTGAACCGGAGCCACAACCTGATCCTGAGCCAAAACCCGAAAATAAACTAAACCCTGACTCTGAGCCAAATACCGACACTGAACAGGGACCGTCGGACAACAGTGTTGCAATAGGAGTGTCGGTCGGAGTCGGCGCTTCCGCTGCCGTTGCCGCAACTGTTTCGCCTGTCGTTATTGTTCGTAAAAAACAACGCTGAATCAGTCGTAATTTTGGCTATTGACAACCGTTAAAAAAATTGATATTATAAATTTACTCAATAATTATAAGAGAAAGAAAATGAAATTTTACGAACTGATAGAAGAATACTTTGATTTGGCAATACGCTATGTTGTGCTTGCAATTGAGCTGGTCGGCACAATAGTTTTGATTTACGCTATTATCGCAGCCGTAGTAGGTTTATTCAAGCGGCAAAAACACGTCCGATTAAAGCTCGCCGAGGGCATTGCTTTGGCATTGGAATTTAAAATCGGCGGAGAATTGCTTCGTACCGTTGTGGTACGCGAGTGGGAAGAATTGTTGATACTCGGAGCAATAATTTTACTGCGTGCGGCGCTTACATTCCTGATACAGTGGGAAATCAAGATAGAGCGAAAAAACGGCAATATGACCGCAGAACAATTGCATGATATAAAAACTCCGCTGACGCAGGACGAAGAACCGCCAAAAGAAAAAGGAGTGTTCGGCAAAATGTTCGGCGGACGCAAATCAACCGAACAACAGGAAGAAAACAAAGATTCCGATGAAAAATGATGAACCGACGGATAGCGAACTCAAATTCGCTTGGCGCCGTAAAAACAAGTAAACGCTGACACAATAAAAACGACGTGGTAATACGCCGTTTTTTATTGTTTCTGCCAAATGCGCAATTCGTGATCGGGACGAACAAGTCCGTCTTGTATCAAAGTAGACAAGCTTCTGTACGGCAGATAAAAATCCTGTTCGACGTAAAATGACGTTTTCTCGTATCCGGCATCGGTCATAGTCTTTCGAAGAATTTTTTCCATAGTAACCGCATGTTTTTCGTTTTTTATTTTATACGGCAGTGAAAATTCTCCGATTGCAATTTCACCCGATTCCTCCAAACAGTTTTTCAACTTTTCGGACAAAATTACGCATAAAGTTTTGCCTCGCACCGTCAACTGAACGGTAGACGATTTGCCGAATTTGAAAGTTTCGCCCTTCCAACTTATGCGCGGCTTGCCTTGATAGGACAATAACAGATTTTTCAAACGCGAATAATACATTTTGGAGTTATCCGACAACTGCGACAATTTGGCAACAAAACATCTGTCATATCCGATTGTACTTTCAGGGACTATTTTCTCCGCTTGTTCTTTCAGTTTTACACCCGTCGGATATGTTACTTGACGATAAGTGATGCTGCTATCCGTTTGCGCGCCGATTTCTCTTTTTTTCGGTTTACTCTTAGAAGCGTCCACTTTGACGGTAATTTCGTCGCCCTTGATATTTATTACCAACAGTGCGACGGGATTGTCGTTGCTTAAAGTTATGTTCATCGGCAGTTCTTTCATAATTACAACCGAGTCCTCCCCAACGTAAAATTGAATAAATAAAGCAATAATTCTTTTATCAAATTGCGACAAGGCAACATTTTGTTGCTTTGTTTTATCATTATAGGCAATATTTTATTTCTTGTCAAGACTAAAAAGCAATATTTTGTTGATAATACTAAATAGGAGCTAATTATGCTTAAACTACGAGAATTAAGAGAAGAAAGAAACCTTGTACAAAAAGAACTTGCAGAAATGCTGAATAAAACCCGAGCCTGTATTTCCTCTTGGGAAACAGGCAAAACGGAACCGGACCTTGACAGTTTGGTCCGTATTGCGGACATTTTGCAAGTTTCCACAGACGAATTGTTGGACCGTGTAAACAATACCGGAAAAGTAGAGATCAGCACACAACTATCCGCCGATCAAACGGAGTTGCTGTATTTATACGGACAGCTTTCGGAAAGAAAGAAAAATCAGCTTTTGGGTTTTATCAAAGGTCTGAATTTTTAGTTTTCAAAACAAGCTTTTTATGGACAAAAGGCACGGTTTACCGTGCCTTTTGTATACTGTTCAAGCAGGACGCCGATCCGAACCGTCAGGTCCCGGGCGCTGTGGTCCCGGAGGAGGAAATGTATCCGGAGCACCGCCAAATCCGCCCTCTATACCCGTTGATGAAACTTGCGAGTTTAGTTTTATTTCGCCGATTTTCACACCGTCGGCATAAACAGCATAGGTTTTGCCTTTTCGAAGTTCGGACGAGCTGAAAATAACAGTTTGACAATCTTTTTTTGCCGTCAACTCCGCGATTGTTTTGCCATTGCCGTCTTTTACGGAAATGAGCGCCCCAGCCGCGATACTTTTTGTCTGACCGTAAGCCAAGACGCACTGAGCGGAGTTTTCACGCGGCAATTCCGTCATACCTTGAAAGGCGGTGACGAAAAGAGTTCCGCCGTTAATGTAAATACCCGTTTCACTATCCAAACCGCCGTCTCCGCCGCCCATAGGACCGTATACGTTGACCGTACCGCCGGAAATTTCCAGACTGCCGTTGCTGTCAATACCGTCACCCTGCGCGTTTACGGTGATTGTTCCGCCGCCGATCAAAACATACTCATCTACGCTATCCTTGTCGCTTGCAGCATTTATACCGTCGTCGCTTGCGACTATATTTATGTCGCCGCCGAGAATTTCCACATAACCGGCTTCCAAGCCCTCGTAGCTTTCGGATACGTTTATCTTTCCGCCGACGATTTTTGCCAATACGTCTGCGGTAATACCGTCGTCGAGCGTCTGTATATCTATTTCGCCGCCGTTGACCTTTACACTGCCGCTATTGGCATGAATACCGTCATCGGTGGAATTGACGACAATTGTACCGCTATTTATCACAATGCAGTAATCGCCCTCTTTTACCGTCAGTTCTTCATCTGCATTTTCCGGATCGGGGTACTCTATTTCTCCCGCCTTTATACCCTTGCAGCCCTGGGACAAAGCGTACATTGTAACGCGCCCATAGTAATCGCTTGCCACTTTTTTGTATTCGTCGTCCATTTTGATGTACCGAAAATCATCCGAGGTTAAACCGTATAATTCGCGGTTTTCCGCCGTATCCTGCACAAATTTGCCGTGCGTCGTTATATCGTAGTCGCCTCCGTCGATATATACGACCGTATCCGCCTGAATACCGTCTCCAGCCACTTCGCAGCTGTAATTGACATTGCGTAAAGCGGCAAAACCTTCCGCAAGCGTAAACGCCGACGTTTCGTCGTCACATTCGCAATGGATTCCGTCTTTGCCTGCGGCAATAACCTTTATGCGACAATCGCTTGCAGCTACGCTCAATGCGGAAATTGCATGATTTGCGGCGCTTAACTCCAAATTGCAGCTGACAATACGCAAAGATTTAGTTACTTTGACGTCATTTTTGCCGCTTGTGAGTCTTAAAGAACCTTTACCGTTAATATCCAGATTACCCTTGATGTGAACGGCATTGTCCGTATCGGCGGAAACAGTGTTGAGCGTTTCGTCGCAAAGCGTCAAAGTCAAGTTTGTCTTTTTGACGTCCAAACCGTCGATTGCAACGCCGTTGCCGCAAATAATTTGCGCGTTCTTAAAGAAAAAATGCAATGTCAATTCGCTTTCGGCAATTTTGATCTTTTCGTAATTGCCGCTGAAAATGTAACTGCCGCTTTCGGTGATTGTTACATCTCCGTCGGAAACGGCTACGGCACCTGCGGTATCGACATTTGCCGACAAGCCTTCTAAGACCGAATTTTCCGCCATTGTAGCTGCCGCACTATCCACAGCGGAACAGTCTGCCGAGTTGGTCGCAAAAGGATGAACGCTTTCGCTGCAAGCGACAAACGCCGTCATTGCAAACAATATAACAGCCAATATTGCATATATGATTTTGATTTTTTTCATAATCGATTTTATTTATTTTTTGTCGTTACCGTTATTCCACGATTTTGGATAGACCTATCGAAAGATCGAAGGTCAAAGTACGCCATATACATTTATTAACAAAAAAGGCACTCCGTAGAGTGTCCGTTTGTTTGCTTGCCTTAGAATAGTAAGTTGAACGATTCCCCAGCTTTGGGTT
>CANQGD010000029.1 GCA_947601445.1 uncultured Clostridia bacterium | reverse complement strand
ATCGGAGAAACAGAACGAATGTACTTCGTTTCCGTTATGCAAAATCAACCGGACTTTCCCAAAATCACCGGCTATGTGTTCAAATCGCAAGTAAAAGCATGCGAATCCGTTCCTTTTGCACCTTACTATCCCACAATCAAAATTACCGTTGACGGGGGCTCTGCCGCCATTCGACTTTCTCCGTTGACCTCGGCGCAGACGGTGCTCGTTGCCACCAATACTCAACAGCTCAGTTACTACGGCAGTATCGATAACTACGGGATACATTGGTACTACGTGCAATACGGAGGCTTTTTCGGCTATGTCAATTCCGCCGACGTTACCGCAGTCGAAGTGCCGCTGCACCCTACGCCGCTACCTCAACAACCTGTTGTTGCACCGCCATCCGAACAGGAGCCCGTTCCGCAAACACCCGAAAGCAGCGCGCCCGCATCGGAAATACTGCTGATAGTATTTGTTGTGGTACTCGCCGTAGGTTTGACGCTGGCGTTGTTTTTGCCCGGAAATATCAAAAAAAAGAAAGCGGCAATTTTCGACAGAGACATATAGTTACAATTTGTTCTCCTTGCGCAACACCCAATCGAACTCCGAATAGTTTTCCCTGAACCACTGTTCGGTACAGCCGATAGATTGCAATGCCAATCTAAAACTGTTGCGGGCGGCAAACAACTTGCGATATACCGTGGATACCGACGTTGCATACCTCATGGCTATCTCTTGCTTGTCACGATGCTTGAAATAAACCGCGACAAGCAATGCACGGTAACGCGCCGGAATGAGCAATAATGCCTTTTTTACCGATTCGTAAAACATATTCAGTAAATCCGCTCTTTGAGAAAGCTCCGAAAGAGCCGCAACCTGTCCCATCGTTCCGTTGCGCCACAAGGTTGTATCGTATGACCGCATAGCTACAAGACGCATTTCCCTTACAAGCAAATTTGCGGATTTTTTCATTCTGATCGCATTTTTAAGCATAATGGATTCGTAATTCATTTGTTTCCTCGTTTTCGAACTTTTGTTCTAATTGCCTGTATCATATCACACCAAATATGACAACAAGCTGTCAGTTTTCTTGAAATTTTCCTCATTTTTTAAATATTTTTTTGTGGATTTTTACTTAATTTTTTCGTAATGGAAAAGTATTTAGGTGCCCTGAGACAATATCGAAGCATATATCCGACAGCAATCGCCCGATTAAAATTTTTGCGACATTCGGTTATATGATTTGCCTTTGGGAAAATTTGTTGCAATTTGGTGCAAAAGGTTGAAAAAAGTTTATTGTTTTGATATACTTTAAAATAGATTATTATACAGCCGTGCAAATTGTCCGTAATACAAGACGTTGCACGTTACTGAAATGACGGAGTACTAATCTCCTCAAAGAGGTACACAATGAAAAAATTTGTAGGAATTACAATTGCCTTGTTGCTACTTGTCGCATGTATCGTTCCCGCTTGTGCGTTTGCCGCAGGCGAAACGACCGAAGGCGTAATATATTTGCTCAATCCTACTGCCATTGCAATCGTAGGAAACAGAATGTATGTTGCGGATAATATCGAACAGGGTAAAAGCGCGATTTTGAGTTTCGACGTAAGCGGCAACAAGCCGGCATTCAAATACAGTTGGGATTTGGAAGGAAACGTCGTCAACCTTTCCGCCAAAGGGGACGACGGTCTGTATGCAGTATTTTCCGACAAGGTTGTGGAATATTCGGTTGGAGAAGATTTGACGGCAGTAACAACTTTCAATGTAGAAAATGCCGTCAACTTTATCCAAGGCGTAGACGGAGAAGAGAATACGGAATACTATGCCTCCGCCGAACACTTGTACAGCAACAAAAGCAATGCGTTTTGGGAAGTGACCGTTGGTACGCTTAACAACATAAAAGACATCCTGTTCATCGGCGACAACTTCTACTATTTGCACGGAAACGAAGGCGCCTCCAAGTGTCAACGTTGGAACGGCAAACAGCATGCGTCCTCGCCAACGGACGTGATAAATACCAAATTGGATATTTCCGGCTACGACGCTCGCGGATTGTTCGTTTGGACTACGGCAACGGACAGTTTTCCCGCTTTTTTCAGCGATGATGAAGTATGCTATGTGGAAATTGCCAATGAAAGTTGCAGCGTTGTGCCGCTGCTTACTCATGACGGCGAAGCAAACGGAACAATAAACGACATTGCGGCGGCAAAGGAAACTTTATACGTACTTAACAGCCAACACAAAATAGAAATATATAAAAAGAACAGCATATCCGGTAAATACGAATCGACTACCACCATCGGTACGGAGACGCTGCCAGGAGAAGTACCAACACAATACACCTCTTTCACATTGGTAGAAAGCGTGGGATACCCAAGCAATATTATATTCAAAACAGAGGGCGCGCGCAGCGTGGAAAACCTTGTAGAAAATGCGACTCAATATATCGTTTTGGGATACGAAGGGGATGAGACATCGGACTTTTACTATGTTCTTTTCGGGGACAGCTTCGGATGGGTAAGAAAGAACGGAGAAACCTCTGTGGAAAGCGATTCGAAATTGAGAGTAATCGACACTGCCGTAGGCAACGGATCGGTTACCTATACCACTAAATTCGTTTCTCTCAACGCCGTTTATTTGGCGCCTCTTCCGCGGGAAAGTTTTCTGACAGAGGACTATTGGACCGCATACTCACAATCGGCAAGCAATCGTACTCAGGTGACGGCTTTGCAACGCTTTACGGAAGGCGAAACGGTGTGGTACTACGTACGCTACGACACCGACAAATACGGATTTGTCAAAGAACAGGATTTGGGCAACTTTCACCTTTCGGCTGATCTGTCAGATGTGACCGTTGTAGGACAAAAGAAAATAAACGCCACATTATTCGGCACCGTATATATATACGACAACGGCGAACCCGAAACCATGACGGAAGATCATCTTGCCACAGACGAGAAAGGCGACGTAGTTAAACTTCGTTCCGGACAACGGGTAACGGTGATAGACGAGTTTGACAACGGCACGTCACTTGTTCAAATCGCTTTCGGCGACGGTACCAACGCAACGGGTTACGTGCTGACAGAAAGACTGATAAACGTAAACGCGCTGACTACAAACGCCGTTTTCGGATTGGTTGCCGTTTGTATCGCGCTGACTTTGACTATCGCTTTGACGGTTGTTTTTGTTCGCCGCAGAAAAAACAGATCAAAAACAGAGGAAAAGCCGGATAAACCCGAAGAAAAATAAACCAAATTTGCAAAAAACCTTTTGCGTGTTAAACGCAAAAGGTTTTTTTATTGCGCCAAATCGGAAGATTCGACAATGTCGCCGACCACGGCTATTTTGCTGACGGATACTTCGTATGCCGTACGCACCACCACGGTATCGTCAGGCAAGCGTTTTTGATAATTGCGGGATTGGATACGTCCCACTATATTGATTTGATCCCCAACCGACAAACTGCCTGCAAAACGGGCGTTTCGTCCCCAAACGATGCAGGGGATGTAATCGCTCTTGTTGTATTGTCGGTTTACGGCAAGCAAGACGTCGCATATTTCCCGATTGAACGGAGTTGTGCGGTATATAGGCGGCTTGCAAACGTAACCGGTCAGTTCCAACACGTTTGGATTGACGCTGTCGTCATAAGGCAACACATCGCGAACAAAAACGGTAAGCATCAACTTGCTTTTGTCCTCTACCGTTTTGTTGTAACTCCGAAATTGTCCCGATACCGCCACCAAGTTGTGTTCGTGAAACATATCGGACAACAGGTGTTCGGAAATGCTGATAGGTAACAAATCTTCCATGCCGCTCAGTCGTTTAACGGCGAGGGTCACCTCATAAAACTTTTCACCGTACACTTCGTGTGAAAAGACGGGCTCGCACATCACCCTGCCGGAAAGAGTTACACTGTTGTTTTGCAAAGGTGTGTTCATATTCGTACCTCTCTTGTATTTTATATTTGGCTTTTTAGCCATTTGATTGTCGTTCTACACCACGGTTGACGCAGTTTTGTCTGCAAATTGTTTGCCGCTGCCGTCTATTCGATAGCCCTGTTTGTATATCAACTGCCCGATAGGCACAAAGTTCAGTCCCTTAAAGCGCGCCGCCTCGAATATAAGCGGCAAAGCTTCAACAATATGATCGCTGTTGTTGTGACATAAAATTATATCGCCGCCCTCAGCCTTTTGTACGCGCTCGGCTATTTCGCGAGCGGATAGTCCTTTCCAATCCAAACTGTCCACGCTCCACTGAATTGTATACAATCCCAATCCTCGGGCGACATTGATAAGTTGGTTGTTATAGTCGCCAAAAGGCGGACGAAACAGTTCGATGGGCTTGCCTGTGATTTCGAATATCTTTTTGCAACTTGTCAGCAGTTCTTCCCGACACTCCGCTTCCGTCAGTTTACTCATTTGAGGGTGCGTCGCGCTATGCGTGCCGATCTCAAAACCGCGCGCGGCGATTTCTTCCACCATTTGCGGGTATTTATCCACCCAAAAACCAACCAAAAAGAAAGTGGCTTTTACTCCGTAGCTGTCGCACACATCCATTATCTGACGCGTTTTGTCAGCTCCCCATGCCGCGTCGAAACTTATCGACACACAATTATCCTGTCGGTCCACACAATAAATGGGGATTTCTCGGGTATTGGCGTAGACCTGAGCGTATCCGCCCATACCGCATACCAACAATACACATACCAAAGTTACCGCGACTGCAACTACCGTTTGCTTCATTAAATTCCTCGCATCCGTCGACAAACTTCCCGTGCAATTGTATTATAGCACGCGGCTGACTATTCAAAAGAATATATTTTTGTCGTAAATTTTCCGTTTTTGTCCTATTTTATGATTGAAATGCACAAATAACGACTTTTTTGCACAAAATTTTGTCTGTTTTTTGTTTGTATATTCCGTATTGAAGCAAAGACGCAAAACTCAAATCGACCGAATGAAAAAAACGTTGTTGTTTTGAATTAAAATTTATCGAAAAACATTTGACAATTTGCTTTGTAGGTGGTAGGATATAAAGGAAATTGAATATTCCTCGTTAGCTCAGCGGCAGAGCATCCGGCTGTTAACCGGAGGGTCGTTGGTTCAAACCCAACACGGGGAGCCATGCACAATGGAGTTTGTGCCAAAAAGGGAAGTGACTGCACTTCCCTTTTTCATTATATTTTACCGCTACCTTGGCTTACCGTGTTGACTTACCCGGCTGCGTGCGTCGCACTACTCGCTTTGCGAGCGCTTCCGCCCTTGCACGCGGGTCGGCAAAGTACCCACGGGTACGTTGCTTTTTTCGCCCGCGCCCAACACAGGGAGACATGCACAACACTATGTGCCGACAACGGAAACAAAACACTGTTTCCGTTGTTGTTTTATTTGGCACACAGAAACTCTCGCGACGAGTATTGACCGAAATTTATGCCGCAAAAGCACCGTTTGCCGTGCGATTCGTTTACATGTTCGGGTCACTGCTACTATTCCTCTTTCGACAAAACAATGCGTTGCGCTCGAAAATTATGCAAAGAAATATCGCCGAAAAACAGTAAAAATATTTTGTTGAAACAATCGTTTTTGCCGAATATTACCGCGAACCTGAATATGTATTTTCACCGACGAAACGTCTGAAACATCGATATGGAATTATCCGATTGACCAATGTCCGATAAACGTCTTTTTCACGTGAGAATAAAACGCAATTTCTTAACATAAGTTTTTGCAAACACATTTTGGAAAGCTATGAAAAATAAACATTAAGCATATCGAACACAACCGTTTTCGGAAATATTTCTAACTCGATTTGATTTTTGCCGTTCCAACCGATTTCAGCTTAAAACACAACAATGTCGGGAATACACTCTCTTATCAGGAAGACATCACGCTCTGAAATGCGAAAAATATAAAAATCACAAAAAATGAAATTTGATACTATGTTTATAATAATTTTCGCAAATGAACATATTTGACATAAAATTTTTTATAAATTCAGCCCCTCGTTTTAGTTGATTTTACCAAAAAATAATAGTAAAATAATATAAATCATATTGGGAGAACAAATATGCAACAAATCGTAGCACGATTGAACGAAGCAAAAAAGAATAAGGGTTGGACGCTCAAACAACTTGCGGAGCAATCCGGACTAAGTCAAGGCACCGTAAACAAAATAATGAGCGGTGAATTGCAAAAAATAAAAAACGACAAACTCGCAAAACTTGCCGAAGCGCTCGAAGTCAGTATCGAATGGCTGCAAGGTTCGGAAAGGATGCCCTCAAACGACGAATACATCGGTTTGATCCGAATTGCCTGCATATCTCCCGAAATGCGAGTGGCGGATTGCGATTTCAATACAGATAATATAATTGCCGAAGTTAAAAAATCCGCAACAAGGGGTGCAAAAATCGCACTGCTGCCCGAACTCTGCATAACGGGATACACTTGCGGCGATTTGTTCTTTCAGGAATCGTTGCGACGCGCGGCGCTTGACAGCCTCGACAGAATTTGCCGTGAATTGCGTGATCTGAATGTTGTTTGTGCAATAGGATTGCCCTTGCGCGCCGACAACGGCAAGCTGTACAATACCGCGGCAATAATTTATCGCGGCGAAGTGTTGGGTGTAATTCCCAAGAAGAACTTGCCAAATTACAACGAGTTTATGGAAAAACGATTCTTTTGCGCTTACGACGGGGAAAACACCACCGTTCGGATCAACGGAAAAAATGTTCCGTTCGGCGTAAAATTGCTTTTTGCCAACACATTGCATCCGGAAATGCGTTTCGGCGTGGAAGTATGCGAGGATGTGTGGGTGGGCGATTCCCCATCGCTGGCTCATTCCGCGGCGGGTGCGAATGCAATTCTCAATTTGTCGGCGAGCAACGAAACTATCGTAAAAGCCGCCTATCGCAAAAAGATGATAGAAATTCAATCCGCAAAATGCGGCGTTGTGTATGCGTACTGTTCTTCGGGTCCATCTGAATCCACAAGCACTACCGTTTTTTCCGCGCACAATTTGATTTGCGAAAACGGAGAATGTATAGCCGAATGCGAACCTTTTACTACCGGTTATACAGAAGCCGCGGCGGACTTCGATTTTATCGAAAACGAACGCGGACGATTGGATCACACCGCCGCACCGGAAGGATACACAACCGTATATTTCAAACAGGAACTCGGTGCCGAAACGCGCAAATACGCACGTACGCCTTTTGTACCGGAAAACATTACCGAACGCTGCAATGTGTGCGAACGCGCATTGACAATACTTTCATACGGTTTGAAAAAACGCATAGAACACACGCACGCTCAAAAACTCGTTATCGGCATTTCGGGCGGAAGCGACAGTACTCTATCGCTGTTGGTTTGCAAGCGCGCTCTCGCATTGCTCAATCGCACCGAAAAAGATATTTGCGCCGTTACGATGCCATGCTTCGGTACCAGCAAACGTACGCTCGACAATGCGATAGCGCTTTGTAATGCAATCGGAGCCGACCTTCGGATAATAGACATATCCGACGCCGTTGCCGTACATCTCAAAGATTTGAATCACAACTTTCAAACGGACACGACCTACGAAAACGCACAGGCGCGTGAACGAACGCAAGTTTTGATGGATATGGCAAACGCCGAAAACGGCTTGGTGATTGGCACGGGAGATATGTCCGAGGCGGCGTTGGGCTGGTCCACGTTTAACGGCGATCAGATGAGCATGTATGCGGCGATTGCTTCGGTACCGAAAACTTTGGTCAGGGCAATGCTTTCCTACTGCGAACAAAAGGCTTCGGGTTCCCTCAAAAAAACGTTACGCGACATTCTCGACACTCCGATAAGTCCCGAATTGATTCCCGCCGACGAAAGCGGAAATATCACTCAAATAACCGAAAACGTTATCGGTCCCTACGAGTTGCACGACTATTTTGCTTTTATGCTGCTCAGAAAGGGCTTTTCTCCTCGCAAGATTTTTGCGCTTGCCAAAGTTTCGTTTGCGGAGATATACAACGAACAAACGATACTGCGTTGTTTGAAATTTTTTATCAAGCGCTTTTTCAGTCAACAATTCAAGCGCAGCTGTACGCCAGACAGCGTAAGGTTGGGCTCTGTCGATTTGTCCAAATACAGCCTGCGGATTCCTTCGGACGCCGTTGCGGACGTGTGGCTTAAAGAGTTGGAAAACTTGTAAACCTAATACGATTTTTCTGCAATGGCAGGTTGCGCTATCACCGCACATACAAAATAAACCACTCGACAACAACAACTAACGACGGAACAAACAACCGAAAAAGCAAATCGTTTATACGAATTGCTCTACAAAAATCTATAACTCACACGGAACGAACAATTATGCGAATGAGACTGAAAAAACATCTTGACGAACGGATCGCCGATTGCGGCGCGCTGCTGCTTGCTCGCGAAGGAGATTTTTTCTACACACTGACGGAAGAACAACG
Organism: uncultured Clostridia bacterium; assembly: GCA_947601445.1. Classification (GTDB taxonomy): domain Bacteria; phylum Bacillota; class Clostridia; order Christensenellales; family CAG-314; genus Fimimonas. Next base: position 9,470 of record CANQGD010000029.1, on the reverse strand, counting down.
CCGATCGTTGAGACTGAATCCTGCCGAGATATTCGGAAACGAACACCCTATCGTTTTGGAATTGGGTTGCGGCAAAGGCGCCTGGATATTGCAGATGGCGGAAAGACACCCCGAACTGAATTTTATCGCCGTGGAAAAATTGAGCAATGTTATTGTGGTCGCCTGTGAACAAGCGCAAAGATCGGAATTGAAAAATGTGCGCTTTCTCAACGTGCGAGCGGAAAATCTCGGTTGGTGGCTGCCGAATAATTGCATAAGCCGAATTGCATTGAATTTCAGCTGTCCTTTTCCCAAAAAAACTTATGCGAACCGGCGGCTTACAAGTAAAAACTATTTGCAACTGTATAAAAAACTGTTGAACAGCGTAGGCTATATTTCTCAAAAAACGGATAATCGTGATTTTTTCGAATGGTCGATTGATTCGCTTGTAGAACAGGGATACGAAGTATATGACGTCTGCTACGATTTACCTGTGAGCGCAGACGATCCCGTGACGGAATACGAATCGAAGTTTCGCGCACAGGGGGCACCGATATGCGCGCTTAAAGCCAAGCCCCAAAACGCATAGCTAACGAAAAATCAACAATCAACATTTTGTTAAACCATTATTTTTCTCGTATATATTTGGCAAGGTCTTTCCTTGCCTTTTCTTTACCGCATTTTTTATCGGAGTCGGCAAAAAAATCGCCTGCAAACAATTTGATATAGATTCAGTCTTGCATTGAAAAATCGGCAAAACTGAAATCACGTTTTGTATGCAATTGCAAATTATGATTGAATTTAACAAAAAAGCTCAATTTTATGATACTATTTTACGCATAGTATTCTCCCAAACAGTCGATTTTTAAGAAGTTGCACCGTTTTGAGAGTGATTTCGTCACTAAACGCACCGAATATTTATGCACTACTTTAATAAATTATAATTGTTACGGCTATTTGTTCCGAGCCGAAACGATGAACATTTCAACGAATTTTAACTATTATTTCCTGCACGACTTTGAGATACTATCTGCTATTGAGGATAATTGAAATCACCGAACATCTTTTTATCGGTGTCGGCGCAGACTGCAAATAATTTTTAGCCCTATCTGAATGAAACAAAAGTTGTTTGATAAATTTTGAATAAACTTTATTCGCAAGTTACACAAAGAACTTTTCACAAGTAAAAAACACCCGACTGTTTTGCTTGTAAATTTATTTGGCAAGCTGCAAACGGTCGATTTGTTACCCTGAAATCGGTTAACGCATCGGGCAATCAATTTCTTTACCGCGGTTGAATATTGCTTCGTCTTCGATGCTTTTTATCTCACGTTTTACAAGCCCTTTATCAAGCAGTTGCGACATTTCTTCAAATGGGAGATAATAGTCCACCGCTATTCGTTCCATGCGCGGCAATGACAGATTTGTCGCAACCGTATCTATCAATTCGCAAGCCATTCTGAAACGTCTATCGTTTTTTATACGCAGCAAACGAGGAGTTTCGGCATAAGACGACGCCCTTTCGACCGCTTCCAAAGGATACTCCGTGAGATAATCGCCATCCGGCAAAAATAAGCATAACGTTTTACCGCGGAACGCAAACCGAGCCACAAATACTCTGCCCGCTTTGAAGGTTTCGCGTTTCCAACTGATTCGAGATTTTACTCCACCATAGCTCAAAATAATATTTTTCAACTTGGAGTAACGCTGTTTCAGTTCATCGTCCGATTGAATGTAACGCGCCAAAAAACTTTTGTCATAACGTAAAGTACCCTCCTCCGAGTCATCGCATGACACGGCAGAAACAGGGTCTTTGGGCGCAGTTGTGACGCAACAATCCTCTGCGCATGGTTTTTCGAAAATTTCTCGGTTAGGCTCGGCAACGGATTTTTGTTCTTTTTCACCCTTGGTGTTGTCCGAATTTAATCGTTTCAAAGTTTTGTCAATCCTGCGTAAAAGTATCAAAATGCAAACGAACGCCGTCAAAACAAGCAATGTTTGTACTGCCAAAAACAAAATATACAAAAAATCCGTTTCAGAAGCAGTTTTATAGGACGTAACCGCAAATAAATTCAACATAAATTTACACCTCGTATACGCCGAAGTGCACGATTCGTGATACAACAAAATTCGCATACGCGCCGCAATTTTGCCGTAAATCAACGAATTTGTACATATCGGCAATTACTTTTACGTAAAAATCAAGCGACGTTTTTTGTTAGAAAAAGTAAACTTTAACTAACAAACGCTTGTTTAACATATAAATCAATTTTTTCGCTAAAATAAAAAAATTTTAAGCTGTAAATCATATATTTTACCGACGATTTTCCCGAAAAGTTAAAAAAATCTTATTTTTAGGTTGCAAAATACGTCGAATTTATGCTAAAATATGCGTATAAATTAACAAAAAAATTTTTGAGACGTTTTTCGACAAAGTTAGTTAAAGTTTACTTTTTTTCAACACTATTCGAGCCGGGTTGATTTTTATTCTTTTTTGGTTAAAATATTCTACAAATAAATTCAAGGAGAATAAAAATGGCTACTTATGCTTATGCACGCGTTTCTACACAGGATCAAAATGTTGCGCGTCAAATGGACGCTTTTGCACAATTCGGAATAGATAAAAACTTTATTTTCGTGGACAAACAAAGCGGAAAAGATTTTGAAAGAAACAGTTATCACGATTTGATAAAAATATTGCGCAAAGAAGACCTTTTGATAATAAAATCTATCGATCGATTGGGCAGAAACTACGATGCAATCATTTGCGAGTGGAACAAGATCACCAATATAATAGGTGCGAATATTTTGGTGTTGGATATGCCTTTGCTCGATACGCGCTCTAAATCGGATAACAACCTTGTTGGCAAGTTTATATCAGATATTGTGTTGCAAGTACTTTCATTCGTGGCGGAAAACGAACGTATAAACATCAAACAACGCCAAAAAGAGGGTATTGCCGCTGCGAAATCGCGCGGCGTAAAGTTCGGACGTCCGCGCAAACGCTATTCGAAAGAGTTTATCGAAGTATACAAAAAATATTTTGAAAACAGACTGAATATTTCGGACGTGATGAAACGTTTGGGACTCAATCGCTGCAACTGTTACTATCATGCAAAAAAACTGCGCAAAATTTGTTTCAACGAAGCGCCGAAAACATATTAAAAACGAGCGAAACCCTTTTTCGGATTTCGCCCATTCTATACCGTGTGTTGTTATACGTCAAGCGTACAATAAAGGTTTTTATGATAATTTCAAGTTACTCCTTATCGGAATTCGTGCAATAACGCAGTATTTTTTCCACCGCTATTCCGCCGCGTTTTCCTTGCGGCAATTTACCTTTGTGATTTTTGTTTTCGACGGAAACTTCATTTGCATCCACAACCAATGTATTGGCACGGTCATATACGGCAAATTTGAAGCCGACGCCGTTTACATAGTCTGCAAACACAACGTTTGTGCCGTTTACTCCGAATTCTATTCCCTTGGAGCCTTTGCAATTGCGTCCGTGCTTGGTTATTTCCGTAACGGGCAATCTTTTCATAAAGCCCTTGTTGGTGACAAGCAACATTTCGCCTTTGTCCTTTTCTACTTGTCCCGCAAACACTACATATTCGCCGTCGGCAAGATTGATACAATGCACGCCTCCCGCTACTCTGCCTTGCAAAGGTACTTCACTCACGTCGAAGCGAGTGCAACCGCCGCGATTGGTCACATAAAATATTTCCGTATTGGGACGAACGATTTCCACTTTGAACACTTCGTCCTCTTCCTTGCCCTTGTAACCCTGAAATACGGATTTAAGCAACTTGTATTCGCTCCATTCGCTGCGCTTGATCATGCCTTGGCGTGTGTAGAAAAGCAATTCTCCCTCTACATCACCGTTGTTTTGTGCGAATACCGCTACGGGTGTTTCTCCCGTTTTTGCCTCCGGGAATATGTGAGACAAATTTACCCCGGGATCGCGATAGCGAATTTCCGGCAGATCGCCGGCTTTTGCACGGAAACAGTTGCCGTAATTACTGAAAAACATCACGTTTACATCCGTCTTTGTTTCGATTGCACGCGTGAGCAATTCCGAAGAAGTGCTGCCTATCGCGTCCTTTGTGGACATATTGAAATTTTTGCCGGGAATACGCTTGATCGTATAATCTGCCGCTATACCCACAACCACCGTTTCAACGGGCTTTTCGTCCGTCTCGCTGGGGATAACGGCGTCGGCTTCCGTCTTGCAAATTTCCGAAATGCGCGGAGTTTTGTAGCTGCGTTTGAGAGCGAGCATTTCCGTCTTGATAAGTTCCCATTGTTCTTTTCGGCTATTGATAATTATATTGAGACGGGCAATTGTACGTTCCAATTCTCTCAGTTCGTTTTCCAGCTTGTTCACTTCCAATTTTGTTATGCGCGCAAGACGCAAATCAAGTATTGCCTGTGCCTGACGATCGCTGAGATCGAAACGTTCTTTCAGTTTGTTGCGCGCATCGGTTGTGGACGCGGCATTTTTGATGATTTTGATTACCTCGTCTATATTGTTGACGGCGATTACCAATCCTTCCAAAATGTGTGCGCGTTCTTTCGCCTCCTCCAACTCGAACTTGCTACGCCGCAATATTACTTCGCGTTGATATGCCACATAGTAGGCGATTATGTCCAATAACCCCATAAGTTGCGGTTTTCCGTCCGCAATTGCCACCATGTTGATACCGTAGGACATCTCCAACTGAGAATATTTAAACAAATTTTTGATAATTTGTTTTTCATCGCAGTCTTTGCGCAGTTTTATTACTGCGCGCAAACCTTCTTTGTCGCTTTCATCCACTATTTCCGCAATACCCTGGAACATTTCCTTCTTTTCGTCTTTCAACGCGGCGATTCGTATCAGCATATCCGACTTGTTAAGACCATAAGGTATCTCCGTAATGACAATGTTGCGACGATCGCCCTGAGCAACTTCTATGTGCATTTTGGCGCGGATCGTTATTTTGCCCTTGCCCGTATCGTATGCTTGCAGCAAACCGTCTCCGGGTATAATATAACCGCCCGTGGGGAAATCCGGCCCTTTGATGATCTTCATCATATTGGTGAGAGAAATTCTCGGATTGTCTATATAAGCTATGGTACCGTCTATTACCTCCGCAAAATTATGCGGCGGAATGTTGGTGGCAAGTCCCACCGCTATTCCCGTAGCGCCGTTAACAAGAAGGTTGGGAAAACGCCCCGGAAGCATATCCGGTTCCTTAGTGGTATCGTCGAAATTGCGAGACCATTTGACGGTATCCTTTTCTATATCGCGCAGAAGTTCCAACGCGCAAGGTGACAGTTTTGCCTCGGTATACCGCATTGCAGCGGCGCTGTCGCCGTCGATATTGCCGAAGTTGCCCTGTCCGATAATAAGCGGCACGTTCATTGCAAAAGGTTGCGCCATACGCACCATTGCGTCGTAAATGGAGCTGTCGCCGTGGGGATGGTAACGCCCCATACAGTCGCCCACGATACGCGCCGATTTACGAGTCGGCTTGTCGGGAGTGTTGCCCTGCTCGTACATAGAATAAAGTATACGGCGCTGTACCGGCTTCAATCCGTCCTCTACACGAGGCAGCGCGCGGTCGAGTATTACATGCTCGGCATAGGGCATCATGGATTCGTGCATAACCACTTCCATGGGTTTTGTGAGAAGGTTGCTTCCGTCCTCCATTTTTACTATATCGCTGTGTTCCAAATCAAATATATCTACTTGTTTACTCATCTGTTTACCTCGATGTTTTCCGCACCGTCGCACGGAAAAGGGTATGTATGTATTGTATTTCGGAAACGCCTTTACTTGCTGCGTTGTCCGTTTCGCTTTGCCGTATACACGGCATTTCGTTTACAATTTTCAAAACGTTCTTGTCGCAAAACGGTATTCTATACCAATTTGTTGAATAAGGCGTCGTTATCCTTGTTGAAATCGGCATTTTCCGTGATGTATGCTTTGCGTGCGTCTATCTGATCTCCCATCAACGTTGTTACCATACGCTCCGCTTCGGAAAAATTTTCGATCGTGACGCGCATCAAGGTGCGCGTTTCGGGATTCATGGTAGTTTCCCACAATTGTTCCGCATTCATTTCGCCCAATCCCTTGTAACGCTGCAAATCGTATCCGCGACCGAACTCGTTCACGATTTCCTGCAATTCGTAGTCATCATAGGCGTAGCGAACTTTGTCTTTTTTGGAAATTTTGTACAGCGGCGGCATACCTATATATACATGCCCGTCCGTTATCAGCTCGCGCATGTAACGGAAAAAGAATGTCAAAAGTATCGCCCTGATGTGCGCTCCGTCCTGATCCGCATCGGACAGAATGATGATTTTGTCATATTTGAGATCGTCGATGTTAAAATCCTCTTCTCCTATGCCTGTATCCAATGCATTTATGAGAGAGCGTATTTCCTCGTTGCCGAGGACTTGATCTATACGCTTACGCTCGGCATTAAGAGGTTTGCCGCGCAACGGCAAAATGGCTTGAAAACGACGGTTGCGCGCCTGTTTGGCGCTTCCTCCGGCGCTGTCGCCCTCCACAATAAACAATTCGTTTTTCCTTGCGTCGCGTCCCGTGCAGCTTGCCAATTTGCCAACCAAAGTGCTGTTGAAAATGGAATTTTTTTGACGAGTAACTTCTTTTGCTTTGCGAGCCGCCTCGCGTACTTTGGCGGATGCGATGGATTTTTTAATAATCGTTTCCGCCTCTTGCGCATTTTTGCCGAGCAATTCCGTAAACGCCTCCGTCGCCAAAGCCTCGCAAGCAATTTTTGCCTCAACGTTGCCCAACTTTGTTTTGGTCTGACCTTCAAATTGCACATTTGCCATTTTGACGGACATGACAAGAGTTATTCCCTCACGGAAGTCCTCTCCGAGAAGATTTTCGTCCTTGGCTTTCAAAAAACCTTTGTTTCGCGCATAGTCGTTGAAAACTTTGGTCATGGCGGTTTTGAGTCCCGTTTCGTGCATGCCGCCTTCACCCGTGGGAATGTTGTTGACGTAAGAAATCATATTTTCGGTGTAGTTGGTTGTGTACTGAAAAGCAAATTCCAACTGCAACGTTTCGTTTTTGCCCGCCCAATAAAGCGGTTTGAGATGCAACGGCGCCTTGTTTTCGTTAAGATACAAAACAAAGTCTTTTAATCCGCCGTCGTAACAGAATGTTTCGCTTTTTATATTGCCGTCGTCGTCCTCTCCGCGTTCGTCGGTGAGCACAAACGTTATGCCTTTGTTGAGAAAAGCCAATTCCTTTATGCGCTTGTGTATTACTTCGTAATCCATTTGGATGTTTTTGAATACGCGCGCGTCCGCGAGGAAAGTTATCGTACTGCCGTGTTGATCAGTCTCTCCCAAGCGCGTGAGATGATCCTTCGGAATGCCTGAAAGGATTTTGCCGTTGTCGTCCACGGGGCTGTGGAAATGCTGAACATATTCGTAACCGCCTTTTTTAACGTTTACTGTCAGCCAAGAGGAAAGCGCGTTGGTTACGCTTGCGCCGACTCCGTGCAACCCTCCCGAAAAAGCATAGTTTTCGTTGTTGAATTTGCCGCCCGCATGCAGTTGTGTAAACACTACCTCCACGCCGGATATTTTCAACTGCGGATGTTCGTCTACGGGTATACCGCGCCCATTGTCGGCAACCGTAACGCTGCCGTCCTTGTGAAGCGTTACCTCAACCCTATCCGCAAAGCCGTTGCTTGCTTCGTCCACGGCGTTGTCCACAATCTCCCAAAGCAGGTGATGAAGTCCTGTGCGTCCCGTAGTACCGATGTACATGCCCGGGCGCATACGCACGGCGTCAAGACCTTCCAACACCTGAATGTCTTTTGCTTCATAAGTTTTGCTCACTTGATTATCCTCCGAAATGAGTGTTATCGTTGGTTGATTCGAAACCGCCGCAATCCCCTTGCCGAACGAGCAGTGCCCGAGTGTGATTTTGTAAATACGCTTCTGCAAATTTATGCAAATCGGCACAAATCCGGATTTATGCAGGCAGAGGAAAAATCACGTCAAATATATGGTTTCAAACATAAAAAATTATATCACAAATATTTATTCTTTGCAATAGAATATTTTATATTTATTCATAAAAATTACCGGTTTTTGGGCAAAATTTTGTTTATACGGAATAAGTTGCATATTTATACATAAATACGAATATTTATACACTGGTAACGTATAATTATACAATTTTGTCGAAAAAAGTCGCAAACAAACGCACATTTTCAGAATAAAACAAAATTCAAGCCGATTAAAAAGCAGCAATACACTATGCGGCAAACCGATGCGCCGACTTGTGAAAATTTGCTGTCGGACATTTGCCCGACGATACCGATTCGCACGTTTTTGCATCATTGTAAAGGCTGGCACTGTTTCTTTTGACAAAGGGATACTCGGCGCACCTCTGCCGAAAACCATTGGCAATAAAAATAACACCGGAAAAACTTAAATAAAGCCTAACGGCGTTATTGGGAATTTTATCGGCTACGCAGTCTATTTAAAAAATCCGCATTGCATTGTGACAAAACGGAGCTGTTGAGAACAAATAAATTTTATGGCTAAATACGATACTATTACAAACATAGTATATTATATTTTGCCGTTTTCAACGGTAGCAATACCGTTTTTCCTACATAAAAGCCATTAAAAAATTATCCAAGGTGCTTTTCCAACCAACCAAGTATATCGTTGTACACTTCCGCTTTGTTTGTTTCGTTGAGTATTTCATGACGCGCACCATCGTAAATGCAAGTAGTTACGTCCTTTACACCAACTCGTTTTTCATAGAAATTTTCCAGCTTTTTTACTCCCTTGCCGTAATTGCCAACGGGATCGTCGCCGCCCGATATAATAAGCAACGGTTTATCCGCGTCGATTGTGCTGTACCGTTCCTTGGCGTAGAGTTTGGAAATACCCGCCATAAACGAACGATAGAAATTTGCCGAACATGTAAATCCGCATTGCTCGTCACTGTTGTAAAGAGCTACCGCATTGCCGTCGCGATTAAGCCAAGCGTTTTCGCCGGCAAAGCGCTTTTCATAAGTCTTGAAAGACAATTTTACAATCAATTCGGCAGGATAACGTCCGCCTTTGTGACGGCACATACCGCGGGCAATTACACCGCACAACGTAAAGCTCGGTCCCTTGATATAGTTTGAACCGCACAAAATAAAACCGTTTACATCGGGGTGTTGCTCTATCGCCGCTTGCGTAACGAAACTGCCGTAACTATGTCCCATAAGAAACAGCGGCAACGAATATTTTTCTCGGCAATAGTTCAGTATGGCAAGCTGATCGCCGACGTTTGCGGAAAACATATCTCCTTCTTCAAAGCCCAAACTGTCCTTTTCGGCAGTGAGACCGTGTCCGCGATGGTCGTTCATCACGACAATATAGCCGTGAGCATTGAGAAATTGGGCAAATTCGTTGTAACGCGCGGAATGTTCCGCCATGCCGTGAGCGATTTTTAACAC
>CANQGD010000028.1 GCA_947601445.1 uncultured Clostridia bacterium | reverse complement strand
AAACGGTGACGTTTCCGAGACTGTATGGAGTCCAACCGTTTCCGAAAAATTTTACATTGGGAATTTTTTCCGCATAAGAGTAAGGCGCGGAACCGCCGTGATTACCCCTCAGAACAAACCAAGTGGCGCGACTGTTGCGCACGATTTCGGCAAAACTTTTTACCGTCTGTTCGGAGGTATTGTTGCCGTCGAACAAATCGCCTGCGACAATGATCGCTTCCGCCTTGTTGTTTTTTGCATACTCCGCAAGATTATTCAGCGCGCCCAACAATTCCAACCGCCGCTCGGTCGGATTTGCAACGCCGCATATAGGCGAATCGAGATGAATATCGGCTGTATGAATCAATTTCATAAATTATATTTTACCATAACGAAAAAAAAGTTTCAATACCAATTGATCAATACCGCGCTTGACAATTTACAATTTTTTCCGAATTTATCGCGTTTGTCTTTCGCCGAATCCAAACGCGTTGCCGTGCGCAGACAGTGCAAGTCGGTACTGTGGCGGAATTTGACTAAGCCGAAACAAACAAAAAACCGCCCGAGGAAAAACGGAGAAAATTCCTCGAACGGTTTTTGTGTAATATTTTTCAATATATTGACGTCGGTTGCCCTTGCAATGGCAAACAACACTTATTTGCCTATTTGAAGGCAGGCGTAATTCAACGCATAAGCGCAGATATATGCCTTTTGCGCTTCGCAAGTTTCGCAAGCGTCCTTTTTTTCTTCATAGTAATCACGATATTTAAACATAGTTTTTTACCTCCCGAATAAATTTTCATTACTATGCCGTCCGACATCATTTGCATTAACAAGTTATTGGATTGTGCTTTTCCGAAAAATGCCGACGCAAATTATTCAGACTATTTTCCCATTTCGTTGCAAATCATCGCGTATCCGAGCGCATAAATGTAATTTACATCTTGTTCGCCCAATTCGCGGTTATCCGTTAAATACGAATCTTGTTGAAAAAACATTTTTGCAACCTCCTTGTTGTTTGTTACGCTACCATTATATTGCTTGTTGAAAAAAAGAGATTGAAATATCTTGCAAGAAAATAACACAATACTGTTTTTTGCGCCAATTTTGTTTGCCAAAATGTAATTTTTGTGTATAATGAAATAGAAACAACACTGTTTTGTATACTGTATTAGTTACGAATACGGTGTATTCGCGTCAAAAGGAGAACCGAATGGATTTTGGCGATTATCATGCGCTGAACGACAAAAACGTACAGCAATACAAAGAAAAAGCCGTACACGGCACAGCACTGCTGCCCTTTGCAAAATATCACACAAGCATATCGGAGATGTTGCCGTTTTATCCGATACATTGGCATGAGGAAATGGAGATAATACGCGTACAAAGCGGCAGAGGATACTTTTGCGCGGACGGAAAGCGCTATGACGCCGAAGCGGGAGATATTATCATTTTGCGCCCGTTTGTAATGCACTCTATCAACCGACTCGAAGGACAAGACATGGAAATGGACGCAATAGTGTTCAATTTGCGTCTTTTGGAAACGGGCGAGGCGGACCTGTGCACTCTGAAATATTTTGCGCCGCTTCTAAACGAAAAACATTCCGTTCCGGTAGTAGTCCGAATGACGGACAGTTGGTATCATCCTTTTGACCAAAGTATGACGTCTATATTGATGTGCGATCCTTCAAAAGAGGGCGCAGAGTTGGATATAAAGGCAAATTTGTATTGGATGTTTTATCACATTTACAACAACAGGTTGCTGAACGCAGCCCCGAGCGCCGCCGAAGATAAACAGCAATACACCGTCCGAAAAGCGCTCGAATATATCCGCGCGGAATATATGAACGAAATAACCATAGAAAAAATTGCCAGACATTGCGGTTATAGCGAGTTTTATTTAATGAAACTTTTTAAGCAATATACGGGCGAAAGCTGCGTGGACTACGTAAACAATTATCGGTTGACGGTTGCGGGCAGACAACTGCGCGATACCGACGACGATGTGGCAACCATAGCTTATGCGGTGGGATTCAACAATGTAAGTTACTTCAACCGTCAATTCAAAAGACAATACGGCATGACCCCGCGCGAATTTCGTAAACAAATACTGTGAGCGCAACAGAAAATTTTTACAGCAAAAAGGCGAAACAATTTTGAAAAAATCCGTTAAATTACTGCTTTCCGCGATGTTGTTGCTGTCGCTGACATTATCCGGCGTTATTTTTGCCGGCTGTTGGGATGATGAACAGCAGACTTCGTATCACAACGATAAAAAGGAAGAAACAATGAAAGATATTGTATTTTTGACAATCGGTTCCACCACATTGAAAGCCACTCTTGCGGAAACCGAAGCCGCAAGAGAATTGAAAAGCAGATTGCCGATAACCGTCAATCTGCACGACTACGGCGGATGGGAAAAAGTGGGCGAGTTTGGGTTCGATCTGCCCGAAAGCGACGAACCGATAACCGCAGAACCGTGCGATTTTGTACTTTATCAAGGTAATCAGCTTGTTATATTTTACGGCAGCAACAGTTGGAACTATACACGCTTGGGCAAGATACAAGACGTAAGCGCAACTCAATTGAAACAAATCCTCGGCGACGGCGATGTCTCCGTAATCGTTTCTCTAAGTGTCGATTGACTTATTTTGTCGAAAACGCTACGCAGCACGTGAACTGTTAACAGAAAAACCCTAAGGGTCGATTCCCGAATTAAAAACGCAAAGAGCGCTCGCTCCTTGCGTTTACTTTTTTAGGGTTTTCACTGTGGAATTACTTTGCCGTCGCTTTTTTCATAGCGTTTGCCTGCGGCTCGGCTGAACGAACCCACAACAAAGCCTTAAAAGTAGTCTCCGAATATGAAAACAACGTTTGGTATACAAAATATCGTCCTAAATGCCTGTTTTTCGCATATTTTGCGGTGTTTTACGCACTTTCGTGCTTTGAATTTCATTTTGTACACTATTTTAACCAAATTCCTTGTCGAATTTTAACCAATCATTTTTCCGGATAATGTTGCCCGTAAATTTTTTTGCAATATAACCACGCGTCAGCTTACTTTTATGCGTCAAAAATTTAAACTGCGTTTATTTTTTTACCGATTCTTGCAAAACAAATCGCGTTTCGGGACGCCGACATAATTCTCGTTGCGACACATACAGTACGGAAAAAATCGAGAACGCATAATTTAGCCAAGAACTCAAATTTGTTTTTGGCTTTTTAGTTTGTAAAATTTTTTTCGCTGTTTGTAATTTTTTTCGTTGCATGTTCCTCAAAATCCGATTTGGAACACTTTGCCCGCTATGCGACCTATGCTGTTTGAACTTTACAGAAAAACGAAATTTATATTTGAAGAAAAAGTCTTGCTTTTTTTCTGTAATTACTATATCAAGGTCAAAACATCCGAGAGCTTGCATATAGAGAAATGCGTTTTTGCATAGCTTGCGGCAACGCCTATACCGACGGTAATAAAACCGCCTGCGTTACCCGCATCAATGCCCGCTTCTGCATCCTCTACCACAAGACAGCTGTTCGGTTGAACGCCGATAGCCTCCGCCGCCTTCAAAAACACCTCGGGGTGTGGCTTTGTGTGTGTTATCATGGCACCATCCACCACCGCGTCAAATGTATCCGACAGCCCGATTTGCCGCAAAATGAGTTTTGTGTTTTTGCTGGACGAACCTACGGCAAGCCCGATACCCCGTTTTTTTAACTCACAAAGCGTTTGCATTACGTCTTCGCTCACGTCGGCGGGGGACAAATTACCCAACAAAGACTTGTAAATCTCGTTCTTTTCAAAACAGATCGCCGACTTTTCTTGCGCAGAGAGTATGCCATTGAATTTTTCCAAAATGATTTCCAGACTTTGCTCTCGGCTGACACCACGCAGTCGATTGTTGATCTGCTCGTTAAACTCCACACCGAGCGGCTCCACCGCTTTTTTCCAAGCAAGATAGTGAAGCTTGTCCGTAAAACATATTACGCCGTCCAAATCGAAAACTACACCCTTTATCATAACGCGCCTCCCTCAATTGTCATATCCGTGAACTTTAACCTTGTGCAAAAATGTCGGGCGACATTGCGTAAAGCCCTGCGTTGCCACCATCCATGCTCCGCCGCTCGCCGCGGGATGTGTTCCGCCGATGTATACATCTCCCGCCCATTGCTTACCTCCGCCCGCAAGATCGATTTCCGCCGACTGCAAAAACCATTTCCAAGCGTCTTCGGAATGACCGGACTTGCATGCGGCAAGCGCATATGCGCAAAAGGAAAGAGATGAACCATGTTCTGTATAGGGCATATAAAATTTGTAATTTGCCTCAATTTGTTCCGTCGAAAAATATTGCGGCAACGTTACGGCAAGCATCACCACGTCGGCTTGCTTTATCACACGGGTAGCGGTTGCCACGCCCGTTGTACCGCCCCAATATTCCCTCGGGTTGACCAACCTGCCGCGCACATCCTCAACCGTTGCATCTTCCAACTTAAAATAGCCGTCAAATTGTTCCATAACGCCGTTTTCGTTGCATTTGGGTAAATATAACTTGTCCGCCCAATTGCGAAGAGTATCGCAGAAATTCGGTCCGAAGCTATCCAGAACGGCATTGATCTCGTCGGGATATTTGCCCGACAATATGTCACAAAGCTCCGTTGTACGCTTGACGCAATGGTAAGCCATATAGTTGGTATAGGCATTGTTGTTTACCCTCTCATGGTATTCGTCGGGACCGAGAACATCCAACAGCTCGTAACGCTTTTTTATATGATTGAAGTAGCTATAACCGTAATAAAACAAACCTATCTGCAACAGCGTCTCCAACCCGCCGCATAACAACAATTGTTCGTCGCCGGTCTGTTCAAAATATCGGATTATCGCCAACGCTATGTCTGCCGAAATGTGAATCTGCTTGTCCTTGAAATAGGTGCGCACGGGTCGATGAGTAAACACGTCCGTTACATTGAAATCGGAACAAGCGTCGATTCCGTCCTGACTTTCCCAGGCATAGAATGCTCCTTTGTAGCCATAGCTTTGAGCCTTGGCTAATGCCCCGTTCAACGTCCGTATGCGGTATTCCACAAGACGTTTTGCGACATTGGGGTCGGTTTTTATATAAAACGGCAACAAAAACATCTCCGTATCCCAAAACACCGCGCCTTTGTAAGTTTGTCCGGAAAGCCCTCTCGCAGCTATGGAACAATCCCTTTCGGGAGCGAGAATAAGCAATTGATAAATACTATATCGCAACGCAAACTGTGCCTGTTCGATTCCCTCACCTGCCAACTCCACATCCGACTTGTGCCACAACTCACGCCATTTGTCGACATTTTTGGTATATTCGTTATCGAAATTCAAATCGAAAAGCGATTGCTCGCCGCCGATAAGCACCTGTGCAATTCGATCCAACACGTACACTTGCCCCGCTTCGAGATGCACGGCAAAATGCGCAAAATCGTCCGCAACTTTGTCCGGCAGACGTGAAAACTCACATACAACATCCACCGCAGTGCCGTTTTCCTGCGTGATTCCGTGTGCAAACAAAACGTTATCCTTGCTTTCCTTGCTTACATTGGCAAAGTGAGGCCCGTTGAGTTCCCAAATATCCGTGTCGATACCCGCTACAAGTTCCGCATTTATATTTGTTTCGCAGCGAAGCGTCAAGCGACTTGCAAGTACTTTGCGGTTTGCCATACTGCAAAAACGCTTGGAAACAAGTTCCAGCTTGCCTCCGCCCACGTCAAATACCGTTTTTCGTTCAAACACGCCGCAACCGATGTCCAACGACTGTGTGTGGTCGATCACGCTGTCGCACCACGCCGTCAATTGCTTTCCGTTTACATAAAGACGCAAATAAAAGGGATTGAAGGCGTTGACCGTCTCTCTCCATTTGCCTGCGACACCGTCATACAGCCCGGCGATATTTACGCCGACGCAATGTTCCCGAGTCATTTCATCCAATGTGCCCCGATAGCCGATACGGCCATTGCCCGTCAAAAATTTGTTACCGTACTCAACAGTCTTTTCGCTGTCGAAACCCTTTGAGGTCAGGATCATCTCTCCGTTGTGAATTCGTTGCACACTTCCACCTCTTTGCCGTACACAACAAGCTTTACCTTGCCGGTCGAATATATTTTGAGTCGATGACGGGTGAGTTCCACTTCAAGTCTGCTGCCGCAGTAGTTCAATTTGAAACACAGTCTCTTCCAACACGAAGGAAGCGCGGGCGAAAGAGACAGCAATTCGCCGTCGCTGCGCAGTCCGCCGAAACCATAGACGATATTCATCCAGGCGGCGGCAATACTTGTGAGGTGCAATCCCTCATCCGTGTTGCAATTGTAGTCGTCCAAATCCAACCTTGTGGCAAAGTCGAAAAATTTCAGTGCCTGATCGTCAAGTCCCAATTCGCTTGCCAATACGGAATGTACCGACGGCGAAAGAGAGGACTCGTGTATGCAGCGCGGTTCGTAGAACTCGTAATTGGCACGTTTTTGCTCGACCGTGAACTCCGACGAATACAAAAACATAAACATCAGCACGTCGGGTTGCTTGATCATGTCGTTTCGATAAATGCGGTCGTAACTCCAATGAGAATAGAGCGGAAATTGCTCGACGGGTATGCTGTCCACGTCGATGTGCGGAAGTTCGAAATATCCCCTGTGTTGTTCAAATAGCTTCGTTTTGTCATCATACAGAATGAGCATACTTCTTGCACAGCGTTCAAACTCATTCAACTCCGCCCGAGTCAAACCCGTTTTTGCCGTCAAAGAGTCGAGTTCGGCAGAAGAAAGCGATCTTATGACGTTCAGCGTGTAGCAAAAGGTCTGCTTTGCCATATAGTTGGTGTATGTATTGTGGTTTACCATCATCTGAAATTCGTCCGGTCCCATAACTGCATAGTAGCCGAAGTACTTGCCTGTGGAATCCCACTGCCCGCGAGAAACCAAAAAACGGCAAATCTCTACCAACATTTCGGCGCCACAATCCACCAAAAATTGCCTGTCACGGCACACATTGACATAGTGAGCAATACCATAGGCAACGCCTGTGGTAGGTTGTATCTGCAAACTGGCATGCTGCCACAGCGTACATGCCTCTTGACCGTTCAACGTGGCGATTGGATAACATGCGCCCACGCAATCCAACTCGCGAGCACGCTGCTTGGCCTGTTCCAACGTATTGTAGCGAAAACTAAGCAGGGACTTTGCCGCAGCGGGATTGTTGAACAAATAATAGGGAAGACAGTATGTTTCGGTATCCCAAAAAGCATGACCGCTGTATGCTTCTCCGGTGAGTCCCTTTGCGCCTATGTTGTCGGTGGGGAAAGCACCGTGATAGGTTTGTTGCAATTGAAATATGCAAAAGCGTATACCTTGCTGATTTGCCTCGTCGCCATCTATTTGAATATCCGAATTCTGCCAAAATTGTTTCCAATATTCGGCGTTGCGTTTGCGTGCGTCCTCGTAGCCCTCGGCAATCTGTCTTTTCAGCTCTTCACAGGCAAAATTCAGTACCCGATTGGGATCGCCCGCCGTTTTGTCGGCAGTGTTGACTACAAGTCTCTCGGCAACAAAATCGAAATTTTCTTCCAGTCGCACACGCAGAGTATTGCACGCAACCTTGTCACCAAAGGAAAGATACCAACGCCCCTTGCTGTTTGCGGACACATGGGATACGCCGGCAACAGGCTGCGAAGTGGTTTTCGTTTTGCATACAATGCCCGCGTTTTTGCGATCCGTGGCAACTTGTTGCCAACTCGTAGGCTGTCCCCAATGCCGCACATTGAAGTCCGTTTTGAAAATCAACTCCACATCCGCCGCCTTATCCGAGCAAATGTCCACACGTTGATAAGCACGATTGGGATACTCCATATCCAAAAAACGCTCAAAGCTGAGTCGTACGCGTTTGTCTGCCAAGTGCCACACCAAAGTACGTCTCAACACACCGGTTTTCATATCCAGAACGCGTGAGTAGTCGGACACCTTTGCCGTCGCTTGATCGAAGTTGACGCCGTCCACTTTCAGCTCCGTCGCAAAAAAGTCAACGCTGTTTACCATATAATGAGTGCGACGTACCACTCCGAGATACCCTCCCGACTGTTCGGGCGAATACTCGTATATTCCGTTGAAATAGTTGCCCCTCAACGACGGTGCGGAAGTACCTTCTTCGAAATATCCCCTTACTCCCATAAACTCGTTGGCGAGCGAAAATACCGATTCTGCCACGCGATTGCGTTGAGGATCGTAGCTGTCCTCCACTATCGCCCAAGGATGGATCGAAAAATACCTTGTTGCCTGTTTTGCCATAAAATACTATCTCCTTTTGCAAAATGCACAACACCGTGCGGCAAAATCCGCATGGTGTTGTGCCCAATGCCTCGTTTTTTTAACCCTTGATACCGCTTTTAGCACCTGTTCCCATGATTTGACGTTGGAATATGGCAAACAGCGCTATTTGCGGAAGTATCGTGATCGCAACGGCGATCAAATATTTGTCAATACCGAAATCCGACATGTTTCCCATGATCGAATTCAAATTGTAGATAACGACCATGGCTGTATAAAGTTCCTGATCCTGCAACAGCAGGTAGGGCAGCAAAAAGTCCGCCCAGGCAGCCGTCATTGCGAAAATGCTCACTACTCCTATTATCGGACGAGACAGAGGCAACACCATGGAGAAAAAAATCCGCATGTTGCCCGCACCGTCTATACGCGCCGATTCTATCAGTGCCTCGGGAATGGTATCGAAGTAGTTTTTTATCATCATGAAGTAATAGCTATTGGCGCCGTACAAAAGACACAGCGGGACAAACGTTGCATAGCCGGTGAGCCCAAGCTTGTTTATGTTGGCATACAACGGCACAAGAGACGCGACCGCCGGTATCATATAGCTTGCCATTATCAATCCATAAACCACTTTGTGTCCGCAGGGTTTGACAATGGATACCGCATAGGCAAGCAACCCGTTGAAAAACACAGCGCACACCACAGAGCCGATGACCAGGATCAACGTGTTCAAAAAGTACTTGCCAAAGCCGACGACCTTCCATACTTCTACCACCTTGCCCAAATTTATGGACTTGGGCCAGAAGGTAAATGGCGCCTTGAACACATCCTGCGCATCCTTAAATCCGGCCAAAAACAGCCAAAGCACAGGAATCACAGCCGTCAACACTGCCGCACAAAGCACAAGCAATATGCCGACATACAGCAACTTGTACGGCCATTTTTTGTACTCCATCCCCGTAATTATACCCTCGGATTTGTTGCGGAGACAGTTTTTGAACGGCGTGCGTTTTCTCCAAGCGGAACTTATCCTGTCGCCGATACGGACAAAAAGCTTTTTCATTGTTTTGTACTCCTGTTCAAAGCAAAATACACTATACTCAGCGCGCCGATGATGATGGCAAGCATCACGCCCACCGCGGCGCCTGCGCCCGGATCATGATCGATGAAAGTGTACCTGTAACAGAGATACATCAACGAGATAGAAGCATTGTCCGGTCCGCCCACAGTCATGACCATAGGCTCGTAAAATACCTGAAAGACCGAAATTATCTGCAATAAAAACAAAAGTTTGATCGTGGGACGAATGGAGGGCAAAGTAACGTTCCAAATGCGGCGGAACACTCCCGCGCCATCGAGTTTGGCAACCTCGTAAAGGGTGCTGTCAACCGTTTGCAATGCGGAAAGGTATATGAGAACCGTGCCGCCGGCGCCCCGCCAAGTCATTACCAAAACAATGACGGGAATGACCCATTTGGGGTTCGACAAAACAGTGACCGGTTCCGCACCGAACAAACTCAAAAAACCGTTGATCATAGAGCCGTTGCTGCCGTCCAGAATGTTTGTCCACATCAGCACCACCGCCATACCGCTGATTATGTTCGGGATATACAAGCCAATGCGGAACAGACTTTTGAAATGTACCGTTTCGGAAAGCAGCAATCCCAAAAACAGCGGCAGCAAAAAGCCTATAACTATCGACCACAGTGCATACAAAAAGGTGTTTACCACCGCTTTGCCGAAAGCCGGATCGTTGAAAACTCTTGCGTAGTTTTCAAAACCCACAAAGGACTGCCGCTCGAAGCGTTTTATCTCATAAAAAGAATAGGAAATGTTTTCGATAAGCGGCACCCAAATAAAAAACGCAAACAACACAAGGGAAGGGATCATGATCGCCCACCCTCCCCAATTGCGTTTCAAAAATCGTTTTAGTCTGTGTCCGAACGTTGTCGGTACTTTGGGTAGTTCCGCCGTGACGGTTTTGTACTTGTTCATATCACTTTACTCTATCCAAAAACCTGCTTTGAAATTGATTGTTTTGCGTTTGCAATTGCGCAAGCGGATTGGCTGTTGTGGGATTTGCCAGCACATTTTGAATGGCGTTATCCAACAGTCCGTACAGATCCTGGCAATAGTAAGGTTCCTCATCCCGCCTCATATCGTAGATGGTATCGAAGAAATCTTTGAAGTACTCATAGTTCACGTTGACGTATTTGTTTTCCATTTCGTTGGCAATCGCAAGATATTCTTGATCCTTCCACGCCTTGATGGTGGGCAAAATCGGCATACCCTTTTGTCTTGCCACAGTAAAGCCCTTTTCCATTGCATCGAGCGCTATTTCGTCCGTTTCGGGACTACGTCCGATATATTTGAGAAAACGCAATGCGCCCTCCACCTGCTCGTCGGTGGCGTTTTCCGCAAACACATAGGGCGTGCCGCCGAACAATGCATGACGGTCGGTGCCGTTGCCTGTGGGCATGGGTACAAATGCAAAGTCATCTTTGTTGAAATTGTAGCTGGTGATAGGCTGAGCAAGCGCATCGTTACCCACAAATGCCATCATCACCTTGTTGCTGCCCACCTTGGCGGGCCAGTCGTTATAGTTTGAGGAAGTGCTGGGAAAACACAAACCCTCCGTGGCAAGTTCTTGTATCCATTCAAGAGCTTTTACCATTCCGTCATCGTCCAAATGCGCCGTCCACTTGCCGTTTTCATTAACTTCCAGCGCCTGTGTGCCGAAATTCCAACCCATGTTTGCAAGTTGCCAGCCGCCCGTTTTATTGGCGGAAAGTATCAAAATACCATAGGCATCGTTGAAGTTGTCCACCACCATGCGGCTGAGTTCGGTTATTTGATCAAACGTTGTGGGATAAAGAGGCTTGCCTTCTTCGTCGTACAAATTGTAAGTGCCGTCGCTGTTCTTGGTAATCACGTCCAACGAATAAAGCATGTCGAGATTGATAAACAGTCCCATGCCGTAGCCGTCGCGAGGTATTCCGTAGAGTTTTCCGTCCACGGTGAGCTGTGCACGCATAGAATCGTCTATTTTGTCCAGCCAGCCCAGCTCTTCCACCTGTTCGGTTATATCGCGAATGTAACCCTCCTCAATGAGACTTGCCGGTTCGGTAAAATAGGTTTGGAATATCGTGGGCAAGTTGCCTGTGTTACCCTTTGCCGCAACCGTTTCGGGACTGTACTGATAGGGTTCGGCAACCAATTCGTATTGCGGATAGTCCCTTTCGAAATTTTCCTTCCACTCCTCGTACATGGCTATGTCGCTTGTTTGCGATTTTTCCGGCCAAAAACCCACAGCGATCTTGATTTTTCCGTTGTTTGGCTGACATGCGCAAAGTAACGCGCACAAAACAGCCGCAACTATCACAAGACAAATCAGTTTTCTTTTCATGGTTACCTCCATTGCAAAGCAACTGCGCAAAAATGCAGACTGCTACATATATAGTTAAATTATATATGTGTTTTTATACTTATTCAATTGAGATAATCTGCAAAATAGGTTGTTATTCTGCACGAAAAAAAGACCGTGCAAGCACGGTCATTGTTCGGATAAGCAAAATTTTTCAAATAAGCAAGTTTTCGTTTTGCATGGTTTGCCTGAGTCTATCCAACGGCATTGTGACTTTTTTGGCGATATGTCTTGCCACTAACGCCGCACCGATAATACATACCGCGTCCACGGCAAACAACACGACAAGTATTACAAGACACTTAATATAGTATTCTTTAAGCGAAAGGCAAAACACAAAATCGCCGCCGCCCGCAAACGGCAAGATAAAGTACAAATTGCGGACTCTGTTATGTTTGGGCAACGGCTGCGATGAAAGACTTGTCGTCGGCGTCACCAATGCCACTACCGTTTCGTCTGTACCGGCTGTGGATAAAACCTTTGCAAAAAGGCTTTGAGGCAATACGTCGGCAAAAAGATAGCCAACTGTATTCTGTCCGTCGTAAACCTTGCACACGCAGGAAATAACTCCCTGTGAAGTCTCGTAGGAAACTTGATTGTAGACAGAGGGCACCGCCTCATTACGCAACAAAACGGCATAAGCTCTGTCGCTTTGGAAAAATTCATTCAATTGTGCGTTTTGCCGCAAGTCGGAAAGCGTCGGAACATCCCCCACGCCCGAAGAGTAGAACAGTTGTCCTTGTTCGCCGTAGAGAATGGCGCCGGCAATCTCGGAGGAGGAGTTGACAAGCGTTGCCAGCACTCTGCTGACATTGTCCGTTTTGTTTTCGGTGAGCGAAAGCACCACTACGGAGTTCTGCGCCGTGCTGCGGGCAAAGTTGACCACCGAAGCGAGGGTGTTGTTGCCGTCCATTGCCGCTTGACGCACACTGCTTTCGGAAAGAGAATCGTAAACGTTGTAGAGATTGCGCAACACGACAAATCCCGAAACCGCCGAAAGCAACACCACAAACGCAAAAGCCAGCCAAAACACGCTGTTGAAGATATTTTTGTAGAGCTTTCTAAACATTTCTCTTTTGTATCCTCACGATAACACAGGTACCTTCGCCCTTTTTAGAGGCAACGCTGAGTCCATAACCCTCGCCGTACTCCAACCGTATGCGCTCGTTGACATTGCGCAAACCGTAGCCGCCCAAGCCGTCGCTGTTTTGCGACCACAAATCGTCGGGAACGTCAAAGCCGACCCCGTCGTCGCTAACGTAGAACAAAATGTCTCCATTTTCCTCGCACACTTTGACGGTTACGGTGCCCACGCCCTCTTTGCCCAGGAAACCGTGTTTGATACTGTTTTCCACAATGGGTTGAAGTATCAGTTTGAGCGTAACACAATTGTTGAGATTGGGATCGACATCGCACACCAACGCCAAGCTGTTTGGGAAGCGCGCCTTTTGAATTTCCATAAAATAATAAATCAGCTCAACTTCGTCGGATACGGACACGAATTTGTCGCCCTTGTGCAAACTGAGGCGGAAAAATCGTGCAAGGTCTATTACCAATTTTTCGATTTCCGGCTGTTTTTTTATCTTTGCCATCCAGGCAATGGCGTCCAGCGTATTGTACAAAAAGTGCGGATTGATCTGCATTTGCAGTTGATCGATTTCCAACTTGCGTTGCACGTCCATGTTGATATTGTTTTGCTCAATGAGGTCCTTCAAGCGCAATATCATCTGGTCATAGGTATCCTTCAATAACTGCAATTCGTCGCCGTTACCGATGAGATAACTGCGTGGAAGGGAGCTTCCAACGTCCACCTCGGTAATATATTGCGAAAGTTCGTTAACGGGTTTTGCCGTTCGACGCGCCAACGCCACGGCAAAAACTATGGCAAAGGCAAGCATGGCAAGCGCAATGCCCAATAGTACCCAACTCAATACTATCAAATCGTGCTGCAACACGTTGTAATACAGCACGCTCACAATGCTCCATCCGAGTTCATATTGATTTACGGCATGGGTGGCGATTATGCACAGCTCGCCGTTGATATTCCGTCTTTCAACGCCCTCTTGCAGACTGAAAAGGCGTTTTTCCATTATGGTCTCACCCACATGCAGATCATCCGAACGTCCGATAACAGTATAACCGCCATCCGCAATAAATGTGTAACCGAGTGTACTGTCGGTGGTGGCAAGAATGTCGTCGAGTTCAGTGCAGTTCAAGTAGAAGGCTATGGCTCCGCTAAGATTGTTGGCGCTGTTTTGCAGACGTCTGCCCACAAGCAAATACCCGTCTTTCAGCAGATGGGTATCGGCAAGCAGCAATTCGTCACCCTGCGTTATGCGGTCGGCAAAGGAATCCGGCGGCAAGTCGAACGCGGGCGAATAGGCGAACCATCTGTCGTCCACACGCACGGCAACGTTGACATAACGCTCATCAATGGCGGCGTCCTCCACAACTGCGGCAAATTTCTCCTCACCGCCGCCGCTGCGCAAAGCCACGGCAAAGTCGGACAGGTGCTCGGAATTCATCATGCGGGTGTAGCCGTTGATGGCTTCTTCCAACAACTTGCGTATACTTTCGCCCATAGCGTCCTGCCCGGATAGCACGTTGGCATTGACAAACTGCTGCGTTGTAACGTTGGCAACTATCTGCACCGCAACAAGCACCAGAGCAAATATCCCCACCAGCACAAAGGCAAACACGGCGACAAATTTTTTAGAAAGACTTGTTTTTTTCATGCTCTCGTTTTATATACTCACTGGGCGTTACGCCTTCGATCTTTTTGAACACTTGGCTGAAATACTTTACGTCGTAGTAACCCACCTTTTCGGCAATTTCGTTTACTCGCCACTTTCCGGAGAGCAGCATGCGTTTGGCGACAAGCAGACGGTATTCCGTCAGGCAGGTGTTGAAAGTCTTGTTGAGATTGTCCTTGAACAGGTGCATAAGATAACTTTCGGATACTCCAAGATACTCCGCAACATCGCGTATGCCGAGATTGACATCCGAAAACTTTTCCGCAACGTATTTGAGAGCCTCAACGACGTGTTTTTTGTAAACGGGTTTGTCTGCCTCGCGGTAAGTTGCAACCGTACTCAAAGCCTCGTAAAGTTTGTTGTTTGCCACGTGCTTGGCAATTCGATACGCCTCAGGAATATCCTCTGCCCGTTCAAACAAACCGCTAACGCCCACCGAAATCGGGTCTCCCGCATAGTTATTGACAAAATGCACCAAAATTTGTTCCACACGGTCAATATCTTTCTCTTCCACTATCATACCGAAGTGATTGCCGAGAAAATATCTCAGCACATATGCAGGCGCAAGCAACTGCTCAATCCGGTCGGCGATTTGTTTAAGTACGTTGTGAACGTCCTGCTCGGAAATTTCACCGACGGGACTGATACGACAATAAACCGTCACTCCGCATTTGGGCAACTTTATGCCGTAGGAGGAAAATTTGGCGGCAATCTCTTCCGAAACGTTGTCATGCAACACATCGCAGGTGAGCTTTTCGCAAATAGTGGGCAAATCGGAGCGCGCGCTTTGCATAAAAGCCTTGTTTTGTCTGTCGGCGACAAGCTTGTTGCCCGCCTCTATCACGGCTTGCACAAGCTCGTTGTTATCCAACGGTTTGAGCAAGTACTTGAACACACCCTTTTCAAAAGTACTCTTGGCATAGTCAAATTCGTTGAAGCCGCTGAGCATAAGTACAATACCGTCGTAGTTTTCCTCGTGGAGCGCCGAAACAAGTTGCACGCCGTCCATAACAGGCATTTTGACGTCGGAAATTATCACATCGGGGTGCAGAGCATGAATCTTGCTTAAAGCATCCTTGCCGTTGATTGCTTCCGCCACCAATTCGAAGCCGAAACTCTGCCAATCGATAGTTTGCGACAGTCCCAACCGTACGAGATATTCGTCGTCCACTGTGATGAGTTTAAGCATGAAATCATCCTCCGTTTGTTAAATTTTAGCATATTGACAAAGGTTTTTCAAGTAAAAACAGGAAAAACCGAGTACAAGACTCGGTTTTTCGATAGGAGAAAAACTTACAAGAGATTACTTACTCTTTTTCTTTTTGATGATCAGTACGCAAGCAACCGCTCCGCCCACTACCAGGATCGCACCGACGACAATGAGCGCTATTGCCCAACCGGGGAGTCCGTCCTTTTCGGACGTTGTCGGATCGGAAGGATCGGAGGGGTTGGAAGGATTGTCGGAAGGATCGGAGGGTTGACTGCTCTGAGCGCTTACCGTGACGGTCTTGCTTTCCGTTATTTCATTGCCTGCTTCGTCCTTGACTTTTACCGTAACCGTGTAAGTGCCGGCTTGATCGGGTGTAAACTTGTTGCCGCTGACGGTTACCGCATTGCCTTCGCGAGTGACGGTCACCGTTGTTTCGAGTGCAGATGCTGCCGAATAGTTGTCGCTTGCCGTTACAGTGACGGAAATTTCCTTTCCGACGGTGCCTGTTGCGGAAACTTCGAACGTGTCGACCGTGGGTTTGGCGTCATCGTTGACGGGGATGTCTTTGAGAATATCCTCATAGGGGACAGTCAAATCTTTCGCAAATTTGAGAGACGTTATTTTGATCACGTCGCCGACATTTGCAAAGTCGTTGTGGAAATGAATATCCGTTATTGTTGCGGGTACACCGCTCTTGGCAAGGTCGATAACCAATGTTCTCTTTCCCGTTTCGGTAAGGTCGAACATATTGCCGTCTTTGTCCACAAAAGTACCCGCGGTGTTTTCCTCGAACCAAATGGTCTCAGCGTCCATTCCGAGACGCAGTTTGGAAATGTTGCCTTCTACTTCGAGCAAAGCAAAGTCCATGCCCGTGCGAGCTTCACCGCTTGCCCAACCGACATATTTATAGCCTGTGGCATCTGCGGTAAATTCCTTACCTTGGAAATCTTCGGCAAGCACTTCGTCGGAGACATCCATTGTTTTGTAATCGAAATATTGAATGGATTCGATCGTGATCGTCTGTGCAACTTCACCCTGTGTAAAGTGGAAGTAAAGATTTGTTGTGCCGGGAGTGATATTCGATTGCTTATAGTCGATCATGTAAACCTGCTCCTCGGTGGTAATATCGGGGAACATATTGCCGTACACATCGCGAAGAACGCCCGCAGTATTTTCGAATACCCATCTTTCCTCGCTTACGGAGCCGGCTTGAAATTGCAATCTCAATTGACTGAGAGACGTTCCCTCGCTGCCTTTGAGCGTAACGGCAATGCCGTCGTGAACTTGTCCGTCCAGCTCGAAACCGTCGAGATATTGGTAATCGACGCCGACGGGTATTTCTTTTACTCTCGGTTCACCGATAAAGTTCTCCGAAAGCTCTGCCTCGGGGACAATTTGATTGGCGTAGAAGATTTCGTCGATGGACAATTTGCCTGCGCCGCTGTAATACATATCCAAACCAAATACATCGTTGTTGCCGAAGGTGACGACCGTGTCTACGACAAGATAGCTGTAACCGCTTGCCGAATAATACGGGTTGCTATCCGACCAGGCGTCCACGCCCTCTGCCGATTTCATTTGATTTGCATATATAATATCGCTTGAACCGTCGTTTGTATCTAATTTTGCAAAACGGAAGTTATCGAGCGTTGCACCGTCTTCGAGTTTGTATTTGAGTACAAGATAACGTCTGCCTTCGCTACCGACAGTGGACCTGACTTTTGCTTGAATATATTCCTGTGCATTCGAAGTGTTGTCGAACACAAGGTGTCCGTTTGTAACTTTGACGTTTGTTGCACCGCCGTAAGAAAGAATATAGGTCAAACCGTATTGACTATACTTTTCAATTGCTTGATCGTAATCGCCGTCGATTTTGTCGGCATCAAAGCCGAATTTGGTCATATAAGCAATGCTTTCCGTATCGAGATGGGGAGCCTCGCCAACAGCGGGAACTTCCAAATTGGTAAAGAACACTCCGAATACATTGAGTTCGCCGCCGCTGACATTGAACTCAACGCCCTTGACGGCTTTTTCGCCAAGGCTATCCAACGAAACGACAATATCTTGTCTGGTTGCGGTAATAGCGGGAACCGCCGTGCCGTTGAGATCGGTGAGGTTTGCCCAAGCTTTTGCTTCGCCCTTGCTGCCGTCTCCCTTAATGGGAGCAACCGTTACGGTGCCCGTGCCGGCAACGGACAATACCACTGCATTGTACTTGCCGTCGAGGTTGTTGCTTGTTGCCACGTCACTGCTTACCGCTTTGGTAGAAGTAATGTTGTAGCGTCTGCCAAAATCCGTAAAGGTACCGGCTTCACCACCGTCCCAATACATATTCTTTTCGCCCGAGAAGTTTTGCAAAATCGTTGTGGATGAACCGACGGTGCACTCAACTTTTTGTATATCCAGTTCGCCGCCCTTACTGCTGTCGGAGAACAGGTGGAAACCTTCGATTTTGACGCCCTCGTCGCTGAATTTGGTGTGGTTGTCATCGTTGAATTGAATATCGTCCCATTGACTGAAATCAAAGGTCATTTCCGTCCAATCGGTACCGATGTCTTCACCCGAGCTGAATTCAACGGGATAGTCGGCGTTGGAAAGATCCACAATGGCGCACGCTTCGTCCTTGTCCACTCCCGCAAGTCTCAGACCGAGTCTCAGATCGGCGATCTTGGTTTGCGAGCTGCGAACGGTGAGAGTTATGCTTGCGAGCCCCTCATCTGCCAATTTGGCGCTGCCGAGTTTGTAAACAGGGTCCGTTACGTCGTCGGCTTGTCCCGCTTGCCACACAATGTGACGGTATGCCGGCAGCACTCCGTCCGTGCCGGAAGCGTCGTCCAACATTCTGTCAAACCGCTTGTCGAACGTTCTTGTTTGAGGCTCTGTCGCTTCGTCGGCGAATGCAAATGTTGCAAGCGCCGTCAGCGAAACTATCAGTATTACCGCCATAACAAGGCGCGCTACCGTGAGCTTCGTTTTTGTCATGATTGTTACCTCCGTAAAAATTATTTTTTTCTATTTACTCTCCGTAGACATACAGTTCGGAGATTTGTCCGCCGTAACCCTCGCTGTTGGAGAAGTACTCTATTTTGATATACCTCATAGATACCGGCTCATTCAGCACGAGGGAAATCATATTGCCCGTTGCGGGGTCGAATGTATACTTTGTTTTTGCCACTACCATAAAGAATGTTTTGCCGTCGTGACTGCCGGAAATTTCTATTTCCTGATCGCGCGCCGCCCACAAAAGCAGCGGCGGAAGATGAATATTGATATACTTGACAAAATAGTCTTGTCCCATATCCACCGTGAAGTGCGCGGGGAACACACCCTTTTTCGTCTCGTAGTAAGTGGACGTGTTTCCGTCAAGAATGTAGCTGATGTCGTAGACATCCTCGTGTTCGCTGCTGTCCGTGATGGGTCTACCTGTTACAAGGCTGGGCGGATAAAACTCGATTTCTCCAAACTCATAACTGAGAGGAGACATCAAATCCGTCTTGCGGTAAATGCGGAACTGAATACCGTAGTAACTGTTTGCCGTGATTTGTATGCTTGTAAAGTTGTTGCTTTGCGGAGAAATCGTATAGCCGACGGCGCCCTTGCCAAGGCGTTTCCAATTGCCGATGTTGCCGTCCTTGTCGGCTGTTTTGGTGTAGATGGCAATGCTGTACTCGGATACCAAATTGGAATCGGGGTCTCCGAACAGACGAATCAATCCGACATTTTTCGGAGAGGTAAAGTCGAATGAAATGGCTACAAACTCGTTTTCCGCATTCCGCCAACCGTCAAGTTGCCAACTTGTCGAACGACTGCCGTCTACAAGATTTTTTGCCTCGTGTCCGCTGA
>CANQGD010000027.1 GCA_947601445.1 uncultured Clostridia bacterium | reverse complement strand
GCAGGCTGTATAATTTTATAACCGAAATAAGCGCAATGAACCCCGCTATAATCAACGTCTGCACCAACGGCACGACGGTATGCGCAAGCAGGAATTTTTTAAAATTGCGCTTAGCCGTGCGGTTGCGCAAAGCAAGCCCCGTCGCGAAATCCGCAAGCAATACGCCGAGTACTATCAGCGCCGCCGCCACCGCGACGTCGGCCACGACCCTGTCCCTGAACACCGAAAGTATGGAAGAAAAATCTTCGCCGAAACCTTCGGTGGATAAATCGAGGGTCTGTAAAAAGCCTTTCACCGTCGTCTGCAACCAATCGGTGGAAAGAATTTGCACGATTATATCGATGATACTCCTGTTCCAATCGATTTTTCCGAAAGAGTAGGAAAGAAACTCCTCTACCGAGGCGGACGACTGCGCGACGGAGGAACCGATAAGGGCGGAAAGGGCGCCCAACGCGTCCGAGAGGTTGGAAACGACGTCCGCAACCAGCAAGGTCGCCGCGACGAGCAGAAAAAAGTAAAATATGCCCATCGCTATAAACAGGCACAAAATATTCGCGACCAGATTTTTAAGTAAATTTTTAATCATAAGCACCGTCCGGACAGTCTGCGCTTTCCCGCGCGCCGTAATCGATTTTATCACTTTTGCGGGGATAAGTCAACGGCGCGCGGGCGGTTTAAAACAATTAAGAAAAAGAAAAGCGGGAACCCCGTCCCCGCTTTCGCCGTTCAAAGTTTCAGGGCTTTCATTCTCAGCCGCACGTAATCGGCGTACCATTTGCCGTCCTTATACAGTTGCCCGCGCGCGTTTTCCGCCGCGCGGTTTATGATTTCACGCTTTTCTTCCTCCCCGCGCACGGCTTCAAACGGGGTTTTGACAAACATATTTATCCAGTCTTTAAGGCCGTCGCCGCCGCAAAGCTCCGTCGGACGTTCGAAAAGCCGCGCGAACACGACTTCGAACCCCGCCTTTTCCAAAAGCGAAGAATACTCCCCCACGGTAGGAAAGTAAAAGGGCGCCGAATACGCGTAGCCGTACCGCGCGAAAGCTTCGGCAAGGCAACCGTGTATTATGCGGTTATTGCCCCGTCCGCCCATCTCGAATACGAACTGCCCGCCCTTTTTTAGCGCGGAGCATACGCACGCCAGCACGTCTTGTTGGCGGGATTTATCTATCCAGTGCAGCGCCGCGTTCGAAAAGACCGCGTCCACTTCTTCGGGAATAACGAAGGACGCCGCGTCTGCCTTAATAAAAGGAATGTACGGGTATTTTTCCGCGGCGGCTTCGAGAAACTCCGCCGAGCAATCCAGCCCCGTCACCTTATAGCCCTTATCGTAAAGTTTTTTGGTGAGAGCGCCGTTGCCGCACCCGATATCGAGTACGGTTCTTACCCCGTCGCCGTCCAAAAGGTCTATAACGTCCTCGCCGTAACCGTATACGAAAGCAAAATTCTTTTTATACTTTTCCACGTCCCAACGGATATCCATTTTTCACCTCTTTGCGCCCGCGCGAAACCTTTCCGCCCGCAAATATTGCCCGAATAACTCGTCGGGATACGCGCTTTTCAGCGCACGGAAAGTATAAAAACGGGCGAACAGATTAAATTTTCGTGAAAATCGCGGCGCCCGCCGCGGCTGAAAAAATTAAAGCGATAAATATTTTCACGTTTATTTTCGCCGCGCCGGGACCTTTCCCCCGGATAAGATTATTTTAATATTTTTCAAAGCGCAAGTCAAGAAATACGGCGTTCCCCCGCAATTTTTGTTATTTTGTCGAAAAACAGAGAACCAATCCCCTCCCGCCCCCGCACAACAGCGGCTACCTTTCAAAGCACGCAAAAACGGGGCGGCTACCCGCCCCGTTATAATATTAGCATATTACTTTTTATAATTTTTTTTCAAATAAGCCCGTAATTTCAAAAACTCTTCAAAATCTTTACTTTTTTCATTTATATAATATTTGTGTATACATTGCAAAATACTTTCATAAATTTTCTTTACTGTTATGGGTTGATTCGGAATATCTTCTTCGGCATACTTAAGTTCTGAAGAAGATTCTTTGGTTTTTGTACTCTTAAGAATTTGTGATACAAAAGTGTCGCGGCTTATTCCGTTAGTCAGTTCGTCAAAAGCCTTAATAACATTTTCTTCCTTCTTGCTATCGTTAGCTTTATCGTTAAACATCTTCGACGCGGCGTAACGATAATTATAAAGTTTTTTAAGAAAATCTATTAAAATATTATTTAAATATGCGGCATATTTATCTAATTTAAACCAATCTCTTCTGGCATTATCGGACAAATTTATGTTATTAAGCAAAATCTCCCCATAAACGCCTTGCACGGTTTGTTCGATTTCGCGATGCGTTGAAATATAGTCCGCTCCGTTTTGCTTGATTGCATTTGTGATTGCCGTTTCATCGCCAAGTAACATATTTTTTGAGCGCACATAAATGCCGCGCGGTCCTTTAAGCTTCGCTGCCTCAATTTTACGGTTGAAAGTAAACCACAAAACGCCGACTTTATCATCTGGCAGACTGCTGTCAGAGGAAAAGAAACGCAAATCCCAAAAAATTATATCCGACTCAAGAATATGTTCGTTTGCATATGGTTTATATAAGGGCTCGCCATCCAAAAATATATCCGCTTCAAAATCTTCAAGCGAACCGCCCATAAAATTACGATAGTGCTCATGTATAATATCTTGAAATTCGAAATCAGGCGCGTACTTTAAAGGAAGAAGCAACTTTAATTTTTCTTTTAATACTTTGGATTTTTCGACAAGCAGGTCTATTTCTTCGTTATACCCTATAATTTCTACTTTGAAAAAATGCTCTTGTTCGTCACCTTCATATTTTTCATCAAGACGCGATGACGTAATTTCCCCGATAATATCTTCCAGCTCCTTACTTTTGGCAGCCAAAAGCATGTCTTTATATTTTTTACCGTTCCATTCGAAACGTTGTACACTTGTTTCGCCGGGAGCTTTGTTGATAAAACGCAACGTTGTGCAAAACGGCATCGCCGAGAGTCTGCCTATGCCGCGAAAACCTATCTGGTCCAGTTCGCCCGATTTATCCGAACCGGCTATCAAATTCATTTTATTTTCAAATTGCTCTTTAGGGATACCGTCGCCGTCGTCTAAGATAGTAATGTTTTTTGATTTTCTATCAATGTTTATTTCTATTTTATGTTGATTGCCGGCAGAACGCTTGAATGAATCGATTGAATTTTGAACATATTCTCTGAACAACACAACGGGGTCTTCGTACAATGCCGATGTCAATGTTTCAAGCAATCTTATCCCTATCCCCAACTTTGTCTTTTCCATGTTTTTTCTCCGATTTGTTAAATTTTTATAGTATGCGACTCTAATAGCGATAACGTCCAGCCGTATTTTTGTCTGATGTGACTGTCGTCGCAATTATATCCTTCTTTAAGCACCGAATCAACCTTATAACTTATCAGGTATTGAGAAACTTGATTTGGCTGTAATTTATTTAATTTTATTATATATTCTATAAAATCGATGTACCAAAACTTATCAACATCCTGTTTTATGAATTTCAGATTGGCTTTTAGCGGACTAAGCTTTGTCATGGCTTCATCCGTGACAACTATACGTGGAAATATGGCTATCTCACTTTCCACAACATAAGCGCTCACATACGCAGGACCTATTATCATAGAGCCCAATTCTTCCGATACGCTTATGTCCCCCACGGTTATCGCTCCGCGAGATAAAAGCCCGAGTTCTATAAATATTCTCCATTGAATAGCCGCGACAATTTCGCATATTTCGCGCGCTAAAGACACATCACACGCAATAATAACTCCGTCCGCAATCTGTGTATAGTGAAGTTTATCTGCGTTATAGTATTTATCGCAATTATCCTTTAGATATTTATTCAGACTGCCCATAATGTGAAAAATACTTTCCGCATTGTTTTTGGTAACATCTTTGATTTTATTCCTTATCCCGAGAATATCTATCCACGCAACGAATTGTTCGTCGTAACTGCGCTCCTCGGTAAGCGCTTTCGGCTTTTTAGCCTTCAAACGCCCCTGCGCGTTTTGTTTATCTTTCTCGCGTTTCCGCTCCTCTTCATCGAGCCAAACATTAATTTTTTTTCTTGGTTGATTATTTTCCATTTACAGGTTTTAACGCATCCTCTCTTGTAATTTTATAATATTCGAGCAAGCTCTGAATATCCGGGTCATCGCAATCAGCTGTATTAATAAAAACGTTTTTTGCGATAATAGCTTTTGCCTTATCCGCTTTTTCAGGGGGCAATGATGAAAATTTTTTCCACCATTCGTTAGTCAAGTCGCACTCCCTGCCGTTGGGGTTATATTTTGAGCCGAGCTTTTCCCGAAGCCTTTCGTCATATTGCCCGCGGTATATAATAAACGTTTCAGGCATCCACATGATTTTTTCGAATTCATCGTATGTCCGTCCGAATGCGCCCTCGAAAAAAGATAGCCCGCGGCCGACTTTGCCTTTAGTTGCATTTAAAATCGCTTGAACGGCCCGTATAAACTTTTTATTCCAATGCCGTCCGATATAATTACGATTTTTAAAATAATCCGGGTCGCTTATCGGATGATATTTCATTGGGAATGAGTATATCGTCGCATTAAGTTCTTCGCACAGTTCGACGTTAAGCCGCAAACGATTATACAATTCCTCCGGCGTATCCTCGAAATTATAAAGCAGATAATTCGATAAATGTCTGATGCCGCAAGCTACCGCAATTTTTATCGCTTTTACATATTCTTTGCGTAAGCTCCAGTGGTCAAACGCTATTCTAAGCGGACTAATATTAATCTCGGAAAGCTTCAGCATTTTTTCTTTGGTGACAAGCCGTGCATCAAGACCCTGATTAAAATCAACTTTTCTTAACGAGCGCTTTCTCCTTTTAGCATAATATGCCGCATAGATAGGACGAATAAAATCATCCAACCTCAGAATTTCTTCCTTGCTTGCGGTATGAAAATCAAGGCAATGCGCCTCTGCGAGCTTACTTTCTATAGCTTTACAATCACAGTTATCGACGATAAGCATCAGCGCCTTATATAATTTTACCGTTTTTCTTATATAAGCC
Organism: uncultured Clostridia bacterium; assembly: GCA_947601445.1. Classification (GTDB taxonomy): domain Bacteria; phylum Bacillota; class Clostridia; order Christensenellales; family CAG-314; genus Fimimonas. The sequence goes on along the minus strand of CANQGD010000027.1, from coordinate 14,832 downwards.
CTGTCGTTATAAGAGGTTCGGAGATTATGTATAGTAATATCGTATTCGTTAACATCTGTAAAAACCGCATCTTTGCCGAATCCGCTCGCCTTTATTTCGTCTATAATTTTTTCGAAACATTCGGATGCCAAAACATTATTATCCAACAACAATAAATCTCTTTTTGCTCCGAATCGGCAATCGGTATTTTTAATCAATCGAGATAAACCGACATAACTGCAGTATTTAGGTTCAAGCTTTGGCACAGCGCAAAACTTGCATTTATTTACACAGCCGCGCGTCATATATGCAAAATAAGCGTTACGCGTCGGATATTCATAATCAATTTCTTCGAGAATCGAATAATCTAACGGAAGAGTATCTATTATTATCCCGTTGCCTTCGTCTATATCGCCACGATGATTTAATAACCCCACGTGGGGCATTATCCCCGTTTCGCGATAGATTTCATTCGGTAACAATGAGGCCATTACGCCACCTATCAAGACCCCGTCGGCAGATTTGCACAATCTCTTGGCGAAATTTATGGTTTTAATTGTAATATCCCAATGAAAAGTAAACAGTGTTGTTATGCCGACTTTATCAAATCGAGGATTGGTGAAATATTCCTTCTTTCTATACTTTTCCATATAGGATTTAACTTCGTTTAAAACATCATCATCTTTAAAAGCGGAAATGTTTTCAATCGCCTTCAATTTCCCTGTTTTTATCGTATAGCTCAAGGCAGAGAAATATTGAGTCCATAAGATTTCGGGATGCGATAAGTTAAGCGAAGCCGTCAATTCCTCACAGAACATGTCGGCGACAAAATCCTTTAAATCGCCTTTAAAAAACCGTACGTCATCTCCGCATTTACGAAAGTATGTGGCAAGTTTCATGAGCCCCATAGGGGGATACTTGTTTTTATAATTTGGCTCTATCAACAAAATTTTTCTGTTCATAGTAAATCGCTTTATCCGCCTTATACACAATGAATAACTATCTACAGTGACAACGAACAACTTTCCATCTGTTTTTTCGTTAAACAAAGTATAATGTTTTGTTAAAATAGTGACCGGTAAGAAAAAATTTATTAATAACGTGCAACATATTGCACATTTCGAACCGATATTTTTAATTATATAATTATTAATCAGACAATAACCATTTTAGAAACAGTATAACATTCCGATACTCGAATGTCAAGGATTAACCTTCAACCATCGCTCTGCGCACATCGACAAATCGTAATTTATTTTAGTATCTGACGCTTTTTTAGAACAGCCCTCAATCCAAAGCGCGCAAAGAACAAATTTTAAGCCTGTTATTAATACACCGATTTAAAGCTGTATAATTTTTGAATTGCGCATAATGTAAGGCGCAAGAAACGTCCGACCATTGCATTGTCCTTACGTTATATAAAAAATTAACATTCTTTTTTAAACACAAAGACAGGGTACATACCTGTTTTTTTAGTTTTATCGCAAATTTTCGGTTGGTTACAATAGCTTTGAACATCTATTCTTTCATTTCGCAATATCTGCTTTCATATGACGCGTTATTATTTCGTCGTCATATTTTATGACAAACTTTATTTTAATCGGCTGCGCAATTACAGACATACCCCGCGCGAACTAAAAAAATTAAAATTTATTTTCAAAAACACTTGACAATGCATATTGATAGTGATAAACTGACTATATACTGACAAGTCATAAATAAAGGAGTTTGATATGGCACAGAAATCAATTGGCGGAAGCACGGAATTGGCAAAAAAAATCAGGGCAAGGCGAACCGAACTTGGGCTGACGATTGAAGACGCCGCCCGCAAAGCGGGGGTAGGCATCAAGACGTGGTGCCGTTATGAGGCGGGGGAATCCATCAGGCAAGATAAGTGCAAGGGGGTTTGCAGAGCTTTAAATTGGAAGATATTACCGGCGGATGACAATACCGGCGACTCGTTAGAAACATTCGATTATCGGGCCGACAAAGCGTGGTCGAAATATCTGGAAAAAAATTTTGGCGAAGTTGCGGCGGCTTCATTTGTAATTGGAAGCAATATTTTGTTGGACTATATTTGCGAAGATATGCAAGAACTTTCTTCTAAAGGTAAAGGTACGCATATCGGACAGTTGGACGCTTCGTTTTTGGCTCCCATTCTCCCCCCTCAGTTCCTGATGGAATATAATTACGAATTTTTATATCAAATGAAAGCAAGTCTTATTAATTTGCGAGGACGCGCCAATTCCGGCGCCGATATGAGAGCGCACAACATTCTGGAAGAGATTATCTGCATTTTAGCCGTAGATGAATCGGAATTTTTGATAGAAAGCGATTCAAGATTGAAAGCGGCAACGGACTGGAAGGATTGGGTTTTTGATTTTTTGGAAGACGAGGATGTTTTAACCTTTTTATATTCCGATATGTATTTATCTCAAGGTTCCGATTATCATTTTTCACACTGGATGGAAGAAACATTTTATAGCGATTAAAATGGTAGCCATATTAACAAAATAAATTTTACTATAATTTTTTATATGCGGCTATCTTTCCGTCGCGCAAGGAATAAGTTTATCACATAATGAGGGGCGCACACGGAGCCTGCACAGGACGTTCCGTTTATGCCATATATAAAAAAATAATTTTTCACAAAAAACACGCAAAAACGGGGCGGCTACCCACCCCGTTATTTGGCGCTTGTATTTTGCCTTTGGCGAAAGCGTCGCTTTGCGGCTCGCGCGGACTTATTCAACCCCCTTGCGAAAAGCACCAAAAAAGAGAGTGGCAAATCCACTCTCTTTTTTGGTGCACCACTCATAACGTAAGTTGAACCATTCGGCTTGCGTTATTTTTTATTGTAAAAGGCAAGCCGTATGTAGCTTGCCTTATAAAATATGTTCCACTTATTGCGTGGTGAATATCATTTCAAGCGGGGTTTGGCGATGATGCGTGTGCGAGCTTGATACAAGTGATTTTAAACTTGTTTAAATTGTTGAGGTGGTTTTAATGGATTTACGCATATAGTCATAGGCTATTTTTTCTATATCTTCGGCAGAGAGCGTATCCAAAATCGAAACTGCCCCGTAGTGGTTAATATATGAATCACAACATTGTCTGAAAACCGTTGTGCAATAATTTCCGTTTTCGGCTTGTATTTGTTTTAATGCCCTCAATAGTCCTTTAACCGTTGTTCTATTCATACTGAACGACTGGTCAAATAAATCTTTTTGAATTTGTTGCGCCGAAAATAATGTTTCGGTTAAATGCCAGGGATTTGACGATGCTTTATCTTCATCATAAGTTAAATAACCCGACCACCACAAACGTGAAATGGCATTGTAATATAATAAAGAACCACGTCCTTCCGTAGCAAAGAATCTTTGGTCAAGCCTAACCGTGCCGTTATCTTTTTTCCAACGTTTTAAAACATAATCCTTAAACGTCATATGACAGAGAGCAGACCATAATAACGGATTGGACGCTTGTAAAGGCGTTATTTTATCTTTATATGCCGAATATAAAAGCCTTATATTTGATAAATCGTCTTTATTTTTGCTTTCATTATCATCGCCGCTATATAACAACTGTATGTTGGGGACAACAACCGAAGAAGTTTTATAGAATTCGTCTAATCCGATTTGTGCAAAATAATCTGGCAACCAAGGCTCGTCTTTATAATAATTTTCTTTATTTACATCTAAATCTTTTTTTAATGCTTTGTAAGCATCTTTGGTAAAATATATTAAATTCAAGGTATATCATCCTCCTGCTGCTTGATTGTTGACCAATCCGTCATCTTTTGCATAAGGTTATTTATCGAATCGCTCTCCACGTTGCCGAGAACTTTATTTGCAAGTTCGAAATCGGAATCCTTGCAATTTGCCAAATCATCTATTCCCAAATCGGACAAAGCCTTTAATAGCGAATCCGCCCAAACAGTTCCTTGATATAAAATATCTTCATCTTCATAATTGTCGATTATGTATTTTTCCATTCTTAATTTGGATATGGCTTCCGTTATAGCCGGCAAAATGAGGGAAGATTGCAAGAACCGCTCTATACCGTTTTTTAAATGTTTTTTAGTCCTTAATTTAGCATAATTTTTGTATTCGGTTTCCGGAAGCGTTATAACGATATAATCGCTCAATTTCGGGTTTTCTTCGTTTTTTGTTGCATAATTGACTTTCATTTCCGAAATTTCGGGGTCAACGGCAACAAGAACAATTCCCGCCATATTTTTTTCCAAAACAGTATCTAATTTTATCTTCACACCGGGCTCATAAGCTATAATATCGCCCTTTCTTAAATTAAATCTTTGCGCGCCGAAAAAACTTTGATTGAATTCCGATAATTCATAAGTATCATAATCGTAATTTGCCACTATCATCGCCTGCAAATCGATTACATCCGTAACAAGTTTTTTGGAAACGGTTATAGTAGAAGAGGAATTTAAATCCAACTCGAATAAATCTCTGTAAGATGTACGAAAACAAGTTAGCCTCAAAACTATTTTGGCTATCCCGTCGGTTATCATTTTTATAATGCCTTCACATCTCAACGAACATTTTATTTCGAATTTTAATAAATTTCCCGTATCGCTGTGATTGGTAATTTCGATAGAAAATTCCGAATCTCGGAAATCGTCAGAATATGCGTTTAAAACGGGATGAGGGTAGTCAATTACCTTGTTTCTCATTATTAACCTCCATAGTAAACGTAGGCACCAATGCCATAATTTCATTGTTTTCAAATTCGATAAAAATCTTGTTATCGCCTTGATGCAATGAAATAGGTCCTATTTTTTCCGAATTTACATCCGCTCTCGGGATATTTTCCTGTTTGATATTTTTTACGATAACCGAATCGCTTTTATCGTCATCTCGTCCCGCATAAAAATTGATAAACACCCTATTATAATCTTCGGGGCAATTTATATAAAGTTGATATTTGTTTGCGCCTTTATAAAAAATTCTATGTTCAACGATTTTAGGTGAAACGATTTTTACTTTTCCGCTTCCAGGAACAACACCTTTGTCCGAACCGCCTTTGGGAGAAACAGCCGGGATTTTGTTCTTTTTCTTCTTTTTGCGTTTTTTCTTTCCTGTTTTTATTCCGTAATCGGGAGTGTTTTTCCCTTCGCCGCTTTCGGCATTTATGTATTGTCTGTTATAAAATACTTTCCCCTCATACGAGGCAATTTCATTTATTTTTATGTCGGTCTTTAATTCGTCATTACCCTCATCGGAGCCTATGCCGTCTGCCAAATCGGGCAAATAATTTCCTATGCCGGCATCCATTTTATCCGTTATTTCCGCTTTTTCGAATTCATCCAAAATAAGTTGAATTTCTTTTGTGATTTTTCGTAAGTATTTTGAAACTTTATGTCTTAAAGGAGCATTGTCGGTTACGTTTTTTGCTTTCCATTCGGTATGTTGGGGCGGCTCTGCCTCACGCAACGTTTTACTCAATTCCATTTCTCCGACATCGTTTACAATCAGAACAACGGAAAAATGAGGGAGCACATCGGAATAAGTTGTGTTAATCAACATACCGGTTGACCTGAATCGAGATAAAGATTGCGCATACGAATCTTCGTATTTCACATAAATACTTAAATCGTTTTCTTCCGCAATCGTAACTTTTTTATGCTCGCCGCGAGTTATGGTTTCATAAATTTGTCGAGTATATTTCAGCTGAGGTTCTTCGGCAAATATTTTGAAAAGCAAAGTTTCGATATTGGATTTTGAAACAAAATAACTTTGTTTTGAAGATTTGATTTCCGTTTCGAGTTTGCCGTTTAAAATAGCCAAAATAAAATTTTTGATTATGGCTATTGCAATATTCTTTTCCCAATCTTCATACTCGTTGGTTTTAAATCCGAAAACGGCAACATCCGTACCTATTTCCGTTCTGTTAAATATATCTATTTGGGCAAGCGGACAGTTATCCGTGGGGAGTATCGGTCTCCCCGTATATTCATCTTCCAAATAAAGATATTTGCCGATAGGTTGAGTAGGGCGCAGGGTGCCGTTATATTCTTTTTGCGTAGTAACTAATCTCGCTACTCCCTCGAATCCGCGCCCGCCGTCTTTTGCCAAAGTGTTATAGAATACAAGATTTAATGAGGAATAAGCATAGGGAGCATTTTTACCTATACCGAAACTGCCCGCACTGCTATCATCTTGTTTGATAGAAATACCTTCGACATTTACCAATAAATCCCAAAATGACTTTTCGCCCTGTTGTGCATTTACACCGTTTAAGCCTACGGTATTATAATCACTCATAATAAGTACGGGGATTTTATCTGCCGACAACGCTTTTTTTACATTGTCCAAAAACTCCATTATTTTTGGCGTGCTTAAAGGACTTGTAGACCAATATGCGATACTGCTATCCAAAGCCTTTTTGTAACCCTCAAACATCGGAAAAGCGTTCTTTTCGATTTCCGCAAGTTCGAATTTGACTTTTACCGGGGTATCGGGCGAAAGCTCTTTATCTTTTGCATCAAGAGAATTTTGACAAACTTCTCTTGCTAAACCGTCCATAATGCCGCTACCCTTAAACATGGTTATAGCCGCAATATTATTTCCGCTTTGATTGCCCGTTCCCAAAAGTGGGAAGTCCCAACATACTTCTTTCACAAATATATCCTCAATCTAATTTAAATCTTTCTTCTTTGGTGTCAATTCCCAAAAATTTATTTTTGGTATTTTTGACCTCTTTTTCGATTGCCGTAAAAATTTTTTTGATATCTTCGTCTGTATATTCGTAATTGCTTCTGCTCGAACAATTACCCAATAGCCGTAGCATATCGAGTATCTTATTTGTTCTTGCTTCCGCTAATCTTACAAAGCACTCTCTTTTTGTTTCGGAACCTTTACTCATAGCTCACCCTTTAAAATTATTTTTTGTATATATTATATATTTCGCAAATGTAATTGTCAATATTATTTTCAAATTATTTCGCTACATTTTAAAAATATTTTTAAAATGTATACAGTCGGTGTCAAAAACTCTGCCACCGACTGTATTTTAAATATATTATTTTGTTTCCAACCGCAACAAACAATTCAACATAAATTCAGCCATTGTTTTTATAACGGGAATTGTAACGGAATTACCGAATTGTTTGTACATTTGTCCGTCCTTGATTCCTGCCGGAAACGAAAACGCATCCGTTCCGTTTTCTAAAAAAGCATAATTGATAAAGCCTTGTAATTTTCCCCATTCGCGTGGGGTCATAACTCTGACACAATCATTATTCAGCGGCGTTTTTTTACCTTTGACAATTCTTCCCGCAATTCCCGGTTGGGGGTCTAAAATCAAATTTCGTTCTTTGCCCGACCCGCCGGTAGCCAACAAAGTGTTAGCTATGGGTAACTTTACTTCGGGGCGATTGACAATGACATACCCGAATCCATTGCCCTTTTTATGCTCGCGTTCCTTATGCTTAATTAAAGTTTGATAATATCCCGAAGACATATAGTATTTTTCGGGGGCGTGCATTTCGAGTAAATCATTTAGGTCGTTATATAATTTAATATCATTGCAAACCGGTAAAGTATTTTCCAAATCGTCAACCGCATTTCCGTAAAGCAATCTATCAAAACCGATTATGTAAGTTCTCGGTCTGTTTTGCGGCACTCCGAAATTTTTTGAATTTCTTATAAAATCCTTACCGTCGTATTTTAATTCTCCCGTTTTATCGGTTTTAACGCCGATAATTTTATAATTTAACTTTTTTTCCAATGTTGTAATTATTATTTCGAAAGTTTTTCCGGCGTTATGTCTGACCAAATTATCAACATTTTCCAAAAATATTGCCTTGGGACGAGTTCTCTGCACTATTTCGGCAATATGATTAAAAATAATGCCTTTTTCATCATCATCGAAACCTTTTTCCAATCCCGCACGGCTGAATGTTTGGCAAGGGAATCCCGCGAGTAAAATATCATAATCCAAAGCATCGACTTTCAATTTGAATTCTTCCGAAGTTAAATCGTTTTTGGGATTCTCGTTGTAGAGATGTTCGTATGTTTTGCAGGCACTTGCATCTATTTCAGCCGCAAGTACATTACAAAATTGCCCCGTCATTTCAAAGCCCTTTCGTATTCCGCCTATCCCTGCACATAAATCAATGGTTTTATACATTATTTCCTCTTTTGCCGAATCTTCTTTTTATTGTTATACGCTGTTTCGATAATCGATACACACAGGTTCAAATCGTTTTTGATTTGATTTCCCCAAAACCTTAATATCGTCCAACCGTCTTGTTGCAATTTTGCATTAACTTCTTTATCACGTTCTATATTTTTTTCTATTTTCGGAATCCAGAAATCTTGTCTGACCTTAAAATCATTTTTACGGTTTTCCCAATCGTAGCCGTGCCAAAATTCGCTATCGCAAAATATCGCTATCTTTTTCCCGATAAAAGCTATGTCCGGATGTCCGTAAACGTTTTTAACATTTTTTCTGTATCGAAAACCTTTATTCCAAAGTGCTTTTCGTAAAATCAATTCGATTTGCGAATCCTTATTTTTTACTTGTTGCATATTAAAATGAATTTGCTCTTCGGTTTTAGACATTTTAATCGCCTATTATCAAATTATTTTCTTCTATAAATTTTTTGATTGCCTTTTTGGCTTTAATAGTGGGTTCGCATTTCCCTGTTTCCCAACGGCAAACCGTAACTGCGGTAACCCCCAACGCGGATGCCAATTCTTCCTGCGTAATAAGCAATTTTTCTCTCAATATTTTTATTTTTTCGGAATAAATCATAATTAACTCTCAATTAACATCAACTTAACATTATTTTAACATTGTTATTTTAAAAAGTCAAAGTATTACACCTACATAAAATAAAGTTTTTACACCAAGAATTATTTTATTTGCGAGGCTATCATCAAATACCGTATTTGAATACTTCGTTAAAATGAGGCAGAGGTATTCCGCAATCTATATGGAACAGTAATTGAAATCGCCTATAAGATTATATATTCTGAACACTATCAAAAAACAAAATGGCACCGTGGCGGGTGCTTGAATAAACGAGCGCGCGGCTAACGCCGCGCGTTCAAGCACCCGCCACAAAATAAACCGCCCAACGTAAAAACCAAAGTATGAACGCCGAGCGGAAGGGCGTTCGCCGCTAACCCGCTTGGCGAATCGCCCTTCCCCGCTCATCGGCAAGTTTCATAGCCTTATGCTTTTTTGCATAGGGCGTTTTTTTATTTTGTAAGGCGGCTACTTTGAACGCTTTTCGGGCGTAAATCGCTCTATTTTAAAAATTTTTTCAACTTTTTTTTCCGAAACCGGTTGTCATTTGCAAATTTTTGTACTGAAAGATATGAGGGGCTATGTGGATAACCCGTAAATAAAAATCAAAAAATTTTTTGAAACAGGAAATTAGGCTTCATGTTTATGTGGTATACCATACGAAAACAGCAGCCAAGGAGGTGCCAAAAGTGCAGAAAACGGAATTGCAGGTTGAAAAAATAGGCAAGCCCAATATTCAAACATTGCCCGAAGCCGAACAGCGTTCGTTCTTTGAAACGCTTTTGGCACATATCAAACAATTAAATGAACAGGACGGGAAATAAAAGTTATGCCATACAGAAATACAAAAGTCTATTATGACGGAAGTCATTACATAGCAATCCCACCCGATAACTTTCCAAGCGGCAAACGCAAAAGACATAGACCGAAACCGCCGCAACAGTCTATTACTCCCACACCCAAAGAGAAATTCAAAAGCGCATATGCGGAAAACCAGCAGTTACCAAAAATGGAACGCAAGAAGTTCATAGCAGAAAAACTGAAAGGCGAATTTGAAACGGCAGAGCAGGTAACAGAATTTATAGAGAAGAACATAGAGCGGGAAAATACCAACGCAATGAAACGGCGCACACGGCTAATGAGAAAAGTATATCTGCAACAGTGGAATTACTTTGTAACGTTCACATACGACAACGCCCTGCACACGGAAGAAACCTTTAAAAGAAAGTTATACAACACTTTAAAACACCTTGCAAGCCGTAAGGGCTGGAAATACATAGGCGTTTGGGAACGTTCACCAGAAATGCAGAGGCTACACTTTCACGGAATATTTTATATCCCCCAAATGATAGGCGAGCTTATAGAAGTAAAAGATTACAGCACCAAGCAACACAAAGTGCAAACAACCTACCAAAATACACACTTTTTAAAGCACTTCGGCAGAAACGATTTTAAAGTATTGGAGCGGCAGGAAGATATAATGCAGTCCGTCAAATATCTATTGAAGTACATAGGCAAGAGCAACGAACGGCTGATATACGGCGGTAAACTGCCTACCTATTTCAGGAGCGATATTTTGGACGAGGATATAGCCTGCGGGTACGGCGTGGACGATAGGAAGCTACTTCTATTTGACAATTTCCAATGTATTGATGAGGGCGTGCTTATGGGCAAGGTAAGCCCCGAAGTAATATCTAAAATGCCCAAATGCAACTGATTTTTGTCTTTCGTCCGGCGGAGCGTAAACGACTTTGCCTGCGCTGTCAAGGGTAAAGTGAATTGCCATTCGGCAACCCTTGACAGCGATATAAAGAAATTTTGGATATAGCTGTAAACAGTCCAAGCCGTTTGCCCGCACCTTGCCGAAAGGCAAAATAAAATCAAAGGAGTTAAAAACAATGAAAACAGCAGTGATTTATGCAAGATACTCTTGCGACCAACAGACAGAACAGTCCATAGACGGACAACTTCGCGTGTGCGAGGAATATGCCAAGCGCAATAATATCCTCATACTCAACACTTACATAGACAGGGCAATGACGGGAACTAACGACAACCGCCCCGATTTCCAGCGTATGATTAAGGATAGTGCGCGTAAAGAGTGGAATTATGTTTTAGTCTACAAGTTAGACCGTTTCAGCCGTAACAAGTATGAAAGCACCATACACAAGCGTACATTAAAAAATAACGGCGTTAAGGTATTATCCGCAATGGAAAATATCCCCGACACGCCGGAGGGCATTATTCTCGAAAGTTTGCTCGAAGGTATGAACCAATACTATTCTGCGGAGCTTTCCCAAAAGGTCAGCCGCGGCATGAGGGAAAACAGGTTAAAGGGTTTATACCAAGGCGGCGGCGTTCCATACGGTTACAGAGTGGAAAATCAAAGGTTAGTCATAGACGATATGCAAGCCGAGGCAGTGCGATTTATGTATTTGCAATATTCCAAAGGCGTATTTGTAAAGGATATAATTGCAGAGCTAACCGCAAAAGGCGTTACATATAAGGGCAGACAGTTTGCGCGTAACACCGTTTACGGAATACTCGCCAACGAAAAGTATTCGGGAGTATATACAAAGGGCGATGAGATAGTAGCTAATATGTACCCGCCGATAATAGACAAGCAGTTATTTGAGAGCGTAAGGCAGATAGTAAACGCCAACAAATTCGGCAAACGCAGTGTAAAAACAGTCTATCTTTTGCGTGGCAAATTAAAGTGCGGATATTGCGGCAGACCTATAAGCGCAGAAACAGGCACAGCACGAAATGGCGAGGTCATACACTATTACAAGTGCATAGGACGGAAATCAGACCATAACGGCTGTAAAAAGACGGTTGTAAATAAAGAGTATTTGGAAGAGCTTGTCATTAACGCGGTTATAGACGAATTGAGTAAGCCGCAGGCGATTGATAAAATCGTAAGAGAGCTTTTGAAAATTCAGGATAAACAGATAACGGATAATCTCAACTTAAAAACGCTAACAAGAGAGAAAGCCAAAGTTACAAAGTCGCTGGAAAATCTTATGTACGCCATTGAAAACGGTATTATTTCAGCCACTACGAATAAGCGGCTACACGAACTCGAAGAACAGCAGGAAGATTTGGAACGGCGAATACTCATTGAAAAAGAGAAAACGGCAATAAAAATCCCCGACAATATAATGCGGGAATATTACCGACAGGCGTTGGCGTTAGAGCCGCAAATGCTCATAAACTACCTTGTAAAAGAAATAATACTGTATGACGATAAAATAGAGATTTACTTCAACAGCCCTATAAAAATAAACGACGATAAGTCCGATAGTGCAGACAGCACGTCGGGCTTTTTATTTTACAGAGATTTCAAGAAAATATCCTATACCCTACACGGCTATAATACCATAAGGCAAATACCCATACTTACGGAAATGTATATAAAATAACACATAGCGCGGCTATTTATTCCACGTTCCGCTTGATTTGAGCCTCTATGGGGTGCGTTGGCAAGGCAAAGAGCCAAGCCACAACCGCCCAAGGGGCTTTGTTTTGCCGTTGGCAATAAACAGCCTAACACACCCCTTTCTCATATCAAGCGGCTTTCGCGGCATAAACCGCCGCTGACTTAATATAAAGAATAACAAAAAACCTAAACCAAACCAATATGTTAATGGTTCAATTTAGGTTAAATGTGGTGCCCGAGATCGGATTTGAACCGATACGCCCTTGCGAGCTCTGGATTTTAAGTCCAGTGCGTCTGCCGTTCCGCCACTCGGGCACGATTTTTGTGAAGTTTTCATTTATAAATGTTAAAGAAGTGTTAATTTCTTTCTGTCAATGCTTTTAAGTCCCTTGCGTCTGCCTATTCCGCCACACAAGCATTCGGTAAACGGTTGCCAAGGCTGCCCGATTGCAGCGCCGCCCGTGAATAATTTTTAGCGGCTTGCCGCAAATTCGCCTTGCCGAAGCGCCGTTTTTTATAAAATATAGCCTACTTATTATATAAAAAGGTCTTTCCCCCGTCAAGCGTTTTAAAGAAAATTTTCGTTAACGCAACTTTCCGCAAAGCCCCCGCTTTCGATATGAAAAGCATTTTTACTCCCGAAAATAAAGCCAAACTTGCCGATAACGTTATGCAAAGAACCGTTCCCGGGGGTTTTTGCGCGCCCTGAAAATTTTCCGCAATTCAATAAAACAGATAAATAAGTATGACGGCGACGATGACAAAGAAATAGAATACCGAAAAGACCGTATATTGCCTTTTGGAAACGGGTTTGCGGTCGTCGAAGAAAAACAGGAAAGGCACGCAGAATACCGCGTAATACGATTTGCCTAATCCCCACTTTGCCGCAAAAGGCAGCATGCCTGCAAAAAAATCCATCGCGCTCAGCAGTATAAGGCAAGCGCTTAAAAATATCGCCGCTTCAAGCGACCTTTTCTTTGCCATTGCGGGATTTTCGCATGGCAGCGGAGTTGCGCGGTATATCTTTTTGGACGGCATATATACGGTTTTCATGCCAACGCCCCGCCCGAGCTGCCTTACGGGCTGGAACCTGTTGCACAATAAAATGCACCCGACGAACAAAAAGTGCGGCAGCCGTTTTGCGGGGAACATACACATCACAAGCAGCTTGGGATAAATCACCCCCGACGACAGCAATCCGTTGACAACGAAAGTCGCCGCGATATAAGCGACGGGAATTAAGCCGAGCGAGCGGTAAAATATAAGTTTCGCCCTTGTGTTCGCCCACTTGGGTTTGAAGCAGAAAAACAGGCACATCAAAAGGCACAGCAATTGGTCGAGGAATATATTGAAGGACGGCATATTTCTCAACAGCAAAAGAGTAACCTGCGTGGTCGCCAGATTTTCCAAAAACGCCAACGCTTCCGCGGCGTCCGCAAACGGAATGAAGTCTGTTTCGGCATTTATAATAACCAGCAACTCGTCCACAACTTCAATAATTTCCGAAAGATTGCCCTCTACAATTGCGAATAGCTGCCCCAAAAGAACGGCTATAAGCCCCACGATAAAGGAATAGACCAAAAACTCCGCTATAAACATCAACAGCGCGATTAGCGCCGTGCGCTGCGTTATTTTGACCGCTTCGCCGCGGTTGAGGTTGAGCACGAACGAAACGGTAGCTATAAAATAAAGGGGAATGACGAGGCTGCCCAAATTGCGCATAACCTGAATAATTGTGCCGAAAGTACCGTCTATTTTGAAGGACATTGCGGCACGGATAACGGTTATGACATCCATCTGCTCGATTGCCGTCAAAGCGGTTTGAGCTTGAGTGAGCGCGTTCAATACGACGTAATAAGTAGCGAACTGCGATATGAAAAAGAATATTATCGAAACATAGCGCAAAAACACAAATCCGCTGCGTTTGCCGTATACCAGCGTTTCATAAACATTCATCGTGCGTAACCCCGAAGCGTTCAGCCGTTTTCAATACGTAAAACTTTAATACGATTATAATCAAAATAAATATAGTTGTCAATTGCTTTGCCTTCGGCCCATTCCGCACGATAGCCGCAATACCCTCTTCTCTCCTACCCGCTCTCGCCCGCCGCGTCCGCGGCGGGCGAGAGCGGGTAAACAATATAAATATGGCAAGCCGTTTAAAGAAACTTCTTAGCTGCGCAGACTTCCAAAAGAAATATTCAGACCGTTTTTATTATGCACAAAAGTTATAGCGGATTGCAAAAACGGTATTTTACATTCTTCGCTGCCCGCGCTATAATATAGACAAGAAAAACAAATGAGGCGATTATGAAAAAGGTTTTGGTGATTTCGGGAAGTCCCCGAAAAGGCGGCAACAGCGATTTACTTTGCGATGAATTTATACGCGGTGCAAAGGAAGCGGGAAACGAGGTCGAAAAGGTTTCCCTTGCGGAGAAAAAGGTCGGCTTCTGCCGCGCCTGTTACTACTGCCGCGACCACGGCGGCGAGTGCGCCATCAAGGACGATATGGGCGAGATATTAAATACAATGCTGAAAGCGGATGTCATTGTTATGGCGAGCCCCGTCTACTTCTATTCGATAGACGCGCAGATGAAAGCGCTCATTGACCGCACGGTGGCGCGGTGGCTTCAAAT
>CANQGD010000026.1 GCA_947601445.1 uncultured Clostridia bacterium | reverse complement strand
ATGCAGGTGCTTGTAATATTGACGGACATAACCAACTATGCGGAAGCGTTGCGCGAAACGTCTGCTGCTCGCAAGGAAGTGCCGGGACGTCGCGGTTATCCTGGATATATGTACACCGATCTCGCGCAAATATATGAGCGCGCGGGACGTATACACGGTTTGAAGGGAAGTATAACTCAGATACCTATTTTGTCTATGCCAGAGGACGACAAAACACACCCCATACCCGATTTGACGGGATATATCACGGAGGGGCAAATAATTTTGTCCCGCGAGTTGTACAAACGCGGATACAATCCACCGATAGACGTGTTGCCAAGTTTGTCACGTTTGAAAGACAAAGGCATAGGCGCAGGTAAAACGCGCGAAGATCATGCCGCTACGATGAATCAGCTGTTTTCCGCTTATGCACAGGGTAAGGAAGCAAAAGAATTGTCCGCAATATTGGGTGAAGCCGCTTTGTCCGATACGGACAAACTGTATGCCAAATTTGCGGCGGAATTTGAAAAACGTTATGTGGCGCAGGGATTTACCGTAAACCGTTCAATAGAGGAAACGTTGAATTTGGGCTGGGAACTATTGGGCATCTTGCCGCGCAGCGAACTCAAACGTATTTCCGAAGAAATGTTGGATAAATACTATAAACCCGCACAAGTGGAGTAATTATGGCAATAATGAACGTAAACCCCACCCGTATGGAGATGAAACGCCTTCAAGGACGACTAAAAACAGCTACACGCGGGCACAAATTGCTGAAAGACAAGACGGACGAAATGATACGCCGTTTTATCGAACTTGCCAAGGAAAACAAACGTTTGCGCGAACAAACGGAACAGGAACTTTGTGCTGCGCTCAGCGCCTTTGCCGAGGCGCGCGCAGTTACGGACGCGCGTGTGGTTGACGAAGCCATACTTATGCCTTCTCGGCATGTTTCGGTAAATTGTTCGAAACGCAAGGTTATGGGAATAGACGTCCCGTCAATGGAAATAAAGGATAGCGGCGGAGAGTTGTATCCGTACAGTTTTCTCACCGTCACCGACAAGTTGGACGACAGTTTGAGAGGACTAAACGACGTTTTGTTGCGGCTTGTCGAACTTGCTCAAACGGAAAAAACGTGCAATATGCTTGCCGACGAAATAGAAAAAAACAAACGTCGAGTCAATGCTTTGGAAAATATAATGATTCCGCAACTTACCGAAACCATTAAATATATAAAAATGAAATTGGACGAAAGCGAACGCGCCGCAACCATACGTTTGATGAAAGTTAAGGATTTGATCGACAAATAATACGATTGTCGCATTGAGACGGCATGACCGTTTCGATGTCGCCGCACGTGTGAGTTGACGTTTATGATTGCGGTCGCACGCGTTTGTGCGACATACGGTGAGATAGCTGTTTTTGAAAAATATTGTAACTGTTTTAATAAAAAAGTATATTGTTTTAGGGGAATTTTGCATTTTTGGCAGTATTTATAAAAGGAAAAATATCTTTTTGACAAAAATCGGTTTTTGCCGAAAATTTTTTTCGTAAACTATTCCGGATTTAGGTAACACAATGGCTGATTGGTCGGATTTTATTCAACAGATAAAGCGCAACAATGATATTGTCGATGTTATCGGCAGTTATCTCGAATTGCGTCGCCATGGTGCCAATTTTATGGCGCGCTGTCCTTTTCACGGAGAAAAAACGCCAAGTTTTATTGTAAACCGCAATATGCAGATATATAAATGTTTCGGTTGCGGAGAAAGCGGCGACGTCATAAAGTTTGTGGAAAAATTCGAATCGTGTACTTTTACCGAAGCGTGTGAGATTCTTGCAAAACGCGCGGGTATTCCCATTCCGGAGTCGTCGGCAAATCGAGACGATAAGGCATACCTCGAACGTAAAAAAAAGAGAGACGTCTATTTGGCGATTTGTCGGGATACGGCGCGATTTTACTATCGTGCGTATTACAGCGAAGTAGGAAAAACAGCGCGCGAATATATAGCGAAACGAGGATTTGACGAAGCAACGGTAAAGCGTTTCGGAATAGGCTATTCGCCGAACAGCTTTGCTTTGCCGAATTATCTGCAAAGCAAGGGTTACAGTCTTGAAGATTGCGTCAAATGCGGCGTTTTGTCGCAAACAACTTCGCACGGATGCGTTGACGCCTTGAACGGCAGGTTGATAATACCTATTTTCAATATGCAATCGCAGGTTATTGCGTTTGGAGGCAGGGGTCTGGATGAAGAGACCATTGCGCGCGGCAAGTACAAAAACACATCTGAAACGCCTCTTTTTACAAAAAAGGACAATCTTTTTGCCATTAACATCGCAAAAGAACAAAAACAGCAAACCGCATTGCCTAATTTGGTGGTAGTGGAAGGATATATGGACGTGATCGCGATGTATCAGGCGGGTTTCAGGGGAGCGGTTGCCAGCATGGGTACTTCTCTCACGGAGCAGCAAGCCAAGTGGCTTTCTCGTCTCGGCGACACCGTGTATATATGCTATGACGGCGACGCGGCGGGGCAAAAAGCTACCGTTCGCGGATTGGATATATTGGACAAGGCAGGGCTCGAAGTGCGGGTGATGACCGTGCCGGAAAAGTTAGACCCCGACGAATACATAAAAAAATACGGTGCTGAGGCGTTCGATCGGTTGATTTCCGACGCGTTACCCCTACCGGATTACAAACTCGATTTATTGGAAAAAACTTTTCCGATCAACAGTAACGACAGAGCACAGCGCAACAATGCCCTTGCAAAATATGTGAAAGGCGCGCTTACAATGTTGAAAGCTCTTGACGATGTACGTCAGGCGCGATACATCACGGCAGTGTCTTTGAAAACGGGATATTCCGAAGATTATTTCCGTCGCAAACTGAGCGAAAATGATGATGAGGAACAGCCTCAAAGCGACGTCGCGGAATTTTCTCCCGAGGAAAAGGCAAAATATTTTGTCGCTGCGTGTATTTTGCGCGGCGAAGATTACGCTTCCATAGAGGAAAAGCCGTTGTGTAACACGGTATTTTTGTCCGATCTTTATGACTATCTGTTGGAGTGTAAGGTCAACGGTGTCAAACCGAGACCGGATATGTTGTACACGGTTTGTCCAAATGCCTCACCCGAGCAGTATGCGGAGATTATCGACGTGGATTTATCTAAACAGCGCCACGATGTAAACGAGCGTTATTTCGGAGAATGTCGTAGACTTATCACCGTGGAAAAACTCAAAAATCGGCGCGATCAACTTACAAAACAGATAAAGAACCATCCCGACGACAACACGCTTCTCGAAGAGCTTGCCAAACTAAGCAGAAAAATTACCGAAGTAAAATAGATTCAGGAGGAAACATGGAAATCACACAAAAATATCTTCAAGATTTGTTGGACGACGTCAAAAGCGGCGGCGTTACCAAGATTTCCTACGAGGATTTGGAATCCCGCTTGGAAAAAACCGATCTTACACCTGAGCAAAATGCCGAAATTTACCGTTATCTGGAACAAAACGGCGTCAAAATCGTAGATACGTTTGACAAAGACAACTCCGCGTTATATCGTAACATTGGCGACGTCGCAGTAGACGACCCTGTAAAAATGTACCTCAAAGATATAGGTAAAGTGCCGCTTCTCAGCAGCGAAGAAGAAGCGGAGCTTGCAAAGCGTATGTTGGAAGGGGATGAGGACGCAAAGCAAAAACTCTCGGAAGCAAATTTGCGTTTGGTAGTTTCCATAGCCAAGCGTTATGTGGGACGCGGCATGCTTTTCCTCGACTTGATACAGGAAGGCAATTTGGGATTGATGAAGGCGGTGGAGAAATTCGACTACACCAAGGGATTCAAATTCAGTACATACGCTACCTGGTGGATACGTCAGGCGATCACCCGTGCTATTGCGGATCAGGCTCGCACGATTCGTATACCGGTACACATGGTAGAAACAATCAATCGTCAGGTTCGTGCGCAGAGAGCTCTTTTGCAGGATTTGGGACGTGAACCGACTCCGCAGGAAATTGCCGATTATATGGGCATCACAGTCGAAAAGGTGGTGGAAATTCAAAAAATCGCGCAGGACCCCGTCAGCCTCGAAACGCCGATAGGCGAAGAGGAAGACAGCCATTTGGTAGATTTTATCGAGGATACGAAAGCCGCTCCTCCCAGCGATGTCGCCGCCCAGACGATGTTGCGCGAGCAACTTATTCAAGCCTTGCACAAACTTACTCCGCGTGAGGAAAAAGTTATCAGGCTAAGGTACGGATTGGACGACGGCAAGCAGCGTACTCTTGAAGAAGTAGGCAAGGAATTTAACGTCACTCGCGAACGTATCCGTCAGATAGAGGCGAAGGCGCTGCGTAAACTTCGCAATCCCACCAAGTCAAAAAAACTTCGGGATTATCTTGACTGATGAAATCCAAACGGCTTAATCAACTTGTTGATTTAATTCCGCGTTGCGATGTTCTTGCCGACGTGGGGTGCGATCACGGTTATGTGGGGATAGAGGCGCTTTTAAGAAATATTGCACAACGGGTGCTGTTTGTGGACGTGTCCGAGATGAGTCTGAAAAAAGCCCGCGACAACACTCCCGACGATGTGCGTTTTCGTTGCAAGTATATATGCAGAGACGGTCTCGGAGAACTTGAAGCCGACGGCGCCGTAATTGCCGGTATGGGCGGTTTGGAAATTATTTCCATTTTATCCAATGCAAAATTTTTGCCGCAGACGCTCATTTTACAACCCAATCGCAACCAGAAAGATGTGCGGAAATATCTTGAAACGCGCTATACTATCGATTACGATAGGATGATGTATTGCGGCGGTATATTTTACAATATGATAGTCGCTGTGCGAACGGATCATCCGGTTGCACTGAATGAACTCGAATTGGAATTCGGCAAAACAAACTTTGTCGGTTACAACAAAGATTTTTACCTGTATCTCGATAAAGAACAGGTCAAATTGAAAAAAATACTTAACGATTGCAATGACCCCGAGGTCTCGGCGAAACTCAGCCTTATCGAACGGGCGATTGCGGTTTTAGGAGGATCAAAATGATACAACAGGAAATGCTAACTTATCAACAGCTGGACGGAGAACTCAACCGTATCGAGCGCGATCTTCGCAAAAACGAAAATTTTGTTCGTCGCCGTCAATACAAAGCGGCAAGCCAGGAGTGCGAAGAAACAATATCCAAGTTGGATGCTCGCGCGCAGGACCTTAAAAATCAACTTGCTCAGGCACAGCAAACGGTGCGTCGTATAACCGAAGTGATAGACGAGCATACCAGAGAAATCGGCACGCTTGAAGACGTTGACGAGCTTAATTATATGAATAAAAAGCTCAACGAGCAACTCAGCGAGCTTAATGCAGTGGAGAAAGAAATAAAACGTATAATACGCGAGGGCGATGAGATTGCCAAAGCGTTTGAGGAAACAAGCGCCAAGTTGCCGCGTCTTGTGGCAGGTTACAACAAGTGTAATGAAGAATTTAACAAGGCGACAGCCGAAGTGAAGCCGCGCGTCAACGAGATCAGAGCGCAGCAGTCCGAATTGCGCAAGAGTATAGACGACAATTTGTTTAACATCTACAAAAAAGTTGCCGACGGCGGACTGTCTCCCGTTTTTGTGCCGTTGGAAGGAGGCACTCGTTGCGGCGGCTGCCGTATGGAAATGCCCAAAGCGATAGTAGACGCTCAATTTGCGGGCAAAAACTATATGCGTTGCGAGCACTGCGGAAGGATAATTTTCAAACAGGAATAATTTCGTATGGTTGGCCGATTTTGGCAAGAAAAAACTGCAATCTTACTGAAAACAGAAAAGAGCATACAATAAATTTATTTTCGGCGTCGTTGCGACGCCTTTTTCTTTCTTGATCATCAATGTAAGCGACAATAAAAAGGTTCTGTGTTCAAATGTTGGAGCAATATTTTCTCTCCCCAAACATACAATTGGACTTATTCGTCTCTCCCGACTGCGGTATTGCGGTGGGAGAGTTTTTTATCTATGTAAGCAGCTTTTTTTACGTCTCGGCTATTTATTGTAGAATATCAAATATAAAAAAAGTCTGTTTCTCGAAAATAACTTTATAGGCAAACTACGGGGTATACAATGTTTTTCGTTTCGGACTTTATCATAAAACCGAAAAATACCGAAAAGACGACTTGACATTATCGTTTGTATTGATATAAAATTTAAGCGTAAACTTATTTTTGAAGCAACAAAGGAAAAATTTATGACTAAAACCAAATCCAAACGGCGCACGATTACCTTGTCAATTATCGGGGGATTGTTTGCGCTTATTCTCATAGTTGTCGCAGTATTCGGTATACGTGCGGCAGTTCACAAACAAACGCCCGATGAGCCATTCGGTAGTTATGAGTTCGATCGAGGCAACATACCGTTCGATATAGATATGTTCCCGTATTTGGTGTTGGACAAAAATGCCGATCAAATCAAAATTATGCAAATTGCCGATCCGCAAATAAAATTCGGTTCGTTTACGCGCGACGTTAAAACAATGGATTTGTTGGACAGGGCAATCAAAAAAGAAAAGCCGGACATATGCGTCGTTACAGGCGATTTGACTTTGTCGGTATTTACCTACGACGCTTTTAGATATTTTTGCAACTTTATGGAGGAAAGACAACAATATTGGACGTTTGTATTCGGCAATCATGACAGTCAATTCGATTGCAGTAAATACACAATCTGCAAAATGCTTTCCGAATATAAATATTGCTTATTTGACGTCGGACCGAGTGACATTCACGGTAAGGGAAATTTTTTGGTAAACATTTTCAGGGGAGACAAGTCTGAGGAAAATCTTATTTACAGTCTTGTATGTTTGGATTCGGGCATGTATCCCGACGCGGAAAATGTGCCCCTTACCGATTGGGTATACGATTGGATAAGACAAGACCAAATGGATTGGTACAGCTGGGCAATCGACGGGCTCAAATCGTGCAATGCGAATGTTCAAAGCAGTATGTTTTTTCATATACCCATCAAACAATTTGCAGATATGTACTATCTGAATGAATTGCAAAAAGGCAATGATGTGTCTCAAAAGGTACGCGACAGACTCCCCGACGTGGAAATAGAGGAAGTTAAAGGCGTGGTGCGCGAAAGCGACAAAAAAGAGAGCGAGTTTGTATACGGCGACGACGGATACACCGTCGGCATCTTTTATCAAGGCAATGCCGAGGGCGTTACCGATCATCCGGATGTTTTCGAATACATAAAAAACAGTGATTGTACCAAAGCCCTGTTTTGCGGACATGACCATGTAAACAATCTAAAAGGCTATTTTGACGGAATTTATCTCGGGTACGGATTGTGCTGCGGGTATCATACCTATCCGTTTTTTGAAAATCCCAAAATTTTGACGGATAAAGTGTTGTACAACGCCAAGTTGTGGACGGATGAAAACGGCAATCAAATGGAGAAGGGCGTCACCGTTATAAATATATCGCTATCGAGCGACAGTTACGGTGCGTTAAACGTCAGCGATCGACCGAACAGTTATTACAAATAACGTTGCAACAGCGCACTGACAGCGAACATCTCATCGGTCGTCTTATTGCTTTTATGTAACGAGATGTAATTCAACTTTCTGTTGAGCAAAACTCCACCTTTGGTTGAGATAAATTATGCTTATTCGTCAAATTGTCGCTGGTTTTTGCAGATAAATTGCCGTAAAATATAGGAGTACTTGACGTACAACTACATTTATAACAGGAGTTGACAATGCAAGAAACTTTCGGACAACGTTTGCAACGTCTGCGCAAGCAAGCAAATCTCACGCAGGAAGATGTTGCAGCAAAATTGAATATCACATTTCAAGCAGTATCCAAGTGGGAAAACGATCTGACCGCACCGGATATATCCGTACTCAACGAATTATCGGATATTTTAAACGTGTCTCTCGATGAATTGTTGGGTAAGCAACCGTCTACGCAGTTCGTTCCGGAACAAAACCGCAAGGACATCAACAAAATGTTTTTGCACATCAAAGCGCTCAGCTCCGACGGCGACAAAGTTATCATAAATTTGCCGCTTGCCGTTGTAAAAGTGTTTTTGGATAGCGGCATGGAAATTCCTGTTTCCATGGGCAAGGTATCCCTCGAAAAAATAGACTTCAAACAAATTTACGAAATCGTGGCAAGCGGTGTGGTCGGCAAAATTGCGGAAGTGGAAAGCGCCGATGGCGACCGTGTGGAAATTTGGGTAGACTGATGTATATCCGAATAAGAAGTAAAAAGGGAAAAACAGGTCTTTGCCTGTTGTTGCCGCTGTCGACGTTAAAAAGCAGATTTGTTGTACGGTTGCTTTTCAAATCCGTTTGCAATCACTTGGTTGAGTCGGATTGCGAATACGCAGGTGTTTCGAGCAGTGACGGCGAAGTCGTAACAAGCGCGCCTGCCGATACAATAACAGGTGGGCAAGCAGGTGAAGGTTTCCGACAGGGCTCCGAAAATGCCGTCAAATTCCCCACTCGTGAACAGCTTACGGTTCTGTATCAAGCCATTCTCGGAACGGTAAAAGCATACGGTCACTTCGATCTTGTACGTATGCGGTCTTCCGATGGCGACAGCGTGCGAATACGAATATAAAAATGTAAAAATAAGACAGCGCTCTCCGAAAGGATTGCGCTGTCGTTATTTTATTTACGGTAAAATACCTTACAGTAAAATTTACTCTTTGCTTGCAAGTTGTTTATACTTGGCAACACGCTCTTTTGCGTCTTTTTCGGATTTTGCAAACAGAGTTTCGGCAATTTCCGGCTTGGTTTTCGCAAGAGAAGCGTAACGCGTTTCACCCTTGATAAACTCTTGGTAATCGCCCGTCGGCTCTTTGCTGTCCAACGTAAACGGATTTTTACCCTCGTCGATCAAAGTGGGGTTGTAGCGATACAGTTGCCAATAACCGCATTCCACCGCGCGTTTTATTTCTTCCTGACTCTTACCCATATTCATACCGTGGTTGATACAAGGAGCATAAGCAATTACAAGACTCGGTCCGTGATAGGCTTCCGCTTCGGTGAGCGCTTTTACAAGTTGAGATTGATTTGCGCCCATTCCGACTTGCGCTACATATACATAGCCGTAGCTCATTGCCATCATTCCGAGATCCTTTTTCTTTACGCGTTTGCCAGCGGCGGCAAATTTAGCAACGGCGCCTGTGGGCGAGGATTTACTTGCCTGTCCGCCGGTATTGCTGTAAACTTCCGTATCCAGCACAAGAACGTTTACGTCTTCGCCGCTTGCCAATACGTGATCGAGTCCGCCGTATCCGATGTCGTATGCCCAACCGTCTCCGCCGAATATCCAAATGGATTTTTTGATGAGGCAATCTTTTTCGTTGTAAATTTCCGTTACGAGTTTGTCACATTCGCAGCCGCAATCTTTACATTCTTCAAGGCGTTTGACAAGTTCCGCAGCGGCAATTTTACTCTTTTCCGCGTCGTCTTTGTTTTCGAGCCAAGCGTGACAAGCGTCAACGCCCTCATTCCAATCTGCCCACATTTCGGCAAGTTGAGAAATCTTGTTTACAAGGCGGTTGCGACGTTGCGTGTAAGCAAGGTTGATACCGTAACCGAATTCGGCATTATCTTCAAACAAGCTGTTTGCCCAAGCGGGACCGTGTCCTTCTTTGTTGGTGGTGTAGGGACAAGTGGGAGCGGAACCGCCGTAAATACTAGAACAACCCGTTGCGTTTGCAATAACCATTCTGTCTCCGAACAGTTGCGTAACAAGTTTAACGTAGGGGGTTTCTCCGCAGCCTGCGCATGCGCCCGAGAACTCAAACAGCGGTTGATTGAACTGACTTCCCTTTACGGTAGCCGTACTCAACGGACTCTTTACCTGTTCAACCTTTTGACTGAATTCCCAATTGTGTTCTTCGTGAGTTTCCTCTGCCGGCGTCATTACAAGCGCTTTACCCTTTACGGCGGGGCAAACGTTAGCGCAGCTGCCGCAACCCGTGCAGTCCAACGGACTGACTTGTATACGATATTTTGCGCCTTTCACGCCCACTGCGGGTTTGGTAATAAATCCTTCGGGAACGGGTTCGTTTTCGTCGATAAGAACGGGACGTATACATGCGTGCGGGCACACGAAAGAACATTGGTTGCATTGGATGCAGTTTTCCGGTTGCCAGACGGGAACGTTTACCGCTATGCCGCGTTTTTCGTATTTGGTTGTACCTGTGGGAACAACGCCTGCCTCGTTAAACGCCGATACAGGCAACGTGTTGCCCTTTTGCTCGGTGATTGGGCGAACAAATTTCTCATAATATTCGCTGTCGGTTTTTTCCGGAAGGGGTGCGCCTTCTGTGGTAGTTGCCCAATGTTGCGGAACGGAAACTTCATGCAGTCCTGCAACGGCGCCGTCTATAGCGGCAAAGTTGGCGTCGATAACTTTTTGACCTTTTTTGCCGTAGCTCTTGATAACCGCTTGCTTCATATAGTCTTCGGCTTGATCGTATGGTATGATGTCTGCAAGTTTGAAGAACGCCGCCTGCATTACCATATTAGTGGATTTGGCGCTTCCGGCTTTCAATGCAATGTGCAATCCGTCGATGGTGTAGAATTTAAGATGCTTCGAAGCAATTTCATTTTTCATAAACGCCGGCAGCTCTTTTTCCAATTCCTCATCGGTCCAAGCGCAGTTGAGAAGGAATGTTCCGCCCTCTTTCGCGTCTGCAAGAACGTCATAGCGGGTGACATAACTTTGATTGTGGCAAGCGATAAACTCTGCTTGGTCGATCAAATAACTGCTCTTAATGGGATTTTTGCCGAAACGCAGGTGTGAAATAGTCAAACCGCCGCTCTTTTTGGAATCGTACTCAAAATAGCCTTGCGCATACAGATCGGTGTGGTCGCCGATGATTTTTATACTGTTTTTGTTTGCTCCTACGGTACCGTCGCTTCCCAAACCGTAAAACTTGCAACGCGTGGTTCCTGCGGGAGCAACGTCGATCATTTCTTTTACTTCGAGCGAGCTGCCCGTTACGTCGTCATTGATACCGATGGTAAAGTGATTTTTCTTTTCCCCTTCGAGATTGCGATAAATCGCAAGTATCATAGAGGGCGTAAACTCTTTGCTTCCCAAACCGTATCTTCCGCCGATGACGGTCGCTTTGCGATTTTGTTCGGCAAGCGCGGCAACTACGTCAAGATACAAAGGTTCGCCGAGAGAGCCGGGTTCTTTGGTGCGGTCAAGCACTGCAATATTTTTTACGGTATCGGGCAAAGCTTTTACAAAGTGCGCCGCCGAGAAAGGACGATAAAGGTGAACCTTCAATACGCCTACTTTTTCTCCGCGAGCGGTAAGCCATTCGACTGTTTCCTCGACAGCTTCTGCGCCGCTGCCCATTATTACGATTACGTCGGTTGCGTCTTTCGCGCCTACGTAGTCGAACAAGTGGTAGTGTCTTCCCGTAAGATTGCCGACTTTTTCCATATATTTTTCAACAATTTCGGGAGTCGCAAGATAGTATTTGTTGGCGGCTTCTCTGTTTTGGAAGTAAATATCCGCATTTTGAGCCGTACCTTGAAGTTGCGGGTGTTCGGGGTTGAGTGCGCGCGCACGGAACTCGTCAACGTAACGGCGATCCAACAGCGAGTCCATTTCCTCATAGGAAATTTCATCTATTTTGCTGACTTCGTGACTTGTGCGGAAACCGTCAAAGAAATGCAAAAACGGCACTCTGGCTTCGAGCGTGGACAAGTGAGCGACAAGCGCCATATCCATAGCTTCTTGCACCGAGTTGCTGGCAAGCATTGCAAAACCCGTTTGTCTGCAAGCCATCACGTCTTGATGATCGCCGAAAATATTAAGCGCGTGAGCAGCCAATGCTCTTGCCGATACGTGGAACACGCAAGGCAGCAGTTCACCGCTTATTTTGTACATATTGGGGATCATCAACAGCAAGCCTTGGCTGGCTGTAAATGTGCTGGTAAGCGCGCCTGCCACAAGACTGCCGTGTACTGCGCCTGCGGCGCCCGCTTCCGATTGCATTTCCGCAATTTTAACCGTCTGCCCAAACAGATTCTTTCTGCCTGCCGCCGCCCATTCGTCGGCGACTTCTGCCATGGGAGAGGAAGGAGTAATGGGGTAGATAGCTGCCACGTCGCTGAAAGCGTATGCAACATGTGAGGCAGCGGTATTACCGTCGATTGTTCTCTTTGCCATATTTTATCCTCCAAAAATAGTATCTGAATTTATTGTCGATGCCTGTTTTTTTCATGACACCATATAAAATAATTATATACTTCCGTTTGTGCAAAGTCAAGAGTAAAATAAATATAAAATACGGATATATTTATGTAAAAAATAAGTAAATATATCCTTGTATATTGATAATATACAATATAAATGCGGTTTGATTGTTTTTAATGGTAGTTTGGAAACGGCGGTGTGGGTTTGTTCGGAGCAAAGCGAAATCGAACAAAATAACGGCGAGAGTACAATTACGCCGCAATGAACAAAATTTGCGAATTTATTTCATTGCTCGGTGTGTTATATATGCAATTGTACAAAACCCCGTTGGAAAAAATTATGTGTATTATTTGCAAAAAAATTGCTTTATATTTGCAAGAATAGACCCGAAAAATTCGGCTTTTTCGTCGCTCTGTTAGATACGAGGAAAAAGAACGTATCGGTTTTTTATTTAATAATTAAATTGCTGACGGAACTATAAATAAGACTGTTTGAATATCGCGTTAAGCGGTTTTATATTCTTCAAAAATATACGGCTGATTTTTACTTGTCTTTCAAATACAAGAAAAGTGTCCCTTTTAAAACGCTTCTGTGCCGGTGGAGGGAATACTTCGCTACGCTTCGTGACGTTCACTCGCTACGCTCCCTCGGTTGAGCGGACCCCGACCTATTGCTTAGCCGAGCCGTAGGCGAACGCCAACGAGCGACAGCTCGTTATTACGAATCAATTGCTCTACCGACTGAGCCACACCGGCATATATAATTTGTTTTATGAAACGTCGGTAGGTCCAAGTTTTCCCCATAAAAAAACGCCCGCGTTTTCACAGGCGTTTGGTGCTGGTGGAGGGAATCGGACCCCCGACCTATTGATTACGAATCAATTGCTCTACCGACTGAGCCACACCAGCTTGCTAACATAGTATAGCAAACAAATAAGAAAATGTCAAAGAATATTTAACAAAATATATTTTCTATTTTTTCGATTATAAAAAGTAGGCATATTACAGTCTGGCAAACGTTATCGTGATTGTATTTTTGTTTTGAAAAGGCGTTTCCCCCGCAACTTGTGATAAATGTCAACGAATTTACGTTTGGTAGACTTGATTTTACCGACAATTATAATGGTTTAATGTTAAATAAATATTAAAAGAACCGTATCATTAAAACAAAA
Source organism: uncultured Clostridia bacterium (assembly GCA_947601445.1). Classification (GTDB taxonomy): domain Bacteria; phylum Bacillota; class Clostridia; order Christensenellales; family CAG-314; genus Fimimonas. The sequence goes on along the minus strand of CANQGD010000026.1, from coordinate 6,898 downwards.
CATTACCCCAATAGGTCAAATCGGCATTTCGTGTTGCGGTAGTGTAGTAAAAAGTCCAACCGCGTTATTGCGGTCGGACTTGCAATTTTTGAAATTGTTACTTGATTTCGTCGCTTGATTCGCTTTCGACGGGCTCTGTTGGAGCGGCAGCCTTAGCGGTTGTGCGTTTTTTGGGAGCTTCCGTTGTGCTGGTCTCTTTGGGAGCCTTTGGCGTTGCGGCTTTTTTCGCAGGAGCCTTTTTAACGGGAGTCTTTGCGGCTTCCTTTGCTTTCTTGGCTTCGTTGCGTTGCGCTTTGATAGCTTCGGCTTCTTCGGCTTTGCGTTGAGCGGCAGCCTTTTGTTCGGCTTGTTTCAATGTCTTTGCATCCACTTTTACAACCACGATTCCGCGTTCAAGTTGGCTGAAAGCCTTAGCAATTTGCGCCTTTTTGCGATTTGCGGCGTTTTTGTGAATAACGTTTTTGGTTGCGGCGTTGTCGATTTTGGAAGAAGCAACGGGCAACAGTTTTTTTGCGTTTTCCACATCGCCCTCGGCGATAGCTGCGTTAAACTTTCTTACAGCCGTCTGCATTTGAGAACGGATCATTTGATTTTGAAGTTTTTTTGTTGCTGATACAGAAACTCTTTTTTCTGCGGATTTAATATTGGGCATCGGTATCTCCTTATGTTCATAGTACCACTACTAATTTTTGCTTATATATCTTAGCATACTTCCGTTTTTTTAGCAACAATTTTGAACTATATTGTGTAAAGTTTTTATGTATAAATTTAATCGTGAGTTACATTTTACGCCGTAAAAGCTCGTACAATATATTTGAAACAAGTTTTTATAAGGAGCATATAATGATTTCTATCGGAGTGGTAGATGACGGCGTGGGTTTTGCGCCCACTTTAAGTAAACTCAAACAGGTTGTTTCTGCGGAGTTTATCTGCGTGATATGCGGCGATGATTTTCCATTGGGAGACAAAAGCGGAACGCAGTTGATGTCCGTCGGCGTCAAGGCGATAAATTTGCTCGCCGATATGGGATGCAAAGCCGCAGTATTATCTTCCGTATCCCTGACTTCGCGCTGTCTGAGATCATTGCAAGGCAACGCCATTGCGCTTTTCGGTTGTGATGCTCCCGTATTGCATGCTTCCACCTACACGGCTTCCCGCGTGCTGCTTGTAGGAGATGTGTTTGCGCTGCGCAACCAAACAATGAGCGGTTTGATTACCGTTCCCATGCCTGAGTTCCCGATACTTGCCGAGGAAGGCAACGAGAGGCAAATAGTGCGTTATATTTCCGATTTGTGCGAATGTTTCAGCGGTCAATTTGATTGTATCGCTCTTGCAAACAGCAGTATGAATTTGTACAAACACTGTTTTTCGCGGGTATTTCCCAATGTAAAGATATTCGACAGCTTGGAGGGAGTTGCTCGACGTATACGCAAAACTTACAAAAAAGAGCGTCGCGAAGACAGTTTTTGCAGGGTAATTGACCTGCAAGGCAATGACATCGGAGAAAAATACACATTTTTTACCGAATAAAATGTCGTAACCCCTTGAAAAAAAACGCCGCTTAGTGTATAATCAATAATAGTGTTTGTTACAATGGAAAGTTTGGGCAAACTACCGAAAACGAATTTTATTATTAGGAGTATATACTAACATGGCAGTTTACGCGAAAGACATACGAAACATTGCGCTTATCGGTCACAGCGGCGAAGGCAAAACGACTCTCGCAGAAGCGCTTCTTTACAATGCGGGCGCGCTGGACAGATTCGGCAAAGTAGATGACGGCAACTCTACTATGGACTTTGATCCGGAAGAGATTTCCCGCCGTATTTCCATATCCCTATCCGTTGCAAATTGCACCTACAAGGGAACCAAGCTCAATATCATAGACGTCCCCGGCTACTTCGATTTCGAATGTGAAATGTTGGAAGCATTGACGGTCGCAGACAGCGCGATTATTGTTACAAGCGCTACCGGTTCTATGAGCGTGGGCACCGAAAAGGCCTTGGAATATTGTTTGGAACACAAAATTCCATCGGTTTTGTTCGTCAACGGAATCGACAAGGAAAACTCCAATTTCCAAGCCACGGTAGACGCTATCAAAGAGCGTTTCGGCAAGGTTTCGTCCATCATTGTTCCCGAGCTTGCGGGACACAAGATGACCGGTTACGTCAATGCGGTAACGGGAGAATATGTCAGCTTTGCGGGCACGGGCGGAGCTATACCCTCGGCGCTTCAAGGTCAGTATGAAGAAGCTCGCTCGGCGATAGTGGAAATTGCCGCGGAAAGCGACGACGAACTTATGATGAAATTCTTTGACGGCGAAGAACTCACTGCGGAAGAAATTACTCGCGGTTTTGCAACCACGTTGTTAAACGGTGCGACCGTTCCCGTACTTGCGGGAAGCGCATTGCAACGTCAGGGAATAAATCAACTGCTGGATTTCATTATCGGAACATTGCCCAGTCCCGAATCACGTCCCACGTCAGACGTAAACGGAAAAGAAATTTTGCCCGACGCGAACGCTCCGGTGATTTTGCGCGTATTCAAAACGATTGCCGACCCGTTTGTGGGCAGACTGTCCATTTTCAAGGTTATTCGCGGCACATTAAAGAGCGGCATGACTCTTAAAAACCTTACAAGCGGCACAAACGAAAAAATTTCGCAAGTGTACTATATGAAAGGTAAAAAACAGGAACCTGCCGACGCCGCATGCGCGGGAGACATTGCCGCGCTTGCCAAACTTTCCGCAACGGGTACGGGCGACGTACTGTGCGAGAGCGGCGAAGTTGAACTCAAAGCAGTCGAGTTGCCTCGCCCTGTTTATTCGCGTGCTGTTTATGCCGCCAAGAAAGGCGACGAAGACAAAGTATTCGGCGGACTTTCCAAATTGAAGGACGAAGATATAGCGTTTACCGTCACAAAGGACCCCGAAACGGGCGAAATGTTGCTTTCGGGTCTCGGCGATACTCAGCTTGACGTTATTTGCAAAAAGCTCAAATCCAAGTACAACTGCGAAGCAGTGCTCACCGATCCTCGTATTCCGTATCGTGAAACCATTCGCAAACAGGTCGAGGCGGAAGGAAAACACAAAAAGCAATCGGGCGGTGCCGGACAATACGGTCACTGCAAAGTTCGTTTTGAGCCGGGAGCGGCAGACGGAGTTTTCGAATTTGTAGACGCGGTAGTGGGCGGCACGGTTCCCCGTCAGTTTATTCCTTCTGTTGAAAAGGGATTGCGCCAAGCCATTCAAAAGGGCGTTCTCACTCAATTGTATCCTATGGTTAACCTCAAAGCAACACTGTTCGACGGGTCTTCCCACCCCGTAGATTCCAAAGATATTGCATTCCAGATGGCTGCAATCCTTGCTTACAAAGCGGGCTGCGAAAAGGCGAGTCCGGTGTTGCTCGAACCTATATACGAACTCAAAATCACAGTCCCCGCCGATTATCTCGGCGATATAATGGGGGATATGAACAAACGTCGCGGACGTATAATGGGTACGGAAATGGTTGGCGGCAAACAGGTCGTCACAGCCGAAGTTCCGTTGTCCGAAATTTTGAAATATGCTACCGATCTGCGCTCTATGACGCAGGGCAGAGGCAAATATGAAATGCAGTACGTGCGCTATGAGGAAGTTCCCGCCCCCAGCGTTCCGAAAATCATCGAAGACGCCAAGAAACTTTTGGAAGAAGAATAATATTCCAATATACGATTTACAAAACCCCGAATTTGAATTTCGGGGTTTTGTCGTAATATGAGTAACCGAGTTGAAATGCGTTGATATTGAATTGCGGTTGCAGAAAATTATAGCTCGTAGAAAAGCAGAGAAAGAATGAAAGTTTTGTATATTTGAATTGTAGAGTTGCTTTAATATATGTAGTTTTTATTAACAATTTGCTAAGCGCATACAGTTTAATAGACAAAAGTCGGCATTGAATCTATAATTTGTATAATGGAGAAAATTGTGACAGACAGTGATTTGTTGAAAAATACGGCTTGTAAAGAACCCGTTTTACACACAATGCACTTAGATGCGGAGCCTTATCGTAAGATCATTTGCGGGACTAAAACAATAGAAATGCGTTTGTATGATGAACGGCGCAGACAAATAAAAATCGGTGATATAATTGTGTTTGAGAGTGAAGCGGGCACGGCACGCGTAGGCGTTAAAGCAATGTATGTTTTCTCGAATTTTGCCGAACTCTATGCCAATTTGGATTTGACAAAGTGCGGCTATTCGCAAAGCGAATTGACGAGCGCAAGCCCCGAGGACATGCTCGTATATTATTCTCACGAAAAGCAGCAAAAGTGGGGTGTTGTCGGTATAGAAATACGCCTTATTGGTTTTGAAAAGACGGCATGAAAAAACACGTTTAATGGGAATATGTCAGCGAAAATCGAGTTGTTTGTGAAATCTCAAAAAAATGCCTTGGTCGCGATTTCGGACACATCGAGGTCGGCAAATTCTCGCCGGAAGTATGCCCCGCATGCGCTCATCCGCAAGCCTACTTCGAACTGCTCAAAAAAAATTTGATTTTACAAAAAAACACAACCCCCGCACGACCTGTGCAGGGGTTGTTTTGCGAAAGAATTTGTGCCGTCGAGGTACATATACGCCGCAAACTCAATCCTTGGTCCACTCATTGTTGAGGTAAGTTTTTGCAACCAATTCGGCGGCGGTAGCGGGATCGCTCAACTCGGCTTGTTCGATTGCATTTCCGTTCACGTTCCAATTGGCTGTGTCTTTGAATACTACCGCCAGATTTTGTATATTCAGTCCCGCAAACGCCTTGGCTTTTATTTTATTGATGCTTTCCGAAACGGTTATGCTCGTGATTTTGTTACAGCCTACAAAGGAGTTGGCTTCCAAAACGGTTATTTTGTCGGAAAGCACAACAATTTCAATCGCTTTGGGCACATAGTACAGCGCTGTTTCACTATGCGTATTGCCGTTTTTGTCTGTATAATTGTCCGTTCTGTACATAAGTCCATTTTCTGCGAAAATGGTGTAATTGTGGACAATTTTGTTGCTGTCTGTTGCGCTCAGCGTGATGTTGCCGCTGTTTGCTATTGACACATTTTGCAAATTTTCGCATTGATTGAAGAGACTTGTATCTATTTGTGTAAGTTTGTCGGATAAGACGATATTTGTCATCATCCTGGGCAGTGCGTATACGGTTATGTCCTCAATAGCTTTGCCGTCCGAGTTGTATTTATCCGATTTGTACATAATTCCGTTTTGCACGGAGTATGTATATGTGTGAAGTACTTCTTTATTGTTTTTATTTTCGACTTTTTTAAAGCTAATTTCCTGTGCCATCGTTATCGAGCGCAGTTTTTTCATATCGCACAGTTTGGCAAAATATAAACTCGGATCGTTGTCGGGTGCGGGGCAGAAGTTCGAAGAAAATATCGTTTCCGTCAACCCTTCGGGTATAATGCAAATTTTTGTCATTTCTTTATTGTACAGTATATCGTTTTCGGAGTGATATTTTTCGTTGTTCAATTCCAATTTCGTCAAGTCGGAAGCGCCCTGAACGGCGTCATCGTCAATTTCGGTTACGCTTGCGGGCAATATGAGTTGCGTAAGGGCTGTTTCGGCAAAACAGCGTTTTTTAAGCGTTGTCACTGACGGACATAAATCGATGTCTTGGAGATTTGCACATTTTTCAAAACAGTTTTCGCCTATCTCCGTTGCGTTGAGCAAAGTTACTTCGGACAGATTTACACAGCCTGCAAACATTCTGTCCGACAATTTCGCGATATTGGCGGTATCGGCAAAAGTTATATGTGCGGCGGTGCTTGTTTCGAATGCGGATTTTGCCGCTACTACGGTTTTTTCGTTTATATGTACTTCTTCGAGAGACGAATCTGCCGCGCCGATGAGCACCAAGTAGGGATTTTGCTCATTGCCGACGTAGTTCAGCCCGTTTTCTTGCGTGTATTGTATCGGCGTGCCGTCAAATATAGTGGCGCCCACGTTTGTCAGACTTTGCGGTAAAACTATATTTTTGAGGGAGCTGCAATTTTTCCACGCGTTGTCGCCTATTATTTTCAAATTGTTGCCAAGCGCAATCTCTTTGAGCGACGTATCCGAGGCAAACGCCTCCGATTTGATTTCCGTTATACTGTCCGGCAAGATGATCGTTTGCACCTTTGCCGAATCCAATTTATTGATAGACGTCACCTTTTTGCCCTTTACTTCCGTCGGCACTGTCAGTGAGGTTTTGCAAAACCAGCCGTCTTTGTAAGTGCATTTTATTTCGGTTACTTCCAACGTGCCGTCCGCTTTTTCCGTGTACTCCAAGCGCATGTAGTCGGGCAACAAGGCGGTTACGGTGATGGTTACAATGAGTGCAAAAACCGCTACGGCAATAACAATCAAAAGCGTCTTTTTGTTTTTTACAAATTCTTTCAGTTCGCTGAACATCTTTTCCTCCATAGTAGTGCAACACAAGACCGATAATATACAGTTAGTGTATATTTACTCTCAAATTATACACCATATGTATAATTTAGTCAATATCTTTTTTTATAAAATGCTGAAACACGATCTTGGAAAAAAACTCAAAGAGGCTCGCGAACAAGCCAACATGACCCAGAAAGAGGTTGCTCAAAAGCTGGGTGTGGCACAGCCGGTATATCAACGCTTTGAAAAAGGCACTTTCGAGTGCACTTACGAACAGCTCAAAGCGCTTTGCGACATATTTGACGTTTCTGCCGATTATTTGTTGGGCAGAGAGCGTTATTGATCTATGGCAATTGCGGCTTAAATTTGTTTTATAAAAAATTTTTTTTGTTTTATTGTAAATTTTTGAGAATATTTGATTGACAATATTAAACAATTGTAGTATAGTAAATAAGCTGTTGCGAAGCGGCAGCGAGAAGCTTGACAACA
>CANQGD010000025.1 GCA_947601445.1 uncultured Clostridia bacterium | reverse complement strand
AGAAACGAAACCCAGAGATGTACGACAAAATGTTGGCACACTTAATCGTTGAGACCAAACAAGGTAAAATGTTCGGCGAATGGAATGACTATGGCAGACTGTTAGATTATTAAACTTCAATTTCGGCGGAGGTATATTGTGAATTTTTGCGAAAATTGTAATATCGCTTGCGACAACGAAAGATGTCCCAAATGCGGGCGGAAGAAGCTCAGAACCGTACAAGAAGATGATTTCTGTTTGGTTGCGAAAGTGGATAGATTATTCGGCGATAGTCTGAAATATATTTTGGAAAACGAAAATATAGAATGTGTGTTTATGCCCTACGGTACGGGGGTTAATTCCAAATTTGCTTTACCGTTGGAAAGTTATTTGCTTTATGTCCGATATAAAAACATAGATTATGTACGACAAATATTAAAAGATTACAACGCCTGATTTCAACCGGTCGATAAAACGGAGATCCGGGAAATAACGATTTCAACAAAAATCGAGAAATTTATGAGGTGGTCTAAAATTTGTATTATTACGACCGCCACCATCGCTTTTTTAGGAACAATCATCCTGCCGAAATATCCTGAAAGAATTTACCGACCTCGAAACAAAAGCGTCTTTTCTTTACAGCAGGGTATTTCCCTCGGTTGTGCTTGTAGCGTTTGAGATATTCTGTAATATAAAACTCACAAGTATAGAAAATTATAGAAAAAAGCGAAAACAAAAATAACATAAATGCTTGCGAGCAAAACGACGGCGACAAATAACTCGTAAATTTCAATATAAGTGAAAAAATATTTAGATTAAAAATGTATGTGAGTAAATTGATTCAGAACGAGAACAATTAAAGGCGGCATTGCAAAAGACCGATGTGGCAAAGATAGGTGAATATAAATGGGTTTTATCTCCTTCAACTTGGAATTTTATAGAAATGAATTACAAATATTGACAACAGCTCCAGTAAACGACGAAAGAATATATCGGGCGAAACAGCTATTGAAAATGCTGGACGACTTAGTCGATGAGGGCTACACCGAGCTGAATTATAAATTGGAAGAAACTTATTCGGGAGTATCTAAACTAAGAGCGTATCTGGAAAATAACCATATCGAGCCGTTTCCCGTTTGTCGCAAGCCGTTTTCGACAGCAGACATCACATACGAAAATTGCGCCCGTGAACTTACAGCAGCAATACAAGAGCTTACCGTAAATGCCGAAAAAGGTACGGAGCTGCGTTATGACGTGTTTTTATCGGAGTTGGTTGATTTTTGTAAATGGATAGGATACGAAGAAAACACGGCATATATTTTTTTGCTGCGCGATACGTTACTGCCGTATATTTATTATCAAAGTAAAAACAGAAAAAATATTTATCCGTGGTTGTTGAGCAGAAAAACATTGACAAAATTAACGGGCACGGATAATGCAGACGACAAAATTCGATCGTCCATTTTTAACGCATTAAAGTCGGGTCAATGTCGAAATTTTAGAAGTTTTTGCAATATGGCTTTACCCGATATTCGTAGTGTTTTGAAAAATTATCCCGAAATCAAGGAATGCTTAATCACATTGCTCGATGAAATTAAGGAAAAGCACATCGTTGTAGTTGAGTCGGGTTGTTCGGGTACTTTTCCAATGTTGCTTATGAGCTTGGATGAGCGAGTGGATTTTCGTATGTATACTACTTATCCCTATCTATTAAAAATATATGGAGATAAAATTTATTCGTCAAAATATGAAAATTGCCGCTTGTTTGAAACTTTGTATTCGCAGGATTTATACTTTCGTTTTGCCGATTTAAAAGACGGTGAGTTCTTTGTTGAAAAATGTAACAACAAAGAAATAGAAAAATACGCCTTTGCGGAAACCAAAGCTATTTTGCAATTATCCAAGGCAGATACATTTTGAAATGATAAAGTACAGCAAGTCGAAAAAATAAACTACGAATGAAACAAAATCCGCAATTGCAAAAATTCGGACGAACGCAAGTTCGAATTCATACGAGGGCGTTGTTCTTGGTTGCGTTGACGCTTTACCGCATACAAAACGTATCCTAAACACGTTTGTGCGCATTAGCCGGGCAAGGATTGCGAAAATGTAGCTTACATTTACAAACGCAAAAAGTTTTAATCAAGCAAGCTACGATGAAACGGTTGAATTTCAATTTGAAGGAGAAAACAAGTATGAAGCAAAAGATATTTATCGGCGCTTTTAATAAGAAAAATAACTTTTGTGAAAGAAATTGGGTATATGAAAAATGGGGATTGGAATATACCTTCGATCCGTTTCTTTTTAGCAAAATTGCCGATAAAATCACACAAGTTCTCGGACATAAAACAAAATATACGGTACAAGACGCTTATCGCTACTTTCATCTTTTATATCATGCGTATCAAATAGATTACAGACAATTTTATAACTATTGTGATACCCATATCGCGAAATATCTCGATTTTACAGAAGCAACGATAAGCAATGATACGGATATTGAGCTTTTAGCGGAAGAATCCGGTCACTATTTTTCATATTTGGCAGACGGACAATTTACAAAAGAAAAGGTTATGACGTTGGTAATCGATAACAGCTGCCTTCGTGATTGGTCAGAGACAACTTCGAACGATAATCTTATTATGGTTATAGGTTCTTTTGACGAAACAACGATAAATTCCATGAAAGTTATACTAAGTCCCAATTTCGCGGAAACGGAATATGCGCTTGAATTTTTCAGACTGCACAGTTAAATTGCAATGCGACAAAAAAGAACATATGTCGGTTTTCGGATCATATTAACAATTTTCTTTTGACTAACATTTGCGAAATACAAATATAAATGCCAAAACAAGGGCATTTTAATTTATCAGGAGCAAACATTTTAACGCTTGCGGGCAGCGTTTTTTCTGCGTTGAAATTTTATGAAAACAACAAACCGTCATATTATTGATATGTATAGTTTATATAATGAAAAAATAATTTGATAATTCAGTTAAGTTTTTCAATTTTTGCTTAATTTTTTGTAATATAACATAATTATTTTAGTAAAATTTCTTTATCAAATACCAAGGAGGAAATTTTATTTATGAATGAAAGCGTTAGCAAAAAAGAATTTATCACCTATTGTAAGATCACAAAAAATCTCAGTCAAAAAACAATTAACGCCTACGACAGCGATATTTCCGCTTACGAAAATTTCAATGCCGCCAACGGAGGCAATGTGATGACTTACGTATCGTATATGTTGGAGACAAATCACAAAATAAGCACGATTAAAAGACATATTGCAACGCTGCACCAATACTTCAAGTATAACTATCGAAATGACAAATTGGCTAATCCGATGTTGCAATTTGAATTTCATCTGAAATCCGAAAAAGTGCTGCCGCGCACTCTCGCAGTACGTGAAGTAAAAAAATTGTTGCAAACGCTTTATAAAACAAAAGAGAAAGCAAAAACCACGTTTGCCACATTTGAAAGCACACGCGATTTGGCGTTGATAGATTTGCTGTGTTCTACGGGTATGCGCATAGGAGAAGCCGCCGCAATGAAATTGGACGATGTAGATTTGCGTTCGCGTATCGTACTGATACACGGAAAAGGGAAAAAGGAACGACTGATATATTTGTCCTGTCCGGAAACGGTAAATAATATCAAAAATTGGATTTCTTTGAGAAACAGTCTGAAACTTACGCACGAATATGTCTTTGTAAATCGTCAACGCATGCCGATTTCAATACACAGTATAGAGGACATTTTTGCAAAGTACAAGCAACTTGCCAACATAAATTCCAACGCCACGCCGCACTATTTGCGACACACGTTTGCTACAAACCTGCTTGCCAACGGATCGGATTTGAGAAGCGTACAGGAAATTCTCGGACATAGCAATGTGTCCATAACGGAACGTTATACCGAAGTGACAACATCAAGAAAAATAAAGGTGCTGAAAAAATTCAATTATCGAAACAATCTTCTGGAATAAAAACAATTATTGCACCCACTAAAACTACCGTAAATCAAAACTGTCGCAGACAAACTTGTTTGCGACAGTTTTTCGGAAAAATTTACGAAAATTTTGCGGCGTTTCGTCATCCCAACAAATGCGATGTCCGCCGGCACAGAATAAGCCTGCTTGCATTTAAGTACTCAATACGCATGGTGCCCGTCAGTGTGTAATTCGACATTTGATTACTGTCGAGCCACCCTTTTTGACAGCAAGAACGTCATATTCGGAGGATACGGCTTTATGCACGGTCAATTCGTCGCCTTCATAAGATTGCGAAACGTAATACACCTCTATATCTTTGACGGGAAGTTCGCTCAACTCTCCGACGGTATAGGTGTTAAACAAAAAGCGCATATACTCCACGTTGTTGCAGTGCCTACTGTAATCCACGTTGGTAGAACGAACCTTTACCGTTTCTATCGGAGGGATATATGAATCATCGATTTTTGAAAAACAAATTTCGCATTGCGGAGTTTCAACGGCAATCGTATCGTCTATGCCAACCGTGGACGTGCGGCGTATACGTCCCGTTTCGATGTCCAAAACGCACATTTCACAACTTGAATAAGCCCAAATTGTGCCGTCCGATTTTTTCAATGCGGTATCCACCACCATTTTTGCCGACGACAGCGAAGAAATGAAACTTTCTACCGAAAATTCTTCTCCCCATACGGGTCTTTCAAATAGTCTGATCTTGTTTTTGGTAAAAACCCAAAACGCATTGTAATCGCGTTTGACCGTAACTCCGTCCAGACACAGCGAACCCATACATTCCGTAATGGCGTCTTCGATTACGTCAAATAAACCAATAAAAGAAATATGTGCATTTGCGTCTATCAGCGAACTGCTTGCAATTTGACTTTTTGTGTATATCATAATACGATTATATAAATTTATTTGTCCGCAGTCAATTAAAATTTCCCGATTATTTTAAAATCGACTGCATACGTGTGCAATGTTAATTTGCAGCGCCGTAAAAAAATTAAAATTTTATGCCGAGAGTGTTGCATCGTTTTGAAAATAAATGCGACCTTACGGCGCGAAAGCCAATTAAACCGCCTCTATCAAAAAAGTTACCGGACGGAAACCGTCATTGCAACTTACCATTGCCGAACGCGGATTTTTTATCCAATCGCCGTAAAAATTGCCGCCTCCCGCAAACAATTCGCGCACAAAGGGCAACAGAGTTTGCCATGCGGACTTGCACATATCTACGGGTCGTTGGCAAGCCGTCAACGTCCACGTCTGCCCCACACTTATGCAACAAGGACTTTCCTGCGGCAGTTCGTAGGCGGCTATCAAATCGGGATATACAGTTTGTTTTAAGGCGGTAATTTTTACTTTCATAACAATTTTTCCATATATTTTGATACTATGTTTCGCATAGTAGTTGATAAAATGGGCAAAACAACACTTCTTGTGCGTGTGATTGCGATGTACGCCATTGGCATGTTAGTTATGCACTGCTTTACTCTTGCGCAAAGGGGACCTTTCGTACTGCCTTCTATTCCAATAACGCAAATTTTGGCTTAAAATATGCAATACAGCCACAATCTCTCTCCTATATTTCCGATTGTCAACCGAATGGGGTTGACGTAAACGGCGCTGTCAGACCTGAAAACCCTTACGAAATCGCTTTATTCTCCGCAAAGCACGCAATGCATAAAGTCGTCAGTTTCGGTAAACCCGTTGCGCTTGTACCACCTGACGGAATTGTCGCTACGCCAAGCGAAAACCAACTCGCACTTTTGAGCAACGAGTTGCCGCTTTATGTAGTCGAGCAACGCACTGCCGATACCTTTGTTGCGATACTGCGCCGCCGTATACACGTTTGTCAAATATGCCAAGCATTGCGCCTTGCCGTTGGGTTTGGGAAGTTTCGGTATCATATACACGAACATCGCGGAAACGACGGTAGCACCGTCACATGCTATATATGCCGTGTAGCCGCTGTCTCTTTTGCAGAAATCTTCGAATTGTCTGCAAAATTGTTCTTTATTTACGCCTTCGACGTTTCGCTCTCCATAGTCGCGGTCATCTTCGACGGCGTGCGCCCATTTCAGTTCCGCAAGGGAAGGGGAATCCGCTTCCGTCGCTGTGCGAAAAGTGATCATATCGTCTCCTAAAACAAACACCGCAATGAAAAGTTTTCGTTGCGGTGAAAAATATGCTAAACTACCGAGCCAAATTTCAGTTTGGAGTCAAGTTCCCAAAGCGCAGTACTTACGTTTGCCGCCCGTTCTTAAAAAGGGCAACACCTAAATCCGATAATTTTTCCGCGCCAAACTAATCTATCGGTTTCATTGTCGGGAACAACAAAACGTCGCGTATGCTTTGGTTGTCGGTAAACAGCATTATCATACGGTCGATACCGATACCCAAACCGCCCGTCGGAGGCATGCCGTATTCCAGGGCAGTGACATAATCTCTATCCATCATGTGTGCTTCGTCATCACCTTGCGCTTTTGCGGCAACTTGCGCGGCAAAACGTTCGTATTGATCGATAGGATCGTTCAACTCGGAAAAAGCGTTGCCCATTTCGGAGCAGTTTATAAAGAACTCGAACCTTTCAGTCAGACGTTTGTCATCAGGTTTTTTCTTTGCCAACGGACTTACTTCTACCGGATAGTCGTAGATAAACGTGGGTTGTACAAGCTCCTTTTCCACAAAGTTGTCAAAGTACTCGTACAATGCGTTTCCCCATGTTTGTTTGCCGACTCCGAGTTCGATTCCCGCTTTTTTGCACTGCGCAACGGCTTCTTCGGCAGTGAGCGCGTCAAAGTCCACGCCCGTGTACTTTTTGACGGCTTGAATCATAGACAATTTTTCCCACTTGTTCAGGTCGATCGTCACATCGCCGTAAGGCAGCAGGCGCGTACCCAACACAGTGTCCGCACAATAACAGTACATTCCCTGTACGATGTCCATCATGCCGCGGAAATCGGTATACGCTTGATAAAGCTCGATTGTGGTAAACTCCGGATTGTGTTTTAGGTCCATACCTTCGTTGCGGAACTGCCTGCCGATTTCGTATACGCGTTCAAAACCGCCCACAATGAGGCGTTTCAAATGCAATTCGGTAGCGATACGCATATACATATCAATATCCAATGTGTTGTGATGAGTGATAAACGGACGAGCGTTAGCTCCGCCCGCAATTGTATTCAATATCGGCGTTTCCACCTCGATGTAGCCGCGGTTGTCCAAATACTCGCGAATGGCTTTGATAATCTTACTGCGAATAACAAACGTGCGTTTGACCTCGGGATTGGCAATCAAATCCACATAACGTTGACGATAACGCATTTCGATGTCTTTTAGTCCGTGAAATTTTTCCGGTAATGGCAGCAATGACTTGCTCAGCAGTTTGATACTGTGCAGTTTAACGGAAATCTCCCCCATATGCGTGCGAAAAACTTCGCCCGTTCCGCCGATAATATCGCCTATATCCCAACTTTTAAACTCCGCGTATGCGTCTTCTCCGACCTCGTCACGTTTGACATACAGCTGAATCGACCCGTCGCCGTCCAAGATATGGCAAAAACTTGCCTTGCCCATTATACGACGGGAAGTCATACGTCCTGCCACCGTAACCACCATAGGTTGATAATTTTCATCGGTGGGGTCCGTGTAAGTGTCGAGAATCTGTTTGGAGCTGTGCGTCTTGTCAAAACGAGTTATTTCATACGGATTTTTACCGTCGGCAATCAATTTCGCCAATTTTTCGCGACGAATACGCAGTATTTCATTCAGGTCTTGTTCGTTCGTTGCAATTTCTTCACTCATATTCGGTACCTTGCGCGTTATCTGCTAACCTTGTATACTTTGATAGATTTTACTTTTCCGTTGGGCAATTGCACCTGAACGGTTTGTCCGTCATGCGCGCGAAGCAAAGCGCTTCCTACGGGCGATTCGTCGCTGATTCTGCCGTTTTTCAAATCCGCTTCGGCAGTTCCGACTATCGTATATGTTTTTTGCGGCTGTTCGGCGCCGTCCACTATTTCGGCACAGGTTACGGTGGTTTCGTGAATTATTTTGGCAAGACGAAGCTGCGCCTCTATCTCGGCGATCTCGCCTTCCATTTCCGCTTGCGCCTTGCGCGCCGCGTCATATTCCGCGTTTTCCGACAAATCTCCAAAACCGCGTGCAGTCTTGATTTCTTCGGCGATTTCGGCGCGACGAACGGATTTCAGATAATCGAGACGTGCTTCCAACTCTTTACGTCCGGATTCGGTAAGTTGTACTTCGGGCATAATTTACACTCCTTTTACGACACAAAACAACCCAAAGCATTTGTTGCTTTTGGATTGTATCGAGCCATATATTTATTTTTGAAATATTATATCTTAATAAGCACGGTTTGTCAAGCGCTCATTTCTTTTTGTTGCGCCGACCGGAAAGTCTGTGAGCCACTTTGTAAATCGCGGACGTATGAAAACGCACCGCATTAAACGGGCATAATTCCTGACAGCAGTAACAATGTATACATTTTTTTTGATCTACGTGCGCACGGCGTTTTTTAAGCGTTATCGCCTTTGCGGGACAATGCGTTGCACATTTACCGCAACCGCGGCAACTTTTGTCCGGTTTGACACGTTTGACCATATATTTTTTTGCAATACGGTTTATCCAACCGGGCATATTTGAAAAGAAATCGACACGATCAACGGTGGGTGCGTCGAAATCGGAAATAAAGTTGTTTTTCCAAGTATCCCAATCAAAGTTTATGTCGGATAAATCTTCTTTCAGAAGTCCGCGTTGAGTTGCTATTTGCAACAACGGCATTTGCGCGGGATCGCCGAACAACGATACAGCCACCGCATCCAACGCATAGGGATTTGCCGATGCGAGCAATTGCCCCATAAATTTGGGTTTTCCGTTGGTAGGTCCCTCTCCGTCCATACCCCACACCGCGTCGATGACGTTCAAAACTATCTTGGGGCGCGCAAACTCGCATATATCGCAGAGTAAATTGCAAAAATCCGGCAAATTCGGAAAACGACTGTGCATTTCGACTTTTACCAATCCCGGAATAAGACCGAACAAATTTTTTACGGCGCCCGTGTATCCCGTGAAAGAGTGCGATTTCAATTTGGTTACGTTTACAACCACATCCGCGTCCAAAAAAGCGGATGTAAACTCACACCGATTCAGCACAACCCCGTTGACATCCGCAACACCGGTGTCAAAATTTTGATTGAGCTTTGCAGCCGTGCGCTGCTCTACGGCGGTCATACCGCATTTATTATAGACGGAAGTCAGCATGCCTTTACTGTACAAACCCGCACAGCTATCCCCTACGGTTACAAACGGCGTTACTTCACAAATCCGTTTGCACAACGCGATTGCCACCTCAGGATGGGTTGTGCCGCATTTTTCGGGCGACATCTCGCGAACGAGGTTTACTTTGACAAAAACTTTGGCATTCGGCGGTATGATTGCGCCTATACCTCCCGCCTGTGACAATATGCTGTCCACTGCGGTTTGTACCGATTTTTCATTATAATCGTTGCATTTTTCGGTAAAAACAGTTGCTATGTTTGACATATTACTCTATAAATTATCTGAAATTGCAGTGGCTAACGCCCAAAAATCTCTGCACGCATCATGAACGGTACGGCGATACTCTCCGTAACCTCCGCCCAAGCTATCCGAAACACGTTTGACAAGCAAGCACGGAATATGATTGAAGTTGCATACAAACAGCACTCCTGCCGACTCCATATCGCAAATATCCGCATCAAACTGATTGCGCAAGTACAGTTTTCGATCTACGCCGTCTACAAATTTATCTGCCGACGCACACCGTGCAAGCGGATAGGGTTTTACTGCAATGGCTTTATTCAGCAAAAACTCGTTGGCTTTGACTGCGACTCCGTCAAAGCACGCATAACGTCCGATCGGCTCATCATCAATCACGGACGTATCCATATCATAGTGAACGACATCGCGAACATATACGAAATCTTTCAAAGCGATACTTTCCGTAAGAGCGCCCACTACTCCGAAATTAAATACCATATCGACGTGAAAAGCCGTTATCAAAAGCTGAGTTGCCGCGGCTGCCGCTATTTCCCCTACATAAGGCGGGCAACAAAGCACAGCCTTGTTTTTACCCAAATCAAACCGATAAAAAACAAAATCCCCCACTCTTTCAGCGACGACGTCATCGCTCAAAAATGAGGCGGCTTCTTTTTGCATGGCGGTAAAAATCCCGATTGTCATAATTATTCCCTTCATTATGATGCCCGACGTTACGGCACGGCATCGATTTTCCATTAAAGACGACAGAACCCGAAAATTTTTATTGCGTTACATCGTAGGCACACGGACAATTTTACGAAACCGATAGCGTTCTTTGCACCGACTGTAACGACAATAACGGAGCGGGTAACGGAATATTCCGCTTCGCTCCATGGCGTTCGTCGCTTCGCTCCTCGGCTGAGCGAACCCGTAACTGCTTTTTTTATCTTGGAGCGGGTAACGGGAATCGGACCCGTAACTACTGCTTGGGAAGCAGTCGTTTTACCACTAAACTATACCCGCACGTAACTATTTTTGCGCTACCGTTGCTTTTTATCGACGACAGCTTCCAATTCAAAAAGATCGAAGTCGATGGATTCCAAAAAATCTCTCGCCTTAAAACGCGTGTTGTTAAACATGACGAAATGGTTGAAATTTACGCCTGTGACAACGGGTGTAGGAATATCCATTTGCTCGCAAATACCTTGCAGAACGGACACAAACTCTTCCAAAGTGGAACAATGTTCGTATTCATACAGCAAATCGCGGGTAATTTTTTCTTCCAAAACCGTTTTTGCCCAAACTTTCATGTTTCTATTGTAACAAATATTGAGTGATTTGAAAAGTAATTTATGCAAAATGATACGATATTTATTACACTATGTCCCATTTGGCGTTTCAAAACGAATAAACCGCTACCGATTGACAAAAAAATACAAATGATTTATCCTATTATACGCATCGACGCGCGTTAATAATTTATATGCGTCATGTAAACTTACCATGAATGAACAGATTTCATCAACTTCCGTTTACCCCAGCGACAAAAATTTTTTCTTTGCAGATGTAGAAACTGCAAATTGGGCAAACGACCGCATTTGCGCGATCGGAGTGATTTTGATAAAAAACGGAGAGGCAACGGGATATTATTCTCTCATTAACCCGAACGTACATATTACATTTACATATATTCACGGAATAACGGACGATGACGTTAAAAACGCCCCTACATTGGAGCAATTTTGGCAAATAATGGCGCCGCTTATTCCGGAGAAATTTGTGTTTGTCGCACACAACTACCGTTTCGATCTGACAGTAATAAAAAAAGACCTCGGGAGATTCGGTATCGACTTCAATCCGACGGAAATACTGGACACAATGTGGGTGGCGCGAGATATACTTTATCACTTCCGCACACAACGCGGAGATTTGCGCTTAAATACCCTTTCGGAATTACTCGGAGTGCAACTCTACCACCATAATGCGGCAAGCGATATTTCCGCCACCAAACAGGTATTGGAAAAACTGCTGCTTCTCGGCAATCGCAAAATTACCGAATTTATTCGTCCATATCAACCCAAATACCCACCGCAACACAAACCGACAGTTTGAGCCACACATACAACGGGACGCCGAGTTTATTTCGGCGTCCCGTTGAAATAAGGATTTTTGAAACTATTGAATTTTGTTTTGTTGGTCGTCGGCGCAATGCGAACAGTTTTTGCAATGACCGTCACATTCGTCGCAAAAAGAACATTTACCTTTCTTTTTGCGCACTATTACCGCGACTGTCACGCCCGCTACGATCGCTACGCACGCGACAATAAGTATTATTTCGCCGATACCCAACGCAGTTGCAAGACAAGATAACATATAATCCCCTACATTAGTTTATTTAGCCCTCTTGGGCAATTTTATTTTGATTTTACCCTTGTTGTAGAATACTATAAAGCAAGTAACTCCCGCTGCGACGGCTGCCCAGATGAACAAAGTCCACCACCAACTGCCTATCGTATAGACAATGGCGCCAACGGTATAGCTCGTAATTATCCAGAATACCAACGTCCAATTGAAGCGTTTTTTGTCGCCCAACTCGCTCTTGGCGGTACCTACGGCTGCAAAACACGGAATAGTCGTCATATTGAACGCAATAAAGCTGATAAGTCCGGGAACGGTTATGCCCGTTGCTGCAATCATAGCCAAAACAGCCTGTATGCCCGTTTCGTCGGCGTAAATTACGTCGGAAGTAAATCCGTTGAGTTCGGGAACGCCTGCCGCAATAAGACACGCGCCGAGCGTTGCAAACGTGGAAATAACGTTTTCTTTGGCAATCAGTCCGGCAACGGCGGCGAGTACGAATACCCACCCGAACGTACCGAGTTGACTGCCGAATCCGAGCGGAGTAAACAACGGCTGAATAAGTCTGCTCAATCCGGCAAGAATACTGTCGTTTATCTGTTCGTCATCGAGGAAATGCCAATCGAATCCAAAGTGAGTAAGCACCCAAATTACGATTGTGGAGGCAAGTATGATCGTGAAGGCTTTTTTGACAAAGTGTTTGGTTTTGTCCCACAAGTGCGCCATCAGATTTTTGAACTGAGGCATATGATAGGCGGGCAACTCCATAATAAACGGAGGCGTTTCCCCTTTGAGGGTTGTGGAACGCATAAGCAATACGCTGACGATCGCCACGACTATGCCCAAAATATACATAGCGTAAGTGATCAAATCCGCACTTCCGTTGCCTTTTGCGAAATGCAACATCACTGCGCCGGCAACGGCCGTCAGTATAGGCAACTTGGCTCCGCACGAAAAGAACGGGATAACCCGAACGGTTGCGGTACGTTCCTTTTCGTCGGCAAGAGTACGCGTGTTTATCATAGCGGGGACGGAACATCCGAAACCCATAATCATAGGCAGGAAAGAACGACCGGAAAGTCCGAAACGACGGAACATTCTGTCCAATATAAAAGCAATACGCGCCATGTAACCGCTGTCTTCCAAAATGGAGAAAAACAGGAATAACGTCAATATGGGTGGCAAAAAGCTGAGTACGGCGCTCAATCCTTCGATTATACCGTTGTTGATGAGACCTATCGCCCATGCTGCCATTCCGCTGCCTTCTATCAGTCCGCCTATCCAACCGAACAGTTCGCCGACAAGCATATCGTTCCAAATATTGTTTACGATCACGCCGGGCGAATATATTGTGCCGTCGTAAATGGTTGCAAGCCACCTCACGCCGTAATTTATCGGCTCGCCTTCCGCGGTAAGCAAGCCCAAATCTTCCAACGTAGGCAACGGACTGTGCGCCCAATCGGCAAACGTGGAAATAAACAAAAAGTTTTCCGAAAAGGTCAAGTGGAAAATGCAAAACAGTATGAGCAAGAATATAGGAATACCCGCCCAACGGTTGGTAAGTACTTTATCCGCCTTGTCCGAACGACTCATTTTGAATTTTTCTTTGTTTTTGCGCGTGAGTACGGGTGCAAAATATTTGGATATATATTTATATCTTCCATCCGCGACCAACGCTTCGAAATCGGTGCCGAAAGTATCGTCCTCGAAGGTTTTTTTGAACTCCTCGACCATGGGGACGGTTTCCTTGTGCATCGCCACTTCAATTTCGTCGCCCTCTACCAATTTTATGGCATGAAAAAGGGGATTGTTTACATTCTGTCCGGAAAGAGCAATGCGCACGTCGTTAATAAGATGCGCCAACGCGGTATCGCTTAGCACCGTGGAGCCGTGACGTTCCTTTTGACTTTCGTTAAACGCCTTGTCCATAAGTTCCGCGAGACCTTGCTCTCTTAATGCGGAAATCTTTACCACGGGAACGCCCAGACGTTTTTCCAGCTCTTTGGCGTCGATTTTGTCGCCTTGACGCTCCACGGCGTCCATCATATTGAGGGCGATAACCATAGGCACGTCCATTTCGAGAATTTGCGTTGTGAGATACAAATTACGTTCGAGATTGGTTGCGTCCACAATGTTTATGACACATTCGGGTTTTTCATCCAATATGTAGTTGCGCGCAATCACTTCTTCCGGTGTGTAAGGACTAAGAGAATATATACCCGGCAAGTCTATGACCGCCACAGGTTCGGCACACTTTTTGTAAACACCGTCACGTTTGTCCACCGTTACGCCTGGCCAATTGCCCACATGCGCAGTGGAACCGGTCAAACTGTTGAATAATGTGGTTTTTCCGCAGTTGGGGTTTCCCGCCAAAGCAAATCTTTTCATTTCGCAGCCTCCCCCGCCGTCGTTATGTCGGCAACATCAAGCAATACGCATTGCGCTTCGGTAATGCGTAAAGAAAGTTCGTAGTTACGAACCGTAATTTCCAACGGATCGCCCAACGGTGCGCGTTTCCGAAGCAAAATTTCCGCGCCGGGAGTGATCCCCATGTCGAATAGGCGACGTTTGATTTTGCCCTCACCGCCCACATGTTTTACGGTGCCGTGTTCGCCTATTGCAAATTGATCCAATGTCTTTTGCATTATTTGTCTTATCTCCTTGTTGTTAATTGTATTAAACTGCGGGATTTATCCCACAGGTTTAACCTATCAGATTGCCGCGCGTTTCCTGTTTGAAAAAGACGCTTTTTCGAAACTACGCCACAAATATCTTGGTGGAGAGATTGTGATCCAAAGCCAATTTGCCGTCCATTACGCGACAAACCACGCTTCCACCGCTTGCGCTCAATACGGTGATGGAGTTGTTTATGGATAATCCGAGGCTTTCAAGGTGCTTTTTTGTTTTGTCATCGGCAATTATCCGAACTATTTTGAGCGGCGTGTTGATGGGCGCAAATACGATTGGCATATTGTCTCCTTGGTAAAGTATTCACAATTTATCAAAAATGTGAAACATATTTCAATTTCGCATTTATCTTACCACCGATTTTTCGGCGTGTCAACTGAATTACACAAAAAATTTTTATTCGATTTATATTTTTACGCTTACTGCTCAAAAGGGAGAATATGTGATGGAAATTTCACATTTAATATTGATTTTTTTTAAACTATACTGTATAATACTGTAAACAAAAAAGTCTCTGCGTTGCGTCGCCATTAGCTTGTCGAAGCTCCCGAGACGCAAAGTTACTCTCTTGATGAAAGGCTTTTGCCCTGATTTTGGCGGTAATTTCGATTGCCACAAATATTCAAACCTAAAAAGCGCGCTGCGACTACCGTCCATCGCACGTTCGGTAATAAGTACCCTGTTTGCTTGCAATTTACGGTACAAAGAAAAACAAATATACTTGCAATTGCAAAAACTTCAAAAAATAATAAGGAGATAAATGTTATGGCTTCAAACATAAGAGTCCCGCAACAGGAGCGCAGCATCGAAAAGAAAAACAAAATAATTCAAGCAGGATACGAACTGTTCAGCGAAGTGGGCTACTACGGCACAAATACCGTGGAAATTGCCAAACGCGCAGGCGTTTCCACCGGTATTGTATACGGTTATTTCGAGGACAAAAGAGATATACTCATTTGCGTGTTGGAAATATATATAGACAAAGTATACAAGCCGCTTGCACACATTATCGATCATTCTCCGCAACCTGTTGATTTGTATAGATTGGCGCTGTCCGTTATAGACAAAACCATCGAATTGCATGAACAAAATGCCAAACTGCACAATACGCTGCATTCGCTTGCCACCACCGACGAAGCGGTTAACGCGCAGTTTATAAGTTTGGAAAATAAAATTACAGAGCAAATGAGCAAACAACTGTTAAAAATAGGTATCAAAACGGACAATATCACCGAAAAAGTACACCTTGCAATGAATATTGTGCAAAGTTTTGCTCACGAAACGGTTTTCGACAGTCACAGCTACATCGACTACGAGCAGATGAAAAAAATTGTATGCAACATTTTGGTGGAATTGTTTAAATAAGCAACATTCTTTTGGCGGGCGGTGCAATAAAATTTGGGGACAAGAGTTTTTACTACACATTTCAACCGTTCCAATTGTTCAAGCGGGATAAAACAACGGCAAAACGCCCCGCTTCTACCTATTCCGACGGAAATTCCGCCGACAAATTCCACCGATATTGATAAAACCTTTTTGCTGTAACCATAGTCCGAAAAATATAATATAGTGGAGAAAACGATTATGTCAATGAAATGTTTTTTGGCATCAGATAGACCGCTTCAAAAGACTGTCTATAAATATAAAGATATATTGCCTTCCATACAAAACGGAGATATGTGGTACGACAGTGAAATATCTTTCCGATCGGAATTGTCGGAACAGGAAAAATATTGTTTGGGCAACGTATTTCAAGATTTTACATGTTATGCCGTCGACAGTGGATTTAACTTTGATTACGAACAACGATTCCGCTCCGTAATATCCGAAACCTATGCAACAAATGCGCTTGATGAGCTGAAATGGTTGAAAGCGTTTGCAAAGAAACAGCTCCTTAAACAAGATGTATTTATGATAGCTAATCTTTGGCTCGGTCGCAAAACCGAAATCAACGGACAGAAAATCATTGATGTAAACGAGTGGGAACTTTCAAAAGAGCGCGATTTCTTTTTCGAATACGGCACAATTTATCAATTTATCGATAACTCCGAAGAGGCGATGGAACACCGCCGCCAAAGAGCGAAACGTTTTTCGGTATAGGTTCGGTAAGTTTCTTCTATATCTTAAAATATGCAAACAGGGTATGGCAAATTTTTGCTATACCTTGTTTTGATTTTTTGTAACACACCCTAAAAAGTATGCCTTTGCCAAACGATGTTAAATATCGGGACGCTGATCGCCGGGAAGATCAAGTTGACAATAAAAGCAAATTACATATTTTACAACGTATCTGTAAAGTGTACGCGACGAACAAAACTGTTCCAACGCAATTCCGTTTACCGTTTTGCGACGGTTTTTGCCTTCGCCGAAAAAACATTGAACAAGCTGATGGTGATTTGTTCCTTCTATCGCGTCATATATCATAAAAAATTCTACCGTTTTGCGATAGGCTATTATATAATGCGGATTTTTTTCTTCCAACTGTCGTGAAATGGTCTTTGCGAGTTCGCTGTAACGATATTTACTCATTCGCAGCCAAGCCTTTTGTATGTTTCTCGCTTGGCACAACTCATTTATTTATTATCTCATGGAAGCGACATAATTTTCGACAAAATTCGACGAAAAATTACAATTTGCATAACTAAACTTAAAATATCACAAAGGAGGAGAAAGGTTATGCAAAAATATTCCGGTGAGCAAACGCTTGCTCGATTAGTAGAGCTGTTGTTAGAATTTCTCGATGAAATCAATGAGCCCATTGAAAGCTATTCCAATGCGGATTTCGTGTTGGGCAGAAAAACCGCTTACGTAGAATGTCTGGAAATAATCCAGGAAATATGGATAAACGGCGCTTCTCACGGAATACCGAAAGATATAGAAAAAATTTACACCGTGTAAGGTGCTGTGAGTTGATGCCAAAGCATTATTTTGTTTTATAAATAATACCTTTTAAATATAAAAAAAGTTAAGCAAATGTTGTAAAAAGGACATCAGACTTTTATAATTCTACGCACAAAACGATGATCCGAACCCACATTGCGATATATACTTGTCGGTTGATATTGAAAGTTTACACAAAAGCAGCCTACGAAAAGCCGGATAACGTTTGTTTGCGCTTTAACGGAAACGCAATGACAGAATTCTTGTCCGCATCGGAAACTTCGGACGAGACAAAAGTGTTTTCAGGCGGCTTCTTTTGTCCGCAATTCTTACAAACATCGCTTCCGTCCTCGTATTGATGTGCACCGGTTATTGTTATCTCATATGTCTTCCGGCATACTTCTCATTCAAATACAGCATAACCAATGTCCAGACAAGTATTAGCGGGCTGCATATTCGCCAAATATCCAAAATCTGCTCTGTCTTCATATACGTCCTCAGTTGAGTAGTATTCTCCCATAAATACATCATTATTGTTGGAGCGGGGCGAGTAAGTTGATACTTTTATCGCGCCGACGTGTCGAAACGACTAAATATCCGATTTGCGCCGATTATGTTCCTTGCACAACATTTGGCAATTTTCCGCAACGGTTTTGCCGCCGTCGATCCATGGCGTTATATGATCGGCTTCCATTTCTTCAATAGAATAATGCGCGTCGGGTCGTCCTTCGCGTGCGCAATACGGACAAATGCCCTGTTGCTTTTCGTAGGCTTGACGCTTTTGACTTTCGGTAAAAGCGCGAATGTTGAGATATTTTTCCTTGTGGGTCAATACATAAAAATATATTCCCTTTTTGTTGCTTACATCGTCGTCCAACATTAATTGTGTAATTTCGTTTTCGAGATTGCGCGTATCAAAAGTGCAAGTGCCAAATTCGTCATACAATTCGCCCCAATTTACCCCTTTCATTTCCTTTCGATAATGGGTAAATGTCATTTTTACCCAATCTATTACGTTTTTGAAATAAGTCCACAGTTCGTTGGCGTTAGGCGCGTGCTGATGAGCAGCCATATAGTCCTCAATATGTCCCTTGCTTATCCATTTGAGAGCGGTTTCCAACAAGTCTTGTCTGATGGGGGAGCCTGCGACATAGTCTCTTGCGTGTAAATATGCAGGGCAATTGGATTTGCTGAACACAGACTTGGCATGAGTAAGCCACGGTCCCGTATATGTGGCGTTACGCAACTCTTGGTCGCTAAGTTTTTCGCCTGGAAAGTTGATTGTGCTAAACCAATCCAGCTTTTCCTTGTCGTTGCCCTCGCAAAAATAAACTAAAACCTTGTAGTCGAGAAAGCGCCTTTTTTCCGTTTCGGTCAAGTTGACGAACATTCTGTTGTCCACCGAGAAATCGTTGTTGAAATATTGGCAAAAACTGACCGTACGTTGTTGACCGTCCATCACTTCGAATGTGCCGTCGTCATTTTTTACCCAATACATGACGTTGAGGGGAAAACCTTTCATGATAGTGTCTACTACGGCGTTGCGCTTGATATCATCGTAAACAAATTCTCGCTGATATTTGGGGCGTATATTAAGTTTACCGCCGTACCCAACGACGCCTTCTTCGTCATTGTCTACATAGCCGTCGCAGATTTCTTCAATTGTTATCTCGTGTAACTCAATTTTCATGTGATATTCTCCTGATTATGATTCTTAAATATTTTTCCACACCATTCACAACAGGTCTTCCGTGTGGAGTATTCGGATGTCTTATGCCTTCGTTTATTTCTCCGGTATTCATTATTCCCAATATTTCAAATTGATCGGGGTTATATTTATCAAAAAAAGTTATAGGTACGCCCATATAACCATAGTAATCACAAGGAATATCGGTCACTTTGTCTACATTGATGGCGTCGTAGTTGTCATACTTGGGATATTCTTCGGGAGTATAATTTTTGTATAATGTTATGGACTCGTGACGTTTTACTATATCCAAATTAGTAAACCAGCAAATATTGCCCAAACTACGCCATTTTTGTCCTCGTTCGTCGATCCAAAAACGTGTACTTCTTTCTTCGTAATATTGGGGAACAGTAAACTTCATATCTCCGCTTTTATAACCAAGCCAAAGCTGATTTGTTTTAAGCATATCGAAAATAGACTTATATGTAATCGCATTTTGTCCGCCGATAATTACGAACTTTTTATTAAATTGTTTCAGTTGTGCAACGTATTCTCTGAACAGCGAAAAGGGCGGATTGGTGACAACAATATCCGCTTGCAATAATAAATCAATACACTCCTGCGAACGAAAATCGCCGTTACCTTGCAGTAATGTAAGCGTGTTTTTTTTGTTAAGCAGCAAATGCCGCACGTCGGTCAAATCGATTGCGCCATCGTTGTTGTAATCGGCTACTTGGTTTATATCTATTTTGTATGCGTGACGTACGGTATTGGGAAAACGCTTTGCTGCCACTTCGCCGAACAACGATTGTTGCTCAAATGCAATGGGCGAGGAATCGTAACAAGTTGCTATAAGCTTTTTCAAACCGAGATAATTGAAGTTCATAGCAAAATATTTTACAAAATTGCTTTCAAACGGGTCATCGCAATTGCAAAAAACAATTTTATCCCTAAAATGCTCTTTGTAGTGCCTAAGTTCTTGCTCGATATCTGCAAGTTGAGTGTAAAATTCGTCGTTTTTATTTTTTGATGCATTTCGCAAGCTTTTGTTATCCGCCATAATATACCACTTTTATACGATTTATACGAGTATTTCTCGTATAATTTTACACAAAACGGGCGTCGATGTCAATAAAGAATTACGAGTTTTTCTCGTATTACAACATAAAAACGAAAAATACTCGTATGCTTAGTATATGAACAAAATAAATATCGGATTGCGAATAAAAGAATTTAGACAAGAACAAAATTTATCTCAAACCGAATTTGGAAAAAAATTAGGTGTATCGCAAGATACTGTTTCGCTATGGGAGCGTGGCAAAGGATTGCCGTCAATTTTAGACATTATAAAAATAATAGATGTGTTCAGCACTGATGAAAATAAAATAAGTGCCGATTATCTTTTGGGGCTTGTCGATCTTTAAGCCGATATCGAAAATAATTGCAAACTATTATATCATCACTACAATTTTTACAGAAACAAATACCGAATAAGACCGTAAAATCAATCAATTACCCGCCGATAGGCAGAAACAGTTAAATAATTTTAAGAAAACAATTACGAAATAATAAATAAGCGTCCATAATGACGCTTTTTTTATTGGAAAATAACGTACAGCCTTTTTACAAATGATATACGAACGAATTTCAACTAAACTACCGCAAACTACGGACCTGCGCCGAAGTTGCGATCCTTGTGGGGGTTGCCGGGGCGGGACACTCCCCGGCGAAAGTCTATCCGACCGCGCGTGCGTTCACGCGCAACTTCCAAGTCCGACTGCGGCGGCACGCAAGCGCATTGGATCAGGACATGTGTAGTAAAAAAGAAATCGACTTTCGCCGAGGAAGTCGATTTTCTAAATGTTATTTACTTAACTGTCGATTGCGCATACGTTGCGCAGCAGCAAGCAATCAACCGACGCACGTTTGGTCGGTATAACAAAAAGGCACTCCGTAGAGTGTCCGTTTGTTTGCTTGCCTTAGAATAGTAAGTTGAACGATTCCCCAGCTTTGGGTT
>CANQGD010000024.1 GCA_947601445.1 uncultured Clostridia bacterium | reverse complement strand
AACGCTTGCAACATTTTGAAGTACAATTTGTCCTACAAAACAAATATCCCAACCGCTAACCGCGGTTGGGATATTTTGTAAACGCAATTTTTATAAACTTTTGATTTCTTCGATTATACGTTCTCCCTGTTTGTTCAGAGAGGATGCAAGAGCCTCGTCGGCTATCAGCGCGGTATTCGCGCGTACGTTTAACATAGAGTTTTTTATGACGCTATCCAGGATGTCCGACGCGATAATGCAATCCGATGAAACATATTTGCTCAATAGGGGCATTATTCTGACTCGGCACAGTTTCAGCACCTCGCGGCACAGTTCCATAACATTCAAAGGCACCAGCGCCGCGCAGTGATATGCTTTTTGCAGGCGTGACGTGCGGTTCTTTTTTTCTTCATTCGTTGTTTTGGGTAGTTTCAAACCGTCCACAATGTTCTGAAACGCCGCCGAATCCTCGTCGGACAATCTGTACAGAGTTTTTTTCGCGCGTTCCGCAAAATCTTTTTGACTGTTCAGATATATGCGATTTTCGTCCTCTTCGTCGAGTTTCGCCATAGTGATATTTATTGCCATTTCTATTAAAGAACAGGCAATGGCGCCTATCTGACACAGAGCGCTGCCGCCTCCCGGTGTCGGCGCGCGGCTCGCGAGCAAATCATTGTATTGTTTCAGCGTCATTTCTTCGAATTTCTTTTGCATATTCACAGTATACAGTAAAAAAAATTTTCGGTCAATTCATTGCCACACAAAAATTTTCTTCGTTTGAACGATTGCGTATTATTTGATTTTGTCAATATTTACCATTCATAATAATTCGGAATAAAACAAACGTAATTTTTTTGTCGTATTTTTGCCGTGTGTTCGCCATGGCTGCGTATTATGTTTTTTTCGCAAAATTTTTCTAAAAAATCGAATAATATCATTGACAACGGGTGAATATAGTGGTATATTAGTAGCAGAAGTTAGCAGTCGGGCGGTTTGAGTGCTAACACTCGCAAAAATACGGTGACAGGAGGCGACATCCGCTGTGTTAAGCGAAAGAAAAAAGAGAATATTGTGCGCAGTGGTTGACAGTTATATTGAAAAAGCCAATCCCGTCGCCAGCAAAGACATACAGGAGACTTATCTTCCCGAATGTTCTTCCGCCACAATTCGCAATGAGTTGAGTACTCTGGAAAGCATGGGCTATCTCATTCAGCCGCATGTATCGGCAGGACGAATCCCTTCGGAAAAGGCGTTTCGTTTTTACGTCAACGAGCTGATGTACGAAAGCAATCTTTCAGTGCGCGAAGCGGAGCTGATCGAACAGTATCTCAATCGCAAGGTGGGCAGTCTCGAAGAGGTAATGACGGCGGTTACTCACATTATTGCGGAAATTACAAACTACACGTCGGTAGTCGTCAAAGAGGATATGTCCGATACGATCACCGCAATCAAATTGTTGGATTTATCAAACGGAAAGATGTTGGTCGTTATCGTTACCGACAGTCGTGTACTGAAAGACGGAATGGTGGATTTGCCCGACGAGTTTAACGAAAATATGATCGCACAGGCTCAACGGTGGCTAAACAAGATTTTTTGCGGCAAGCACGTAAAGGAATTTATCAACTTCGATTATCCTTTTGCTTTGGTCAACGACGAATTTGCGCAGTACAACGCTCTTTTCAAAAAAATAATCGACGTACTCAAAAAAGTGTCGCTTATGAACGGCATGGACGTGGAAATGTACGGCGAAAACAAGATGCTTGCGCACAGCGAATATGCCAATGTGGAGGACGCTCGCAAGTTTCTTACGCAGATGGAAAACAAGGAGCGTATTGCGGAAATCCTCACCAACGACGGAGGTGCGGACGGCAGTTTGACGGTAAAGATAGGTTCCGAAGAGAACGCGCCGGAAGGTTGCGCTGTGGTCACCACCCGAGTCAGTCTCGGAGAAAATGTCAGCGGAAGCATCGGAGTGATAGGTCCTGTACGTATGAACTACCGCAAGGTGCTGTCGGTATTGGATAAAATCAGTGAAATTATTATCGATTTGGTGGGTAAAGAATAGATGAGCAAGAAAAAAAACGAATATAGCGAAGTAACGCCCGAGACGTCCGCTCAAAATCAAACGGAATTGGAAAAGGCTCTTACAGAGGAAAATGAAAAACTTATAGAGGAAAACGAGGCTCTCAAAGCGGAAAAAGAAAAATTGCAAAAAACTTGCAAACGTTTGCAAAGTTCCGCGGACAAGTCGGATTCATATCTGAATCAGCTTGTGGCGATGAAAAACGACTTTGAAAGTTACAAGCGCCGTATGAAGTTCAACGGAGAGCAGGCTCGTGCGGAAGGTGCCCAGGCGGTCATTGTAAAATTGATCGCGGTGTGCGACAACTTTGAATTGGCAAAGAAACATCTTGTCGGGGACAATCTCAAAGCATTTGAAATGGTTTACCAACAGTTTTTGCAAATTCTTTCGGAGTGCGGCGTGGAGGAAATGGACGTCAAGGGTAAACCTTTCGATCCTCTCAAAATGAACGCTTTGTCCAAGTTGGACAGCGGAGAAGAAAACAAAGACCTCGTGGTAGAGGTGTACAAAAAGGGTTACGTTATGGGCGACAAAGTGCTTCGGTATGCCGAAGTTATTGTGGGCGCGTAACCGTTAATTCAATAAAGAACCGCTTTTTTGTATAGTGGTATCGATAAATTAAAATAATCAAAGGAGATATATATTATGGGAAAAATAATCGGAATAGACCTTGGAACAACAAATAGCTGCGTGGCAGTACTCGAAGGCGGCGAGCCGGTAGTAATTGCCAACGCCGAGGGAAATCGTACAACTCCCTCTATCGTGGGCTTTACAAAGGACGGAGAACGTCTTGTCGGTCAGGTGGCAAAGCGTCAGGCTGTTGTAAACGCGGACAGAACCGTCCTTTCCATCAAGCGTGAAATGGGTACAAGCTACACAGTCAACATCGACGGAAAACATTATTCTCCGCAAGAAATTTCCGCTATTATACTTAGCAAGTTGAAAGCGGATGCGGAAGCGTATCTCGGCGAAAAAGTAACGCAGGCTGTAATAACCGTTCCCGCATATTTCAGCGACGCACAACGTCAGGCTACAAAAGACGCCGGCAAGATCGCCGGTCTGGAAGTGCTGCGTATCATCAACGAACCCACTGCGGCGGCGCTTGCTTACGGTTTGGACAAGGGCGAAAACAGAAATCAAAAAATTCTTATTTACGACCTCGGCGGCGGAACGTTTGACGTTTCCATTTTGGAAATAGGCGACGGCGTATTCGAAGTGCTTGCAACCAACGGAAACAATCGCTTGGGCGGCGACGACATCGACAAGATTGTTATGGATTACCTGATTGACGAATTTAAGAAGACAAGCGGAATCGACCTTTCAAACGACAAACAAGCGTTGCAAAGATTGAAAGAAGCTGCCGAAAAGGCAAAAATCGAGTTGTCCGCAACGCTCAAAACCACCGTTTCGTTGCCCTTTATTACGGCGGATCAAACGGGTCCCAAGCATCTTGAAATAGAACTTACCCGTGCCAAGTTCGAAAGTCTTATCGACGGCATAATCAAAAAGACGATAGACCCCATGAAAAAAGCAATGGAGGACGCGGGCGTCAAAAACAGCGATCTCAACCGTGTAATTCTGGTGGGCGGCTCCACGCGTATACCCGCCGTTGTCGAAGCGGTCAAAAATTACTGCGGCAAGGACCCCTACAAGGGTATCAATCCCGATGAGTGCGTGGCAATAGGCGCCGCTATTCAAGGCGGAGTTTTGGGCGGCGAAGTCAAGGACGTATTGTTGTTGGACGTAACTCCGTTGTCTCTCGGTATCGAGGTGTTGGGCGGCGTGACTGCGCGGTTGATAGAGCGCAACACGACAATTCCCACCAGCAAATCGCAAATATTCTCTACCGCAGCCGACAACCAGACAAGCGTGGATATTCACGTATTGCAGGGAGAGCGTGAAATGGCGGCTGACAACAAGACTCTCGGACGTTTCAGTCTTACGGGTATCGCTCCCGCACCGCGCGGAATACCGCAAATCGAAGTCAAGTTCGACATCGACGCCAACGGTATCGTACACGTAACCGCAAAGGACCTCGGCACGCAAAAAGAGCAATCGGTAACCATCACATCCAGCACCAATTTGTCCGAGGCGGACATTGACAAAGCTGTAAAGGACGCCGAAAAGTATGCCGAAGAGGATAAAAAACGTCGTGAAGCGGTAGAAGCGCGCAACGGTCTCGATCAGATGATACTTTCTCTCGAACAATTTATTCGCGAAAGCGGCGACAAGTTGGAAGAGGGTGACAAAGCCAAGTTGGAAGAGGAAATCTCCAAAGGTAAGGAAGTTCTCAACAAGAGCGGCGCAACTACCGAGGAGTTCAAGGCGGAAACGGATCGCATTGCGCAAAGTTCCGCAACCATTTTCCAAAAGTTCTATCAACAGGCGCAGCAACACACCGCAGAACAATCGGACGGCAGCGAAGTCAAGTACGATGTTCACGACGACGATAAGAAGTAATTGCACAACTAATACAAACGCACACAAGCAAGAAGTCTTGTAACGACAAGGCTTCCTGCTTGATGTATAGAGGTAACAATGCCGACTAAAGATTACTACAAAATATTGGGCGTGGAAAAAACTGCGTCACAGGACGATATAAAATCCGCATATCGTCGCCTTGCCAAGCAATATCACCCCGATCTTCATCCCGGGGATAATGCCGCTGCGGAAAAGTTCAAAGAAATCAACGAGGCGTATTCGGTAGTGGGCGATCCCGACAAGCGCGGCAAATACGATCGCGGTGAAATGGATATGGGCGCTAACGGAGGTTTCAATCCGTTTGGCGGCGGCAACGGCGGTTTTACCGCAACGGGTTTTGACGATATTTTCGATTTGTTCAGCGACGCATTCGGTTTCGGCGGGAGCGGATCGAGACGCAGAGGTGCACAGACATCGGCAGGCAGCGACATCACATATCAGGTAGAACTTACATTTATGGAGTCTGTTTTGGGTTGCAGTAAGCCTATCACCTTCTCGCGTTTGGAAAAATGTCCCTCTTGCAACGGAACCGGCGCCAAAGATTCCGCACATCTCAAAACATGCGACAAGTGCGGCGGCAGCGGTCAGGTCAGACGCGTGCAGAACACAATTTTCGGTCAACAGATAACGGTAGGCGCATGCGACAAGTGCGGCGGTACGGGCAGAATAGTTACCGAAAGCTGCAAATCATGCGGCGGAAAAGGTGTAATAACAAAAAACAAGGTTATCAACGTCACGATCCCCGCCGGTGTGGAAAACGGCTCCGTTTTGCAGCTTACGGGCGAGGGCAATGCACCTCGCAGCGGCTCGGGAAGGAACGGCAATTTGTTGTTGGAGTTTTCCGTTAAACCCAGCGCCCTGTTCAAACGCGACGGATACAATCTGTACGTTAATGTTCCCGTCAGTTATTTCACGGCGGTTTGCGGAGGTCAAATAGAAATTCCCGCGCCCGAAGGCGTGTTTATTCACAATTTGAGCGAGGGTACGGCAAACGGAGAAGTATTGCGTTTTCGCGGAAAGGGCATACGCACTCAGCGCGGAACCGTAGGCGATTTGCTTGTAACTATCAGCGTGGAAGTTCCCAAGGGTATCACTCGCAGTCAAAAAAAGGCTTTGGAGCAATTTGAAAACGATAACAGTTTAAAAAATTATTCCAAGCGCCGCGCTTTTTTGGATGAGATCGCAAAGACCTATCCCAAAAAGTAACGTCGTTGGAGTTTTTACATCAAATACTTCGATTGTTACGCCGTGCATTTCGCGCGGCGTTTTTATCTGTGCAAATACAGACTAAGCATCGAAGACAGAATAGGCAGCAATATCAGACAGCTTCGGGAAAAGGCGGGTTTAACGCAAGAAGCTCTTGCGGTACGATTGCAGATTTACGGCTGAGATTTTACCCGACGAGCGACAGCCAAAACAAAAGTATGGCAACGGCATATCTACCCGGACGAAATAATTTTTACAAAGCAAATTTGGAAGGCGGAATACGACGATATTTTATTTTGCAAAGATAATATCTTGTCGTAAGTGTGATTTTATCACCGCCCTGCTTATTTGTACGTTTTTATAACATAATGGTATTATTTGTCGTATGACGTCGCATTATAAACTGTTTTGGCAACGTTTGCGATGTTTCACAAAGTTTCATATTTGCGACAAAAAAACAATATATTTTATTTTTGAAAAAATGCCTTTTTGACGCTTTACAAATCTTGTCAAGTTTGTTAATCTATATTACAGACATAGCAAGGAGCAAAAGATGAAAGTAATTTCAAGCGATTTGTTGCGCGGTCATATAGACACTTTCGTTTTGTCTGCTTTAATGAGCGGCACCAAGTACGGAAATGAAATTCGCAAGTTTATCGCCAAAAAGACAAACAATTTGTATGTACCCAATGAGCAAAGCTTGTATTCGGCATATCACCGTTTGGAGGATATGGAGTGCATCAAGGGTTATTGGGGCGAAAACGTGGGCGCAACGCGCAAGTACTATACGATCACGGAAAAAGGTCGCAATATGTACGAAGTAAACAAGCGCGAGTGGGATAACGCCAAAATGCTGATTGACATACTCATCAAATAACAGATATGGATTTTAACGAGATTGCCGTTTATACAACATCGGAGATGGCGGAATTAGTCGCCTATTTTCTCCAAGAGGTGTGTATGGACGGCGTAAGTATTTTTGATATAAAGGATCTTTACGACAATTCCGGTTGGGACTACAAAGAAGAGGGCATCGAGCTTAATTACGGTAGCGAGGTTGTAGTCAAAGGTTACTGTAATTTAGAGGACACTCCGAGTGTTCTCAATTTTTTACGTCAATCTTTGTCCGATTTGCACGATGCGGGCAGTTTGCGTATCGAAGTTGGGACTGTGGACGGCGATGCATGGGTAAAAACATGGAAACAAACGTTTCGCCCGATAGAAACCGAAAAATTGGTTATTTGCCCTGAATGGCAAAAAGTTCAAAGCAAAAAAACGGTATTTTTTATGGATAGCGGCGTGGCTTTCGGTACGGGTCAGCACGAAACGACGTCGATGTGTTTGGAATTTTTGGAACAACTTCCCGTTGACGACAAAAAAGTGTTGGACGTGGGTTGCGGCAGCGGCATTTTGGGATTATGTTCTCTTTTGCTCGGCGCCGACTATGCCGAACTTGTGGATATAGACAAGCAAGCTACGGATGTGGCGGAGCACAATGCCGCGCTCAACGGTTTATCAAGCCGCGTCGCAATCAAAACGGGAAATCTCACCGAGGTTACGACGGAAGTTTTCGATATTGTTTTTGCCAATCTCACCGCGGATATTTTGCAGCTTTTGCACAATGATATTTCACGGGTGATAAAGTCGGGTACGATCGTGGTTCTCAGCGGTATTCTCGACGTCAAGTTGGAGGGTGTTTTGGCTCTCTATTCCGACAAGTTCGAGCTTGTTCAAACAAAATCCAAGGGAGAGTGGCGCGCGGTGCTGCTCAGGGCAAAGTAGTATGAAAGTCGCCGTCTTTACTCTCGGTTGCAAAACCAATTTGTATGAAAGCGGGCAAATTATTTCCGCATTGAAAGCTGCCGGACATCAAGCGGTATCCGGTTTGGAGTATGCCGATGTCTTTGTATTGAACACGTGCGCGGTTACGGGCGAAGCGGAGCGCAAATCCCGTCAAGCTGTGGAGCGTGCACGTAAGCTCAATCCCGATTGCCGCGTATTGGTTGTAGGCTGTGCCGCCCAAAAAAACGCGGAACAGTTTGCAACGCTCAAAAACGTTACTTTTGTAAAAGGCGTAGCCAACAAAACGGCGATCGTTGACGAAATTCTACGAGTAGGCAGCGAAGTAGAACAATTACCTTCCGAATTTTTGGAGAGCGGATTTTCCGAACAGGAGCGCACACGTGCTTTTGTAAAGATTCAGGACGGATGCAACAATTTTTGCAGTTACTGTATTGTCCCCTATCTCAGAGGCAGAAGCAGAAGCAGACATATTTGCGATGTTGTGAACGAAATCAAACAAGCCGCCTCCTCCGAAACGGTATTGATAGGCATAGACATTTCTCAGTTCGGTTCGGACAACGGGGAAAGTCTGCCTCAACTGTTCGACGCATTGCAATGTATACCCACGAGGATAAGGTTGGGCAGTCTCGAAGCGCGCGTTGTCACGGAGGAATTGTTGGAAAGTCTTACTCATATAAATTTTTGTCCGCATTTTCATTTATCGTTGCAGTCCGGTTGCGACGCGGTACTCAAACGAATGAATCGCAAATATACAACCGCCGAATATTACAACGCTGTGTGTGCAATACGCAAAGTTTTTCCCAACGCGGCGATAACTACCGATGTGATAGTGGGCTTTTGCGGAGAAACGGAAGAAGAATTTGAAATTACGCGCGCGTTTATTAAAAAGATAGGTTTCTCGGATATACATGTGTTTCCTTATTCGCCTCGAGAAGGAACCGTTGCCTACAAGTGGGAGGATACGGACGGCACAACAAAAATCCGTCGTGCGGAAATTCTGAACGAGCAGAAATATCTGCTGAAAAAGCAATTTGCCGAAAAGTTTACGGGCAAAATCGTGCAGGTGCTTGCAGAGCGCAAGCGCAACGGCATTTGGGAAGGATACAGTGCGGAATATTTGCGCGTATATTTTCCCGGTGATGCCAACGCGGGCGAAATCGTCAATGTAAAAATAATTCAGCCGTTTGGCGACGGCGCAAAAGGAGAAAGAGTATGAACGACTGTATTTTTTGCAAAATTATAAAAGGGGAAATTCCGTCTTACAAAATTTACGAGAACGACAAAGTATATGCGTTTCTCGATATAGCCTGCGATGCCGTGGGACACACTCTTGTAGTACCCAAAAAGCATTGCGTCAATTTATTGGATTGCGACAAAGAGTATCTTGACGCGGTTGCGGAAGCAGTACAGCTTATATCCCGTCACTATGTGGATAATTGCGGTTTCGACGGAGTAAATATTTTCAATGCCAGCGGCAAGTCTGCGGAACAGTCGGTATTTCATCTGCATTTTCACATTA
The DNA here is from genome assembly GCA_947601445.1 of uncultured Clostridia bacterium. Classification (GTDB taxonomy): domain Bacteria; phylum Bacillota; class Clostridia; order Christensenellales; family CAG-314; genus Fimimonas. The sequence continues at coordinate 16,274 of CANQGD010000024.1, read as the reverse complement.
TTCCGAGGAAAGAAAACGACGGACTCAGCATGTGGCCTCTCGACGGAAAACAAGAGATGGAGCTTGCCGAAATACGCAAAAAACTTGCGCTGTAACGTTTGACTTTTTTCTCGCGATATGGCATAATTATCTATATAAGCGCAAGTACCATTCCGTTATTGAATTTTATCGTTGAAGCGATATGTTCCGTTGCAGAAAACTGCGCGGTCAATATACGAAACAGGTCTGTTATCAAAGCGGCATTGCCGAAAGGAGGCGAAAAAGATATGGCTACTATCAAAGTCGGTGAAAACGAAACATTGGACAGCGCACTGCGCCGTTTCAAGAGACGTTGTGCCCGCGACGGTATCATTGGCGACCTCCGCAAAAAGGAACAGTACGAAAAACCCAGCGTACGCCGCAAAAAGAAAGCGGAAGCCGCTCGCAAGCGCAACAGATCCTAAAATCGAATCTTTTACCAAAGAAACAACTGCTTACCGAGATTTCGGTAAGCAGTTTGTATTTTACTCGTTTTCTGCGTCAAATTTCGCAAAATTAAGTCAATTTGTGCAAAATTAACATTGGGAGGGATCATGTCTACCTTGAAAGACTACGCTAAGCGCGCCAAAGATCGAATGAAAAACGGATTTTGGGAACAAGCCCATCAAAATATCCAAACAGAACAACAAGTGGCGGCAACGCTCGGACTCAACACTCGCAAAGTTGGCGAAGAGAGCAGGCGTATGTTGGAACGCCAAATTTATGACTACAACGGGTTTTGTGAAGAACAGGAGTTTTATGCCAAAGTGGTGGAAATTCTGGAAAGCGACGAGTTGGTGTCCAATCCGATAATGCGTCTTGCCGATCGTGAATATATGTCGCGGCTCGATCCCGCGGAACGTCAAAGCTACATATCGAAATTGGCATCGAAATATCGTGCCGCGGTGGAAAAATATCGTACTTTACACCATTAGCAATACGGTTCTCGGGTTAGCCGTTTTATTTTCACGCAGTTCCGATTGCGGAATATTTTTGCCATACATATATCGTTTTTTATCGAGAAAAGCTCGTAAATGCGACTTGCTTGGTCCCATAATTTTTGAAACAATGCGTTTTTGTCAGACAAAAGCCGAAGCGCCGCTCTATGCCGCTTTTTCGAAGTGATAACGAAATAACGGCAAACCTCAACTATGTCCGAGATTGTATTTTGCAAAAGATGTTTTACCGTTAGTCTTTTTTTATTCGCATCTTCGCTGTGAAAATATCACATACGCGCCGACTTCAATATAAAATCATTTGAGACAGCAACGTGTCATACAGGTTGTTTTGCAAGGCGAAAACAAATCCCTTGCCGCCGTCGTTGACAGTTAAAGTACTTTTATGTTATTATTTATATATGTCCACAATCACCGATTTGCAAATACAAAAAAACAATAAAACTCGCGCAAACGTATACATTGACGGAGAATACTTTTGTGCGTTTGAAATGCTCACCGTAATGAAATTGGGACTGAAAATAGGGCAGGAAATTTCCCAATCGCGACTTAAAGAAGCTGCCGCCGACAGTGAACGTTCCGTCGCTTTGGAAAAAGCCATGAACTACCTTTCTCGCGGATACAAAACCGAGCGTCAAATGCGCGATTATCTTACAAAGCGCGGTTACGACAGTGAAACAATCGAATACGTCGTTGCCAAGCTCAAAAACTATCGTTATTTGGACGATCGCGAATATGCGCGTATTTATGTGGAACAAAATGCTGTCACCAAAGGCAGTCGCCGTATCAAAACGGAGTTGATTTCAAAAGGTATTTCTGTGAGCTTGGCGGAGCAAAGTTCCGAAGAAGATGCCGAAACGGCAATGAAAAACGCCACCCGTCTCGCGGAAAAATATATGAAGTCCAAACCGTGCGATCTGAAAACACTTCAAAAATTACAGCGTTATTTGTTGTCTCGCGGATACGGTTACGACACGGTAAACAGCATAGTACGTTCCTTTGACATCGATGAGGACGGAATATAAATTTTGGATTGTGTCTCAACGCCGAACTATCGGCGTTGTTTTTTTGTCATCGCCCTTTTGCGGCAAAATTAGTAGTGTTTCGTCGTTGAAACATTTGTCGAAGACGTTTTTTATGTACACCGCGGTGTTACAATGTTCGGTAAACGGGAGGTGTTACAATGGCACGCAAAATTGTAGTAACGGGCGGCAAAGGAGGCGTCGGCAAAACCACCGTATGCGCCAATCTCGGAATTGCTTTGGCTCACAGGTCTCACCGCGTACTTTTGATGGATTTGGATATAGGGCTGAACAATCTGGACGTGGTAATGCATGTGGAGGACAAAGTGGTATTCGATCTCGTGGATGTGATAGAAAACCGTTGCCGTCCCTCGCAGGCGTTTATACAGGATATTGCGGAACCGACTCTTTATATAATGCCGAGCAGTCATCTTGCAAAACGGCAAATAACCGCCGATCAAATCAAAAAAGTAGTTTCGCGTCTCGATGACAACTTCGAATTTATATTGATAGACTGCCCTGCGGGTATAGACAACGGATTCAGGCGCGCCGTTGCCTGCGCGGACGAAGCCATATTGGTAGTTACGCCGCATCTGAGCAGTGTTCGAGACGCGGACAAAACGGTTGCCGAGTTGATAGGCAACACGACGGTGAGCGTGGTAATAAACAGAGTCAGGGGGGATTTGGTAGCAAGCGGCGAAATGCTTTCTGCATTTGAAGTATTCAGTTTGTTGGGACAAACTGCGCTCGGTGTGCTACCCGAAAACGATGACGTAAATTGCAACATTCGCAAGGACAACAGCGCCGCTTTCGATGTGTTGGCAAACAATTTGATAAACGGCAAATGCGAGTTGTTTGACTGCGTGTCTCCCTACAAGGGGATTTTGGGCAAACTTCGCCGCAAACTCAAACGCAATGCATGAGGGAAAAATGAAACAGTCTCGACAGTACGAGCGAGCCGAAGCAATGGTATACGCGGATAAATTCAATTTACGCGCTCCTGAATTTGCAGCCGAATTGGAACGTCTTGTGTCAAACTATATGGACTATGACGGTTTGACGGTAGAGTTGACGCGCGGAACCAATGCAAATCTGATCGTCACCGTATCGGTAAAAAAAGTAAAACCCTGTTTCCGCACTTAGGCATAAAGCTCCGTTTTTGTGCGTAATGTATTGTGAGTAACGGAGGTGTGATTATGGATTTTGACGGTGTAGACAGTATCGTTTGCGACGCAGAGGAAAGCGATTGGCTGGACGTTTCCTATTCGGAGCGCAACTATGTTGAGGAAAAACCACGTAAACCCAAACCGCGTTTGGAAATAAAATTTTCCAAACCGTTGAAAATTGCGGCTGTGGCAATTCTTTGCATTGCATTGCTTGCGGCATTGCTGTTTATTGACGGTCAGTTTGCAAAGGATGTATTCGAAACGGCGAAAGCTGCGTTTTCATCGACTGTATTCGCTCCGCGTGAAGAACCTGTCGCAACGGAAACGTTGAAAATTCCGTCCAATCTCGATCTTGTAGACGTAGCGGACGGCGTGGCTACATTTGCCGGCGGCAGAGCGGCGCTTTCTTTTACTGCGGGTACCGTTCAAGCTGTCGGAGACAACACCGTCACGGTGGCATTGGATGAAAAAACCGGCATAGTATACGGCAATCTTACCGACATCTACGTCGCAGTCGGGGACATTGTCTCCGAAAATTCCTTGCTTGCCAAGTATGACGGTACGTTTACCGCGTCTGTGACGGTAGACGGAGCGACTGTAACAGATGTTGTGGGTAGTGAAACTCAACTAACGTGGAACGTCTGAAACTGAAAATACAACCGGTCTTTTGGCTTTTTATTGTGGTAGCGGTGGTATTCCGTCAGGGATACTTCGCTACCATGTATTCTATTGCGGTACTGTTACACGAAGCGGCGCATTATTTTGCGGCGGACAAATTGTTTTACCGTTGCAAAGAAATCCGTCTGGATTTGTTCGGCGCTGTTCTTTACGGAGATTTTCAAGACGTAAACGGTTCCGACCGTATCAAAATAGCGCTTGCGGGACCGCTTGCCAATTTGTGTTTGTGTCTTGTCTGTCTTGCATTGTGGTGGGTTTTCCCCGATAGCTATTACTATACCGAAGTGTTTTTCACTGCCAATCTGACAATGGCATGCGTCAATTTGCTGCCCTGCTATCCGTTAGACGGCGGTCGTATTCTGACGGGATTATTCGAAAAGAAACTCGGAGCCAAGGCGCTCGCCGTCACAAAATGGTGTACGGTTTTCGTTTCCGTTGCCGTTTTTTGTATCTTTGTCGTATCGTTATTTACGTCTGCCAAATTGTTCGGTTTGGGTCTGTTTGCAATAGGATTATTTTCGGGGGCTTTTGTAAAGGGACGGCAAACGTATGAACGTGCATTTATAAAAGACCGTCGTTTTTTTCTCAAAAAAGGTATGGAAAAGAAAATATTGGTTTTCGACAAATCAAGTAAATTATCCGATGTGGTCAAGCGTATGCAAGGAAACTTTATGTACTGTCTCGAAGTGATGGACAGCGATATGAAAGTTATAGCTCGCTACGACATTGCTCAATTGGAACATATTATAGTTACGGTACCGCTCACAACCGCTCTCGGAGAAATAGATTATTCCAAACTTACCGCGGTGGGCTGAACATTGTATCTGCGGTTTACAAGACAGTATATTGCTATCGCAAACGTGATTGTAGCCCAAATAAGAGTATACCATTTTATATAGGATACTATCGTCAGCGCCGACATAAATAAAGATGTGGCGAGATACCAAAAAAATCTTTTTCTGCAAAGAGCATATTTTGCGACAAAATGCACGCCGTTATATGTTTTTTTGAATGTGAGGTCGGGTAATTTTCCGCTTTGTTCCAACAATACGTACAGATTGGCGACGTCGATAAATGTTATGGGTATAGCTTGCGATGCGGACGCGATCAAAGATTTGTCCGCTTTGTGCGCAAATAGAAACAGTTTGCGACAGTCGTTGCGCTTTGCCGTTGCGACGGCTGTTGCAAGCGACTCTCGCGTTATGCTGTCCGCAGTCATACGTATTGCCACAAACGTTCTTTCCTTTTTAATCGCGATTAAATTATCGAAATCTATTTTTTTCGCTTCGAAACGGTAGTAGCGCAGCATATCCGCGATCAACGAGGCGTTATCTTCTCCGAAACGCAAAGTTTCTCCGAGCGAAAAGATTTTTTTCTTTTCGGAGTTCTTTATTTTTTTTCTGTTGTCAAATGCTTTTTGACCGTTAAAAATCAGATACGCCGCAGACAAAGCGACTATCGAGGATAAGGCAAATGCCAACATGCTGTTTTTTGTGCAGTAAACGATCCACAAAAAGCATAAAAAAAAGATACCGATTGTACTGAACAATGTATTCAAAATTTTTGCCATGTTCATATTGTTTACATTTTTAAGCTGATTTTATTGTAATCTTTGTAAAAATAATGTAGAATAATAGTATGAAAATAGGCATTTTCGGCGGAACTTTCAATCCGCCGCACAATACCCACATTGAAATGGCGCGGCAAGCGATAAAACAGTTGGCGTTGGATAAACTGATCGTGATGCCTTGCGGCGATCCTCCTCACAAAAAATGCGACATAGACAAGAACGTACGATTACAGCTTTGTCGTATCGCTTTCGGAGAGTTTGCGCATGTGGACGATTATGAAATCGTCAAAGAAGGAAAAAGTTACACGGCGGAAACGCTTGCGCACTGCAAAAAGCTGTATCCGCATGCGGAATTGTATCTCATTATCGGGGGCGACAGTTTCGAAAACTTCGACAAATGGTATTGTCCCGATGAAATAGCTCGACTTTGTACTCTTGCCGTGGTGGGACGAGACAATGTCGTCTCTCACGAAACGGAAGAAAACATCAAACGAAAATTCGGCGCTCGCGTAATAATTTTGCAATTTCAGCCCACGACGCTCAGTTCCACGGAAATTCGTTTGCGCTATGAATTCGGCTTTGACAACAGCGGATTGGTGCCCGATTCCGTGGACGAGTATATATCGCAACACGGATTGTACAAACAATATCGCGCAATGGCTCTCGCTGTTCAAAAATATCTCACTCCCGAGCGGTTTTCTCACACTTTTTTCGTGGTAAAACGGGGCTTGGAGTTGGCGTCGGACGAGTTGCGGCACAAGGCGTTTGTCGCCTGTTTGTTGCATGACGTGGCAAAATATATTCCTAAAAGCCAATATGGCAAGTACAATTTTACACAGAACGATTTGCCCGACTCGGTGGTACATTCTTTTTTGGGAGCAGAGGTCGCCCGTGCGGATTTCGGCATAGAGGATGAGGAAATTCTCGACGCGATACGTTTTCACACTACGGGATGTCCGAATATGAGCGACTTGGCAAAAATAGTTTATGTAGCCGACAAAACGGAAGACAGCAGACCGTATCCCAAGCAACATCTGAAATGCGGAACATTGGACGAGCAATTTGTCGCTTGTCTCAAAGAAGCATATGAGGTATGTTTACAACGTCATTGCGACAGCGTGTGTCCGTTGAGCGAATTGACGATAAGAAAGTATTGTCCCGAATATTTCGGTTTGAAGCCGCTTGCGTAAAAAATAAAGATTATAATTCACACAATAAACAAGGAGAAGAGAAAAATGACGGAAGTAAAAGAATCTTACACAACTGTACAACAAATTTGCAAGGTACTTGCCGACAAACAGGCAACGGACATCAAAATAATAGAAATTCGCGGCATCAGCGATTTGGCAGACTATTTCGTTATTTGTTCCGGACGCAGTATTCCGCAGGTAAAGGCAATATTCGATCATTTGGAAGAACAAATGGAAAAAGACGGCAAATTCGCAGTTCGCAAGGAAGGTTATTCCGAAGGCAGATGGATAGCGGTAGATTACAATGATGTTATCGTGCATATTTTCCACAAGGATACCCGCGAAATCTACGGTTTGGACAATTTGTGGAACAACGGCAACAACGTTACCGACTACAAAGCGGACTAAGTCTTATGTTTATACAAAAAACGGATTAAAGGAGAAACGTTATGAATTATAAAACCAGCGGTGTGTGTTCACGCGAAATAACATTTGACGTGGTGGACGGCAAAGTGACCAACGTTCATTATCTCGGCGGTTGCAACGGCAACACTCAGGGTGTTTCCGCCCTTGTCGAGGGAATGGAAGTGCATGAGGCGATCCGCCGTCTGAAAGGTATCAAGTGCGGAATGAAGGGCACGTCCTGTCCCGATCAGTTGGCGATTGCATTGGAACAGTATCTCGTAAATGCCTGATCAGAACAAAATATACGGCGCGGAGACCGAACGTTTGCGGGTTCTCCGCTTTTTTCGTATAAAATAAAGCGGTACAAATCCGTTTTTGAAATATTTTATTCCGCATTTAGGCGTTTACAAATAAAATTATATGTGATAAAATAAGCGTATACGGTGTAATGGGCGTTTTATACGCTTTTGCCGTTTGGTATAGCTGTGGATACAAGATATTTGAATTTTAACGAACGGGACGTCGCATTTGCTGGCAAGTTGATACGCGACGGCGAATTGGTGGGTTTTCCGACCGAAACGGTATACGGTCTGGGCGCCAATGCGTTGGATACGGATGCGGTAAAAAAGACATATGCCGCAAAGGGACGTCCCATAGACAATCCTTTGATTGTCCATATATATGACAAGTCGCAAATAGCGGAAATAGCCAGCGAAATCAACGATTTTGCCGTCAAAGTTATAAAATCCGTTATGCCTGCGCCTATAACGATAGTATTGCCGAAGCGGGATGCGATAAGCGGCGTAATAACGGCAGGACTTCCCAGTGTTGCGATACGTATGCCGCAATCGGAGGAAGCGAGACGCTTTTTGCGCGCAGCAGGAGTTCCCGTTACCGCACCAAGCGCCAATATCAGCGGACGTCCGAGTCCGACAACGTGGCAGCGCGTTCGTGAAGATATGGACGGCAAAATCGCAGCGGTGCTGTGCGGAGCGCCGTGTATGGTGGGTATAGAGTCAACGGTATTGGATTTGTCTCGCGAAACTCCCATTATACTTCGTCCCGGTGCCGTTTCTGCCGAATTTCTGACAAGTTTGTTGGGCGTACCCGTTACTGTTTTGAATAATCCGACATCCAAAGTCAACAGTCCGGGTATAAGATACAAACATTATGCGCCCAATGTTCCAATGGTTTTAGAGTTGGACGACAACGTGGAGAAATTGTGCGATTTTTACGATCTCAAAGTTCGTGAGGGGTACAATCCCGTTTTGTGGGTAAAGGAAACTGCCCGTTTCGGAAACCGCAACTTATGCGAAATGGGAAACGACGACGCGTCTGCGGCGGCGGCTCTGTACGAAACCATGCGTACGTTGGAAAAACAGTATGACTTTATTGTCGCGAGTTTTTGTTGGCGCAAAGGATCGTCATATGACGGGGCGGAAAGTCAAGGCGTCCTGGACAGGCTTATGCGGGCTTGCGCACACAATGTGATTTGAGGTGAAAATATGAAAATTTCTTTGGCATGCGATCATGGCGGGTATACCCTTAAAACGCAATTGAAGCAATATCTTTCCGAACAGGGGCACGAGATTTGCGATTTCGGCACATATGACGCCGAAAGTTGCGATTATCCCGATTTCGCCCGTCCTGCCGCGGAAGCGGTGGCAAACGGCGAATGCGATTACGGCATAGTAATTTGCACTACGGGTATCGGAGTGTCGATGGTGGCAAACAAAGTGAAAAATATTCGTTGCGCGCTGTGCCTGAATGCGGATATGGCTCATATGACGCGGGCGCATAACAACGCAAATATGATTGCATTGGGGCAAAAATACGTGGATTTCGAAACGGCGAAATCCATAGTGGAAGAATTTTTAAGAACTCCGTTCGAGGGCGGTAAGCACGAGCGCCGCGTAAAAAAGATAGAACACTGATATTTTCGAGGACAGCATGATAGAAGAAGTTGTAAATTCGATAATAGAAGCCGAAGACGAGGCTAAACGCCGCGTAGCTTCTGCCGAAAAGGAAGCGGCGGAAATAATATCCGCGGCGGAAGCGGAAGCGGAACGTATACGCAAAGAAGCTGCCGCAAGTTCGAAAGAATACATGATTTCTCAGCTTGCAATGGCAGACAAGGATTCGGCGGAACGCGCGCAAAAACTTTTTTCCGAGCGCAAAATGAAAACGGACGAGGAAATAGCTTCTTTGCGGAAAAATACCGACGAAGCGGTCAAACTCATTTTGGAGTCTTTGTAACAAATGGCAATTATCAAGATGAAAAGATTGACGCTGTTGGCTCTCAACGCCGACAGAGACAATATCTACAATGCGATAGTTCGGAGCAACTGCGTGCAACTGAAACGCAGCGCGGATATTGACAGCTTTGTAGAGAAGGACGAATCGCAAGCGCGAGAAAAAGTGCTTGCGAGCGTTTCGCGTGTGGAAGAATCGATCCGTTATGTCGAGGAAGTTGCGGACAAGTTCAATTCCGCGCATAAAAAAAGAGAAGAAAAAATTGCCATTCAAAAAAACAGCTTTGCCCGTCCCAAAACGGAAATTGATTTCGATTACTATTTGGGTTTCGGAAAACATTCCGAGGCAATAGAACAATCGCTGTCGGTTCTTGACGGATTCAGAGAAAGTATAATGCGTTTGGAAACGCTCAAAACGCAATGCGAGGCGGAGCTGAGCAAGTTGGAGCTGTACCGTGAACTCCCTCATCCCACGGATTGGTATCGCGACACCGAAACGTCATTGGTAAGGCTTTCGCAATTGCCGTCCAACGAATGGGACGAATTGTGCAATATGGCAAACGAATACGAAACGGTTGCCGTCGAAAATGCGGGAGGCGACGCAAGTACGGTGCTTGCGGTTGTTGTCGCACACAAAAGCGAAGCTGTATTTTTCGAAAAAGCCGCCGCGTTGGGACTTGTCAAGTGTAATTTAAGCACCGACGTGTTGCCCCGCGCAACTATCGAATCTCTTGAACGTCGTATCGGCGGTATAAATAAAGAAATCGACGATACTATTCGCAACGTTGCGGAATTTGCGGAACATATTCCGGAGTGGAAAGTATACGTAGACTATCTGCTGCTTTGCGAAAAGAAACTTTCTGCGGACGGCGATATTCAACAAACGGCGTCGACCTTCGTTCTGGAAGGATATTATCCTGCCGAGAAGGAAACGGATGTCGAAAGAGCGATAAAAGACGTATCGGAAAATATCGTTTTATCGTTCGATGAAATAGCCGACGACGAGTTTGCTCCGACGCTTACGCGTAACAACAAATTTACTCAACCTTTTGAATTCGTCACAAATTCTTATTCTGCGCCCGATTATCACGAGGTGGACCCCAACCCCGTAATGTCCGTTTTTTATTTCATAATTTTCGGTCTTATGGTTGCGGATATAGGCTACGGTTTGGTGTTGGTTGCATTGGGTTTGTTTGCCACATATGCAATAAAACAAAAGACGGGGATGAAAATTATGTTGCAGATGTTCGGTATATGCGGTATTTCGGCAATTGCGGTCGGCGTACTGTTCGGAAGCGTTTTCGGATATACCGTATGGGACAAAATTTTCCCCGATCCGTCTCACCCCATACACAACGGGATAATTCCCAATCCCGCCGAGTATCCCATGGTGATGATGATCATTTCGCTGTTGTTCGGCGTGGTTCATTTGGCGGCAGGAGTGGGCTGCAATATGGCAGTAAAGATCAAACACAAGCAGACGCTTTCCGCCTGGTTGACCGATTTCCCTTGGATAGTCGTTTTCGCCGCGTTTGTGTTGGCAATTTTCAATTCCGCTTTGGATATGGCGGAATATGAACCATATGAGGTATTAAGGTTGCCTCCCATTGTTTCTCGAATATCGCTCTACGTGTGTCTGGGCGCATTGGCGGTAGCGCTTGTATTTGCCGGTCTCGGAACAAAGGGCTTTTTGGGCAAGGTTATCAAAAGTTTCGGCAGCGCGTACGGAATCATTAACTATCTCAGCGATATTATGAGCTACATCAGAGTATTCGGACTTATGCTCAGTTCCGCGATTATGGCAACCGTTGTCAATCAATTGGGCGCAATGGTAGGCGGCAGCGGCGGTTTCGGATACGTATTGGCTGCATTTGTGTTGGTGTTTGCGCATCTGTTCAATTTGGCGATGGGCGTACTTTCCGTTTATATTCACAACGGAAGGTTGCAGTATGTGGAGTTTTTCGGCAAATTCTACACGGGCGACGGAATGTTGTTCGTACCGTTCGGCAGCGATACAAAATACACCCTTGTAAGCTGATTTTTGCAGTAATTCGGACTTTGGTCCGGCTGAATATATTCAATAAAAATTCCCAACGGAGGAAAAACAAAAATGACAGGTTTAACAATAGGCATTATCGGTCTTGCGCTCACAGTTCTTTTGTGCGGCATAGCGTCGGGCTTGGGCTTGCGTTTTACAGGCAAGGCCGCTGCGGGCGTTTTGAGTGAAGACCCGAGCAAGTTCAGCAAAGTGATCATATTGTCGCTTTTGCCGGCAACACAGGGTATCTACGGCTTTTTGATCGCCATTCTCGGCGCAAACGTACTTCCCACTGCCGCCAAATTGTCGGGACAAACTGTCGATTGGGCGCAGATAAACGCTCAGGGATGGAATGTGTTCTTTGCATGCCTTCCTATGATGATCGGCGGCACGGCTTCCGCAATTTTGCAGGGACGCAGCGCGGCTACGACTATCATCGCGGTAGGAAAGCGCAGTGAAATCGCTTCCAAATCCATCATATTCCCCGCAATGATTGAGTTTTACGCATTGCTCGGTTTGGTGGTGTCGATCATGATGTTCAACTATATCCCGGTAAGCGCCGTACAAGATATTGTTGTCCGTCCCGAAGTTCAAAAAACGTTAGAGGAAGCGGTTCAACCCGCCACGGCGTTTATTAGAACTGTATTCGGCGTCTGAGTCGGTTTGAGGATGAAATGAACGGTAAGGAAAATATAATAAACAAAATACTGTCCGACGCCGACGAACATTGTGCTAAGATCATTGCCGCGGCGCGTTTACAAGCGGAAAAAACCGTGCAATCCGCACGCGAAACGGTACAGTGTGACCGTCAGGCATTGGACGCTCGGCTTCAATCCGTTTTGCAGGAGCGCATTCGCAATGCAAACGCAAATGCGGAGTTGGAAGCAAAAAAATACCGTTTGAATGCAAAGCAGCAACTTGTTTCCGATTGCTATGACGAGGCGTACAAACATCTCGCCTCTTTGAGTAAGGCGGATAGGTTGGATTTTATAGGGACGCTTCTGTCCCGATTCGCCGAAGACGGAGAAACGGTATATATTACAAAGGAAGACGGCAATTCCGTGACTCCGATGTGGCTCAGGGGTTTTGAAAAAAATCTAACTTTGGGCAACAGATATATTCGTGCCGACGGCGGAGTAGTGCTCGAAGGAGACGGATACGAAAAGGATCTCACTCTGAAAAACGTAGTGCGTTATTTGAGAGAGCAAACGGAAGGCGAAGTGGCAAGCAAATTGGGAGTGCGCAATGAGTAGCGAACAACTTTTTGCCAACGGCAGAATAGCGGTGTTATCCAACAAATTGCTCACTGCGGACAAGTATATGCGGCTTTGCGAATGTGCAAGCGTTACCGAGGCGCTCAAAGTGTTGAGCGAATGCGGCTATGCGTCCGTTACGGAATCCGCAAATTACGAGCAAGCGTTGCGCGTCGAGTTGGACAAAACAATAACGGAAATCAAAGAGCTTTGTACAGGGGCAAACGCTTTACGTTTTTTGCTGTGCAAATACGACTATCACAATGCCAAAGTGTTGATGAAAGGTAAATATATGCGGGAAGATTTTACCGCTTACTGCTACGAAAGCGCCACATATGCTCCGGATAGTATGCGCGACAGCATTAACGAGGATGAATATAAAATGTTTTCCGCCAATATGGCTGAGGCATGTGACGCAATAGACGCCGAATTTGCCAACGGCAACCGCAGTCCGCAAGTTATCGACAGATTGTTGGACAAAGCGTATTTCGAGGATTTAAGACGTTTCGCGCGTCTCACGTCCTCGCCATTGATTGCCAAATTGCTCAATTTACAAATAAATTACGCAAACCTTACCTTGCTCAGCCGAATGAAAAATATGGCTTATTCGGAGCAGGATTTTAAAATGTGGTTGGTGGAAGGCGGCAGTATAAAACCCAAAACGCTTCTGAAACTGTTTAACGGCGAATTGTCCCAGACGGATTTGCCTTCGGAGTGGCGCGGTTTTTTATCGGGGAAAAATACGGAAAAATATTTTTTCTCAATGCGTGCAAGTATAATTGCTCAATATGCCGATCCGCTGACATTGCAACCCGCATTACAGTATTTTTATGCCAAGGTAGAGGAAACGGAGCATATCAGACGAATTATAGCCGACATAAAAAACGGTGTGGACAAGGAAAAGATAAAGGATAATTTCAATGCCTAACAAAATTGCAGTAATCGGAGACAAAGATACCGTGCTTGCTTTCAAGGCTGTCGGCGTGGAAGTTTTCGACGCGACCTCGGCAGAGCAGGCGCAAGCGCTGATAAAAAAACTTACCGCCGAGCGTTATGCGGTGGTTTTTATCGCCGAGTCGCTTGCCGAGCAAATTCCGGATACGTTACAAAAAGCCAAAGCGCAAACCTATCCCGCCGTGGTACCCATTCCTACCGGGAGAAGACCTTCCGGTTTTGGTATGCAAGGTATCAAAAGCGATGTGGAAAAAGCAATCGGCGTGGATATAATATTCAACAAAGAGGATAAATAATGATTGGAAAAATAGTTAAAGTCAGCGGACCGCTTATTGTTGCGGAAGGGCTTTCCGACGTCGAAATGTACGACGTAGTAAAGGTTTCGGACAAAAAGTTGATTGGCGAAGTCATCGAACTTCGCGGCGACAAAGCGAGTATTCAGGTTTATGAGGAAACAGGCGGGTTAAAAGTCGGCGATGAAGTGGTATCCACAGGCGCACCCCTTTCGGTGGAATTGGGTCCCGGGCTTATCGAAAGCATTTTCGACGGAATACAGCGTCCCCTCAACGTTCTGAAAGAGGTGTCCGGCAACCGTATTGCGCGCGGAATAGAGGTCAATTCGTTGGATCGCAATCGAAAATGGCACTTTGTACCTTCCGTAAAGCAGGGAGACAAGGTGGTTCCGGGAGATGTGTTGGGTACCGTGCAGGAAACGAAAGTGGTTCTGCACCGCATATTGGTACCCGTCGGCGTTCAGGGTGAAGTGGATTTCATTGCCGCCGAGGGCGATTACACCGTGGCGGAATTGATTGCAATCGTAGACAGCAAGGACCTGACCATGATTCAGCGTTGGCCTGTCCGCAAGGGACGCCCATACAAATCCAAGATGGCGCCCGATTGTCCGATGATTACGGGACAACGCGTTATAGATACGTTGTTTCCCATTGCCAAAGGCGGCGTTGCAGCCGTGCCCGGTCCGTTCGGCAGCGGCAAGACGGTGGTTCAACACCAACTTGCCAAATGGGCGGATGCGGACATAATAGTTTATGTCGGATGCGGTGAACGCGGAAACGAGATGACTGACGTATTGCGTGAATTTCCGGAACTCAAAGACCCTCGTACAGGCGAACCGTTGATGAAACGTACCGTGCTTATCGCAAATACAAGCGATATGCCCGTCGCCGCCCGTGAAGCGAGTATATATACGGGTATTACCATAGCCGAATATTTCCGTGATATGGGATATACCGTGGCTATAATGGCGGACAGTACATCTCGATGGGCAGAGGCTCTGCGCGAAATGAGCGGTCGTTTGGAAGAAATGCCGGGTGAAGAAGGTTATCCCGCATATCTTGCCAGCCGTATAGCGGAGTTTTACGAGCGTGCGGGTATCGTGCATGTTTTGGGCAGCAAGGACGTAGTGGGCGCGATCTCCGCAATAGGCGCCGTGTCGCCGCCGGGAGGCGACCTGTCCGAGCCTGTCAGTCAAGGCACCTTGCGCATAGTCAAAGTGTTTTGGGGACTATCGGCACAGTTGGCTTACCGCAGACATTTCCCCGCTATCGATTGGCTTACCAGCTACTCTTTGTATGACGACAAATTGGCAGATTGGTATGCCGAACACGTAGCGGAGGATTTTTCCACACTCAAAACGGAATTGAGTTTTGTGTTGCAAGAAGAAAATCAGCTTAACGAAATAGTTCGCCTTGTAGGTATGGACGCTTTGGGCGCGCGGGATCGTCTGACGATGGAAACGGCAAAATCCATACGAGAAGATTATCTTCACCAAAACGCATTTCACGATGTGGATACCTACACATCTCTCGCCAAGCAGTACCGTATGATGAAACTCATACTCGGATTTTATCACGAAGCGGTTGCGGCGCTGTCTAAGGGTGTTGAACTTAATGATTTGCTCAATCTTCCCGTAAGAGAGCAAATAGGACGCAGCAAATACATCGAGGAAGCATACCTCGATCGATTCGATGAGATTCAAAGCAACATCAGAAAGGAAATAAACGCTCTCATCAGCAAAGGAGAAGCCGATGCTTAAAGAATACAAAACCATACGCGAAGTAGTCGGACCGCTTATGCTCGTAGACCATGTGGCGGGAGTAAGCTACAACGAACTTGTGGAAATCAAACAGGAAAACGGCGAAATTCGCCGCGGCAAGGTATTGGAAGTCAACGGAGACCGTGCGCTCGTGCAGTTGTTCGAGGGTACGCAGGGACTCAAAATTTCTACATCCAAAGCGCGTTTTTTGGGCAGAAGTTTGGAACTTGCGGTCAGCGAAGACATGCTTGGCAGGGTATTCAACGGAATGGGCGAACCGATAGACGGGGGCGCTCCCGTGATTGCCGACGAAAGGTTGGACATAAACGGTCAACCCATAAATCCTTATGCACGCGATTACCCGAACGAATTTATACAAACGGGAATATCCGCAATAGACGGACTGAATACATTGGTGCGCGGTCAAAAACTACCCGTGTTCAGCGCAAGCGGTTTGCCGCATGCACAGCTTGCCGCTCAGATTGCACGTCAAGCGCGCGTATTGGGCGATGATGAAAAATTCGCAGTGGTGTTCGGCGCAATGGGTATTACCTATGAAGAGGCGGACTATTTTATCAAGGATTTCAACAAAACCGGTGCTATCGAGCGTACCGTAATGTTTATAAACCTTGCAAACGATCCTGCGATAGAGCGTATTTCCACTCCGCGCATGGCGTTGACGGCGGCGGAATACCTTGCCTTTGAAAAGGGTATGCAGG
>CANQGD010000023.1 GCA_947601445.1 uncultured Clostridia bacterium | reverse complement strand
CCGCGAAGTTGCATTTGAGCTCAAAGGAGATGACGGCAAGCCCGTTCAAAAAGATGACGAGGTCAACGCGCTCTTCATCGCTTGCCCAAACTTCCTCCATTACCGAAAAAATGTTTTTATTGTAATTTGCAAGCAGTTCTGCATTGAAAGTCGTGGCGGGCTTGGTGTAGAGCAGATTGAGCTTGTAGTTTGCGATTTCCAAGCCGTGTTTGAGAACAGACAAAAGACTTCCCCGCGCCTTTGTAATTTCGGTATTGAGGGAGTTTACGATTGTTTCTTCCGTCTTGTCCTTGAAGATCTTGGTGAGCGCCGCCATCGTGTCGGGCTGGGTATCGCGGAGGAAGCGGAACAGCAACTCTCGGTCAATGGCAAACGCGCGATCAAAGCACGCCGCCTTGCGTTCGATATAGCCGTTTTCCGTCACAAGCCGCTCGATTATGTATCTTTGATATTCTTTTTCGGAAAGGATGTTATTCATAATTTAATGTTCACCTGGATTTTTTATTTTTTGGCATTGATCTTCCAAATCAATAATTGTATATTTGAAGAAATCAAATTTTACCTTGTTTTGATTGTAATAAGATTGAGCCGCTGACATGAGAATGCAACAAAGTCGACGAACATTTACATTGTAACTGCGCTGTTTAAGACCGTAAAGTGAGATTTTCGGTTGATAAACAGATGAACAGTCTACATAAATGTCTAACAACCTCGCTTTTTCAATTATCAGCGCAAAATTATCTATCTTACAACATTCTTCATCGATTTTTGAACCGTCTATATTTGGCGTCCCCTGGTGCAGTACGGAACACCGCAGTTGGTAAAGGACTTCCCCACTTAAATAAGGCAAGACCTCTAAGTTAGATGACGTCGAGGCTTTTTCATATTGCCCAATATACTCATTGTACCATTTTATATATCGTACCTTGTTGCCAAGAGTATCGCCATATTCCGCTTTGGCACAAATATCCGGCAATGTGAGTGCAAGGGAAAGCGCCGCCATATACGCTTCGGCACCGAGTGCCTTATTGATATCGTTGATGATACGTTCTATCATACAACTTCCTTTTTGCCCGTGACATATTCAAAGATAAGGGATTTTTTGTAGGTTTCGAGGGTTTCAATCTGCGACTGTTTTTGAGAAACCAGTTCGTCGATCTGCGCGCACTTTTCGTCGAGATAGTCAGCGATTGCTTGTTGCTCCGAAAGAGGCGGAACGGGGATTTGAATCCGCTTCATCTCTTGCCAAGTTGTAGTCCATAAATCATCAACGATTCCATGTCCCCATTTGTAAAATTCATCAGAAAAGTTAGGCGTATGAAAAAGCCAATTATAATATCGCGCCTCCATTTGATTCCGCGGTTTCAAGATAGTGTTAATAAGAGAAACCGAACCGTCATAATCGGATATGCCACAAGAACCACGCCGATCGGAACGACTATTTATAGCAAAGTCGCCCTTGCGAACAAGTTTTCTGTTATCGCCGTCGTTAGTTTTTGCAGCAGTTTCAAGTTGCGGTAGAATGCCCTTCATCGTGACCGACAAAGGCATATAGTCCTTATCACTAACCTTTTCATTTCGCAATTCATAAAGTCCACCAATGCGCCCGACATCCCAATCGAGTGGAATATCGCCAATCCATGCAAGACCGCTATCCTTCATAGGAACATTGAGGTTGAGACCGTGGGTGACGGCTTCGGTGATGACGGAACGCTTATATTTCTCCAACGTCTCGATCTGCGCCTCAATATCCGCTTTTAGTCCGTCGATCCTCTCGCACTCCCTATCCAAAAAATCTGCAATTCGTTGCTGCTCATATTTATTGGACATTGCAATTTTTATGTTTAAATACTTGAAAAGATTAAGATTTTGCAATCCCGTAGTCTGTGTAAAGAAATCACGCATATTGCAATTATAATATAACGCTTTTAGATAGTAGGCGATATAACGCGAAACATTTTTCTCATTGACGCGTAGGCACTCAGAAAAATTTGCAAATACCGTGCTACCGTTATAACGACACTTTTCAAACATCACAACTCTTCCAACTGGATTTTTATCGCCGCCTCCAGATTTTTCCAAAAGTAAGTCTCCATCTTGAAGGAGCAATCGATTTGCCTGAGAATATGTATAGTGTCTAAGGGTATTTGCAGACATTTTAATTGTTTGATTGCCAAAATCAAAATCGGCAATGCGGATACATAGCAAATCATTTTCGTCACCCATTGGGTCTGCTCCCCAATTGCCACTAAAATGGATTGCTATAAGATTTTTTAATTTGTAATTTTCCCACGTCTCGGGGATCTCGCCCACCCATTCGATTTTACTGTCTTTCATCTTACGCATTTTTTTGTTCTCCGTTTTTGCAATCCCCATACATCAAAATCACTTGGCGCAAATATTTGCAAACCGTTGCGCCAACAGCCGGTCTAACATAAACCAATATTTTAGAATTATGTTTATCTACCGAAAAGCAAACCATTTCGTTAAAATGCCAAGAATATTCGGCTAAATTGCAATTGGAAATTCTGATTAAATTCTCGGGCAAATTTTTCCTATTTATCCCCATATGATGATAAATATAATCATAATAAGGCATTTCATTACGACTTGGAAGACTATTATAATAACCTCTTTCTACAATTGCTTGGTTCTTTTTTATATTTTCTTCTTTTAAAAATTGATCTGAAATATATTGCTTAATAAATAAGCCTATAATAACAAAATAAACCGTAAATGCAGTTAAATTATCCCATTGTATGGCATTGAATGCTTTAACAATTATCTCATAATATCTGCTTAACTCACGATTATCTAGTTTCTTAAATTCACTACAAGAACATATCGTCCAATAAGCTCCCACAAAGGGATTTGTTCCCCAAGCTTTTGTGTTGCATTGTTTTGCCGTTAAATTATCTAACCCTAAAAATAATTGTTTCAAATAAACTTCTGTGGATTTTTCAAGTTTATACGTCAAATCAAAGAATTTCCGCAAGTATTCATAGCCGTCTACGCCGTAAGTGGTTTCTACGTTCTTTGCGACGCTTGCCTCATTGATTGCGCAAATCACAGCGCAATTCTTTACGTCAAACAAATGGTGCAATCGCTCCAAAATCTTCAACTGCATATCGGGCAGACAGCGATCGAGCTCATCTACCAATATAATCAATTTATTTTTCTTGCCTTGATAGTCAGAATGTGTGGTATATTCATTTAAGCTATCTTGCACCTCTTTTAAGTAGCTTTGATAGGACTTAAATTCTTTCGACCTTTCGTCGGACGTATCAATCGTTGCGCCGTGTTTATAAATACCGATATACTTCAAAAAGCCCTTTATAAACGTCGCTAAATTACCGAGTTTACCCGATTTCTTGCTCAATTCCTCCAATGCGTCTTTCCCAATTTCTTTTCCGACCGCTTTCAAGCCCTTCTTCCCGCCAGGCAAAAGAGATAATTTTTCTTTTGCACAGTCGAGAATACTGCTGAAAATAGCAAACAGCGGCTCGTCGTAAAAGCTACACTCCCAAGCATCGTAGCGCACGACTAAATAGCTGTCGTTGGCATTGAGCATTTCGTAGAGCATTCCCATGACGAAAGACTTCCCGCTACCCCATTCACCGTCAATGGCAATGCAAATGTTTCGATCTTCCGCGAGATGGTCTACGCACGATGCGATTTTATCGACAAATTCTCTCCTGCCGATTTTGTCTTCATCATCTATAAAATTCATTTTTACTTCTCTCCAAACAGTTCCTTTATCCTTTTGCTGACGCTCATTTCAAGCTCCATAAACTTAACCGCAAGCTCGTCGCTCGGTTGCGGCTTTTGATACTTGTAGAAATACCTCGTGAATGGAATTTCCGCACCGACCTTTATCGCGGGCTTTTTTGCGCCCAGATTTTCCTCCCAAAACCACTGCGCGTCGGGGACATAAGGTAATACCTCCCGTGCCATATAGGTTTCAATGTTCTCCTCGTATTTCACAATTTCAGTATCCTTGGTCTCCTTGTCGTAAATCACGTTGCCTTTCTTGTCCCTTTGGATTTCGGCAGACTTGTCCATAACGGAAAGCCCCGAGGCAATCTTCTCTATGAGCTTTTTATCGACATCCAATATGGTGGCAAGATAAGTGAGGAACGGTTCGGGCGAAAGATATACCTTATCGGAAATATTCGCGCGGAGCTTTTCCAAGATCGCGTCGAAGAGCGGTTTGTTGCCGTAAAACTTTTCGAGCGCCTTTTTGTCTTTCTCGGTGATTGCCACGCCCGCGTTTTCCAACTCGGCGACTTTCCCCTCGTCGTAAAGAGAGTTCAGCGCGCCCTTCATCAACATTTGCTCGATGCGCTCCTCGGTGATCGCATAACTGCGTTGCAGGGGCTGATAAACCGCGTATTCACGGTATAAAAACTCTTCATTTTTGAATATTCTGCAATATTCACCTTCTACAAAGTCGGCATAAAGATGAGTTATGGTTTTTCTGTCCTCGGAGGTAATTTCGTTCTTCTTATTGCCCACCGCCTTGCGAAGTTTATGGTAAAACGTTTCGGCATTGATAAGTTGCAGCTTTCCCCTCCTCTCCGCCCGTTTATTTTTGGAGATGATCCACACATAGGTCTGGATGCCCGTGTTGTAGAAGAGGTCGGTGGGAAGCGCGATGATCGCCTCGATGAGATCGCTCTCCAAGAGCCAGCGGCGGATCTGGCTCTCGCCCGAGCCTGTATCGCCGTTGAAGAGCGGAGAGCCGTTTTCGATGATCGCCGCCCTGCCATTCTTTTCGTCCAATTTATCGATCGCCGACTGCAAAAAGATCATTTGCGAGTCGCCGCCGCTCGGAAGTCCGTGTCCCCAACGACTGATCTCGCCCTTTGCATATTCGTCGCGGACCGCTTTCTCCTGCCCTTCCTTTGCGTGTTCCCCCGACCACGGCGTTCCGAAAGGCGGATTTTCAATCACGAAGCGCATTTTGATGTCGCTGAAACAATCCATTTTGAAGGTATCGACGTGCAGAAAGTTTTCCGCATTCTGCCCCTTGATAAGCATTTCCGCAAGACCGACGGCATAGGAAACGCCCATGAGTTCCTGCCCGAACAGACGGACGTCCGCCGTGGAATTGTAGTGTTTAATATAATTGAACGCAGTGGAGAGCATACCGCCCGTTCCACAAGCCTGATCGCAAACGGTGATGACTTTGCCGTCGTCGAAAATATCGTCACGGCCTTCCGCCATGAGGATTTCGACAAGAAGCTTGATGATGTCTCTGCCCGTATAATACTGCCCGGCGTCGACGTTCTGGAAGAAGCGACCAATCAAATTCTCGAAAATGTAGCCCATACGGATGCTGTCGAACTTTTCGATGCTCACATCGAGTTCCGAAAAGGCTTTCACCACGGTGTAAAGGCAGCCGTCCTTTTCCATTTTGTCGATATGCTTGTCGATTTCAAGCTCTTTCAGAATGCTCTGCACGTTGGAAGAAAACCCGCTTAAATAGGACTTGAAGTTTTCGGCGATATGATCGGGATCGTTGCAAAGTTCCGCAAGGGTATATCCGCTTACGCAATAGAACTGATATTCCGAAATTCGGCACAGTGCTTTCGGGGGATAACTCGGATTCTTTTTATATTCCGCAATGACTTTTGCCTTCGTCTTTTCGAGAGCGCATTCAAAGCGGCGGATGAGCGTCATCGGAATAATGACGTCGCCGTATTTATCGGGCATATAAGAGCCGCGCAACTTATTGGCAATCGACCAAATAAAATTCGCTTCCTGCGTAATGTCTATTGGGCTGTCGTCCCACATGGTGTCTAAAATCTTGTTCGGCATATTCGCTCCTTGGGTAAAGACTTTTATACTACTTTAATTATATATTTTACTATTTTTCGACAGGAAAGTCAATACCACGCCTATGCTCGGCAACATTTTCCATACAAATGTATTACCTCGGCAAAACAACCGGTTCGGACATGCTGTTTGCGTAAATTAAAATCTTTTGCATAATATAAAAGCACACAAGGATTGTGGATTTGTTGCATTGAATAAATAAAGGAAATTCGGTCGAATAGGGCAAATGTGATGACCAATTCCATTGCTGCAATACCTTGTTGTGATGAAAAAGACAAAATGACGGTAAAATGCCGGTCACATACACCCATATAAAACAAAATACCCAGCCAAACCCTTACGGGTTCGACCGGGCACTGTTTGATGATCGACACAGGGCTCGTCCCGAGCAGAGCGAGGGTAAGTGAAGCGAGCAAAGCGAACGGAACGCTACGTATTTCGTTATCCTGTATTGCAAAGCCATGTGTCAACAAGCCAAAAGGCAGCAATGGAAAAGGAAGCACTTCGTGTGCTTCCTTTCCATTGCAACTAATAAGCGCAGTTGCCACGCTTGGTGGGGAGTACAGGGCTCGAACCTGTGACCCCCTGCTTGTAAGGCAGATGCTCTCCCAACTGAGCTAACTCCCCATTGGTGACTCCTACGAGAATCGAACTCGTGTTACCGCCGTGAAAGGGCGATGTCTTGACCGCTTGACCAAGGAGCCATGTGTTGTGGTAGCGGCGGTCGGATTCGAACCAACGACCTGCCGGGTATGAACCGGCCGCTATAACCAACTAAGCTACGCCGCCATACTGCTTGCGACAGTCTGTCAAAAGCCTATTTATTGTATCAAAGATTGAGGATATTGTCAACAAAATTTGCACTGTTTTACAAAACTACGCAAAATCCTTGCCGGACATCGCCTGTTTGCGTAATAAAGACCGCATTTTCCGACTATTTTCGTTTGGAATTTTAGGTTGATTTTATTACGATTTTATTCAAAATACTATAATACCCCTCTCGCCGTTTTGCCCAACGCAAACCACTACGATTGCGCCTGTTTTACCGTACCCCAACCCCGAGGTGTATAACTTACGCAACAGCCAACCGAACAAAATCCACCACTATGTCATAAAATCTGCAATCAAACACAAAATTCGATCGGGTTTCATGCTGTTACCGAACACCGCGTTTACAAAATACCGAACCCCATGCGTAACGGGGTTCGGTATTCGAATCAGGTAATACTGTTTTACATTTGTCGTTGAAAGTCACTATTGACGTTTCGCTTTACAATCCGGCCGAAAAGCCGCTGCATTTAGCAAATGAAATTATTTACAAAATATAGCAAAACCGTCGTTATGCAACACTTTGTCTGTACAATTGTAGCTATAAAAGGGCGCGCTTTCCAGCTCAACGTCCTTTCCGTTGTGATTCAGTGCCAAAGTCCAGGATGCGTCAGCGGTATTTCTTTGAATGATTGCCAAACCGTTCCATTCGAATATGCGCGTTGAGCCGCACCGAAGGGCTTCCTGTTGACGTAAACACAGCAAATCTTTTACGACGGCATGTTCGGCACCGACGAACTCTTTGCTATTCCAGCGCATACACTTGCGGTTGAACGGGTCCATTTTTCCGTCCATAAATATCTCGTCGCCGTAATAGATCATAGGATTGCCGGGATAGAACATTAAAGCGGCAATCGTCAACAGCATTAACGACTTGTTGCGGTTGACCTGTTCGAAAAAGCGCGGAGTGTCGTGAGAATCCACAAGGTTAAGCATCATCATATTTGTGCCGTCTTTATAACGCATAAGAGCAGAATTCAGATAGTCGCAAAAGCCCTTGGCATCATAGCGCTGTTCTACAAAAAACCGTTCGCACGCGTATTTGAAAGCATAATTCATCACGCTATCCCATTGATCGTTGCCGAGGAACGACTCGGAATTTTGCCAATCTTCTCCTATTACAAAAACATCTGGATTGACGGCACGGCAACGACGTTTGAATAAACGCCAAAAGTCGTGAGAAACGTCAAAAGCCACATCCAATCTGTAACCGTCCACCTTACATTCACGCAGATAAAACTCGCCTACGCGACACAGATAATCCTGCACCTCGGGGTTGTTTGTGTTTAGTTTGGGCATCATCCAAACATCGGCAAAAGTGTTGTAATTCAATTTGGTTTTGTTGGGTTTGTCGCCGTTAACAAAATACCAATCGTAATACTTGCTTTTTTTGCCTAGTTTGACAACGTCCTGAAACAAAGCATTGTAGTAACTTGAATGATTAAAAACCAAATCCATCACGATTTTTATGTCCAATGCATGCGCCGCCTGAACAAGTTCTTTCAGATCGTCTATACTGCCGAACATCTTGTCTACGGAAAAATAATCGTCAATATCATACTTGTGTGCGCTGACGGATTGATGAATAGGAGTCATATATACTGCGCCTATACCGAGGTCTTTGAGATAAGGCAGCTTTTCGCGTATTCCTACCAAATCACCGCCCGCAAAATGCATATTGTCCGGTTTGTCGGTATTCCAATCCATATCAATATAGGAAACATTTTGTTTGGCAGACGCACGGGCGAAACGTTCGGGGAAAATTTGATAAAATACACGGCCCTCGAATTGTTTGTTTGGCACAACCGTGTCCAGTTTGTTGGGGAAAACTACCGTAAAATTGTCTTCGAATGCGTGTTCTACTCGTAAAACGGTATCAAAACCGCTTTCGTTATAGTACCATACGACGCCGTCTCCGTCGGTAATTTCAAATAAATAAGAGTATCCAGGAACGCCATTGTCCAATTCGCCGACATACCAATCAAACAGATCGTCGCGATACTTGACTTCAAGCGGCAAACGAAGCTGTTTTTTCCAAAATCTGTGAGAAGTATTCCAAAGAACAACTACGCTTTTTATATCGTCGCCGCGCTTGGTTCTCAACCGAACCACCGCTTTTGTTGCACTTACCGGAAAAGAAAACTTTGAATCACTTTGATGTAATATTGCACTTTTTTCCATGTTTCTCCTTGTTATAGGTCGTTGTTGACAACATGACCCAAAAATTGTATAATGTAATTGCAAATTTTATTGCAAATCTTTTATCCGAAGGATACCGATATGACCTACCGTGTTTCGCCTCGTAAGGCGATAGTGTTTAAAATACTGTACTTGCTATTTTCCGTTGCGGTATTAGCTTACTCCGCATATATATTTTTGGAAAATTTGCTGAACGGCTTTTCCGCAAATCTCACGTTTGACGACATCATACTGCTGATTGCCACCTTGTTTGCTATCCTGTTTGAAGGGTCTATCATAGGATTTATCATACGCTCATTCAAACTGCCCACAATACTTATGAAAAATCTCGTTTTCAAAAACGACGGTACGCCTTACAAACCGGGGATAGCGCTGGTCTCAATCGGCGTTGTTTTTGCACTTGCGCTCACGACGGTATTTTTTCTATCGGCGTTCATTATTCCAATTGTAAAAATGCCGTTCAGAGCACAATGGTTTTTGTTAGATGTAGGGTTGATAATGTTGGTTAATTTTTTGTTTACCCTGCTGTTCTTTTTTGTATTCCGTCACGAATCGGGATCATTCTCCATTATTTGATACTATAATATAAATGAATGGAAATAAAAAACGCTAAAATGATTTGAACCCCAAATTTTGAATACGATGCGAACAAATTTCGGGACACATTTCACAAATAGCGTTTTTTATTTGATTTCAAGTTTATGCAATATATTCATAACTTGGATTTATCTCGCTAACCAAAACTCTTTCTTCATCGTCTCGCTCATATCGCTCATAATTGTACACAAGCAATCCATACTCGTTGATTTTTGTCAATTGAGTCATTTTAATGTCTACATCGGCGCGCGGAATGAGCAATTTGACGTCAAATACACACCAATTATTTTCCACATCTACATAGAACGACTTTGCCGGATATTGATAAATATACAGCATAAATAAATCACCGTAGTACAGCCCTTCATCGTAGACTTCATTGTTGGAATAAACTATTGATTGGGCAAGCGCAAAAGCATCCGTATCCGACATTTCTTCCTCTTTTACAGCGAGATCGTTGTTGCCTGTATAACGGAAACTTGTCGTATAACAATACTTACCCTGCGAGTTTCTTTGCAAAACGGCACGAGAAAACACACAGTTATCTACCACATCTTCGCCCTCATAGGTCTGTTCTATGACAAGACTTACATTTGACTTATCGGAATAATCCGCTTGCACATTGACGGTGGTTTTTGCCAATTGCTGTTCTTGTTTGTCGAGAGTTACACGTTGTTCATTATAACCCGCTGTTTTAAGACGTGCAAACGCCTTTTCCGCCGTTAATCCGGTATTCAAATACTGTTCAACGGCGGGATCAGGCGTATAATGCGGTTCACATCCCGAAAAACAGACAATTGCGATAAACAGCAACAATACTATTGTCCATTTTTTCATTTTCGTTATACGGATTTCTTTGCAATAATAGTTTGATACCGCTCAATAGCAACGGAATCTGTCAATGTGGTTCCGATGGAATCCATATGCAGTGTATCAAGAAATACAGTATATCCTTGCAAGTCGATACTGAAACCTGCAGTCTTGGCATTAAAGCTGCCATGAATGACCTTCCATTGCGTTCCATCGTTGGATGTAATGGTTGCAATTATGACTGCACCATTGGCTGCCGATTCCGTTTTGTAATTCGACGAAGTTACTTGATCCGCCTTCAAACCGAGATTTTTCGTTTTGAACTCTACAAGTTTTTTGTATGCCTCAAATTCTTGTGCATAGGTAATCTTACGCGAATAGTCCAGAGAGTTAACCTCATAGCTTGACTCATAACTGTTATGTATCTCATCGCCCGTTGCACCGAGTTCTTCCTTACTGCGAAGGAATTCCTCTCCTGCAAGCATAAAGCTGATTCCATTGCTCGTCATCACTACCGAATTGGCAAGCACTGCCATTTTTCGCGCATCTTCTACATCATTTTTTACTTTCTTGTTTAATTCACCTGTTGCCCAAATACGATCCCACAGAGTGTAGTTATCGTGACAGGTCACATAATTGACTGTCTTGGTGAGATCCTTGATTGCCGACGTTCCGGAACCCGTAATACCCAACATGCCGTTAAGAATATTTTGTACATCTCCGTTATTCGGAGTAGTGCCTGTTATCCAACCCGTTTTGTCTGCAGAATTAAGACCGCCCTTAATTAATGCGTCTCTCATTTGATCGTTGAATTGACCGAATCCTTCAAACTTGTTGCCGTTGGCTTGATCCGCTTGTTGTGCAGCAGGCAACGTAGTTGTTCCCCCTTCCCACGGTTCGCCGTAAACGACAATGGAGGGATTTATCTTTTTCAATTCGGCTGTCAGTTGATTCATGGTTTCAAGATCGTGCAGTCCCATAAGGTCAAAACGGAATCCGCCGAGTTTGTATTCCTTTGCCCAGAAACAAACGGAATCTATCATAAACTTGCGGAACATATAGTGATTGCTAGCCGTCTCGTTGCCACAGCCGCTGCCGTTTGCCAACGCACCGTTTGACGTATAACGGAAATAATAGCCGGGCATCAAAACATCAAAGTTGGAGCCCACTGCTGAACTCATATGGTTGTATACCACGTCCATGATTATATTGATACCTGCTTGATTGAATGCCTGCACTACCTGTTTGAATTCTCTGATACGCACATAACCGTCACTCGGATCGGATGAATAGGCGCCTTCCAACACGTTGTAGTTCAAAGGATTGTAGCCCCAGTTAAACTGCGGATTGATTTCATTATTATTGGCTTGATCGAAGATAGGAACAAGTTGCACTGCATTTACTCCCAACTCTTTGATGTGAGCAAATCCCGTTGTAACCGAAACATCACCTTTGATATAATGCGTATTATCTTCGATCAATCCGAGAAATTTCTTTGCATTTGCCGGGGTGCCGCACCATGTGTCGGAGGAAGTTACGTCCGCAACATGAGTTTCCCAAACAACAAGTTCGTTTTTGTCAATATCAAGCGGTTGAACGCTATCCCAACCCTCGGGGTCGGTTTCGTCAAACTTGACTATTTGACCGCGAACGCCGTTAAGACCCGCGCTCTTGGCATAGGGATCGACAATTTCTCTGCCTTGTGGGTAGCTGCTGTTGGTAACGGTATATGTATAGTATTTGGCAGCGAGATCACCTGACACGGTTATTTCCCAAACGCCTCGGTCACCCTTAACCATTTCCTGATTTATCTCGGCTTCTCCTTCATATCCGTCTTCATAGATGTTTACGGTAATTTTTTCGGAAACAGGCGACCATACTTTGAACGTTGTACTTCCTGCCGAATATGTGGCGCCAAGGTCATCGCCGTCATAGTTATAAACCCTGCCGAATTCCTCGGTGTCATAGAGCGCAATAATACCCACGCTTGCCTCTTTGACAGTTTGTCCGCCGGCGAATGTGACTTCTACCTTGTAATCTTTGTTGAGATCGGCTTTTTTGTTGCCATCCATCTCATAGCGTAATTTTACGGTTTCATCCGTATCGGTTTCGGCAAGGACTGTGCCGCTTTCCAATATTTTGATGTGACTTATTGGACTTGCCGCCGTTATATTGATCTGTCTTTCCGATTGAAATGCTGCGGTAATAGCATATTTGAGGTCGTCTTGTCCCTCGGGTTTTGTTTCGTACAAGTGAGAATCTCCTGACAATAAATAAAGATGATAGTAATTGTTGGAATCTTTTTCGCCCAATGTCCAGAATCTGTCAGCCTCTATATCCTTTTCCCAAGATGCATTGCGAACGATAAATCCGAGTGGTTCGCTTCCGTCAAAGCCGCCTTTGCCGCCTTGAAGTTTACCCAAATCTTCCAAAGAGTACAATGCAACCGCACCGTAGTCGTCCTGATAATTAAATGCCCAGCCAACTCCGCCGTCCGTGGAGCCGACGGAACCGCTCTCAGTCCACAACCACAAAGACCAATTTTTATATTCCGATGCCTTTTGACGTTTGTAGTGAATCTGAACGGAATCCTTTGCTGCTGCACCTGTCGGTACGGTCGGCAATGTGCAAGGCTCTTCACCTGCATAAAGATTCCAGGTAAAACCGTTTTTTGAAACCTCTATTTCATCCTTTCTGAAACCACATTTGCACACACCGTTTACAAATTCATGCTCTTCTTTGCCATCTACTTCGTCGGTGTGTTCACAAGATGCCGGATGCCAATGGTAAGTTTGATCGTGCCGCCACTCTTCGAGGAACGTGTGCGTGTGAGAACACGCCGCCAACGTGAGAGTCAACACAAACACCACTGCCAAAACAACAAGCAGTATTTTTCTTTTCATATAAACCTCTCAAAAATAAGTTTTTGCAAGGCATAACCACCGAAAAATCGGTGGTTATGCACTCTATAAATTGTGTTGTTGGTGAAAAATCAGTACAATCTAATATCGAACATATTCTCAAAAATACGAGATTTTTCAATATCAATATTCACCGCTATTTCATCACCTTTTTTGTACTCTTTTTCTACTTTTACATAGATGGTATTGCCGTGAACGCGGCATTTCGCATACTGCTCGGTGCCGTAATCGATTATATCATCTACAATAGATTTAATACCTTTTTCGTCCGCAATATATGCATCATGAGGTACCTCATAACGATAGTGACTCAAAAACAGTTGAGGTCCCAGACCTTTGACTATCTTTTTGTTAATATCGAGTGTAGTAACAAAAACTCTACCGTTGATATAAGCCACAAATACCTTGGATTCGAACAATATGTCGTCGACCTGAGCGTTGTACTCCGTTTGCATTTGTTCCAATTGGTCCTTACGGGCGATCTTAGCTTCTTTGTACTCCAACACCGCGACATCCTTATCGGGACCGGTGGCCGTTTGTGCCTTTGCCTTGGCTTGCTCCACCATATCGTTCAAATCTTTTTCTTTTTGTTTTCTACGTGCAGCGTAGTCGGCATTCAGTTGAGCGAGCTTGTCCTCTGCCACCTTGAGACGTTCCGCCTCAATTGGCGTGAGCATTTGACTTATTCCGGTAATATTGTTTTTAACTTCGGCAACAATCTCGCTGTATTTTGTCTCAACCTGAGAAATAAGGTTATTGTATTTGGCATTAACCTCTTGCTCTTTTTGAACACGTATAGCTTTTTCGCTGTCGGGAAGAGCGTCCAATTTTGCTTTTTCCTCATTATAGGCTGCGACGCGGGTATCATACTCTTGTTTAGCTTGAGTAAGCTTGGCGTCGGCTTCCGCCCTTACCTTCTTTTTGCCTTCTTTGCCGAGACTTTGCGTACCCAACTGGAAAGATAGCTCGCCTTGAATTTCCTTGCGTTTTTCGGCATATTCGAGCTTAATACGTTGCAACACCTCGGGTTGAAGTACCACGCCCGAAAGTTCCTGTTGTTTTTGCTTTATAAGTTCGCCTATTTCATTCTTTTTCTTCGTATTGAGGTACTTGATAAAGTAATTGCTGGAACGTTGCGCATTGGTCTTGTCAAAGTAAGAACCGAAAAACGTATCGTACTCGGGCAGAGGTATAACAACGGGCGTTCCGTCTACGCTGACGGAAATCTTTTTGAAATCGATACCCAAGGATACACTGTCACCCAACTTGTGTTCGCTGCCGTTAAGCATAAAGAACGTGCGACTGCCTATGCTTAAATGCGTAATTCGAGTACCCTTGATTGTCTCCTCTTCGACTACCTTAGCTACAAGATCGTTTCCACCTTCATAAAGTGCATCGGTGGGAATGAGCAGTGAAGCCTTGTCGGATTTAAGCTCGCCCACTTGTTCCGCCACCGCCTTAGGCAGTTTAACTTCGACTCCCAAAACCGTCATTGTGTCGCCGTTCAAAGTCACATCAAATACGTTGTCAACCGGAATACGCGGGGCTATTGTCTGCTCTGTTTCGGCATCGAAGAAGTGTGCCTTGCTCATATCGAATGCAACATTCACAATGTCGCCGCGCTTTGATTCATGCGTGCCGCCGTACTGTTTGACAATCAAACGGGTACCGCTTTCCACAAGGTCGCTCACTTGCGTATTCATATCACCATAGATGAGTGTTTCGTTTCCCAACTCTTCAAAAATAGAAATTTTGATAGGAATGATATTTTCACTTTTGGAGACGATTTCCGGATCCACCGAAAGGTGCTCACAACGCAAACCGACGATAACTTTTTTGTCACCGTTAAAATATTCGGGACGAACTTTCAGCATTTGATGGAATGGAACTTGCAATTCCTTTTCAACACCGTCGAACTTAACCTTGACAATATCTCCGTCACGTTTGAGCGTTGCGGCGAAAAAGTTCATTTGCGGAGTTCCGATAAATCCCGCGACAAACTTGTTTTCGGGATAGTTGTAAAGATTTTGCGGAGTATCGATCTGTTGCACGTAACCCATGCTCATAACGACGATACGCGTACCCATGGTCATAGCTTCTACCTGGTCGTGGGTAACGTAAATAAACGTTGTGTTGAGTTCGTTGTGCAACTTGGCGATCTCGGCGCGCATTTCGGTACGCAGTTTGGCATCCAAGTTGGAAAGGGGCTCGTCCAAAAGGAATACCTTGGGCGTACGCAAAATTGCTCTTCCGAGAGATACGCGCTGACGCTGTCCGCCTGAAAGCGCTTTGGGCTTGCGGTCGAGATATTCTTCAAGTCTCAATATTTTAGCTGCCCACAAAACTTTTTTGTGAATTTCCGCTTGGGGTACGTGTCTGAGACGCAAACCGAAAGCGAGGTTTTCGTAAACCGTCATGTGCGGATACAGAGCGTAGTTCTGGAAAACCATCGCTATGTCTCTGTCTTTTGGCTCCACGCGGTTGACAAAGCTGTCGCCTATGTACAGTTCGCCGGCGGTTATTTCCTCCAAACCTGCGATCATACGCAACGTTGTGGATTTACCGCAACCGGACGGACCTACAAAAACAATAAACTCTTTGTCTTCTATTTCCATATTGAAGTCATTTACTGCTTTGACTCCGTTTGGATAAACTTTGTATATGTGTCTTAAACTTAAATTAGACATTTAGTATTTCCTCCGTCAATATTTGTGATTAAACTTTTTTCAACACCGCAAAAGTCATAGCAGGCATTTGGATCGTATTTCCTTTGAGCGTTGGAACTTTATCAACGGATAAAGTACCCAACAATTCAAAATGACCGTATTCCGACAAATCAATCGTGCTGTTGTAGTCGTGAGAAAGATTCGCCGCAATGTAAACAGCATCTTGACCTTCGCCCTTTTGTATCAATACCAGATAGTCGTCGGTCGGCGTCAGTACCTTTCCATAGTTGCGAGCTATGGCGGGGAACGCTCTTCTCAAAGCATTGGCACGCGTGATATAGTTGATAATGGAATTTTTATCTTTCAGATTTTGCTTGACATTGCCCAATGGATACTTAATGCTGTCATCCACCGCGGTACTGCCCACAACAGGTTTGCATTGATAGCTGTCGTTCCAAGGCATCGGTTGACGCTTATTTTCATCGATGTAGTCACCTGCCGCATTCTTGAACACGTCCATGCCTACTTCGTCGCCGTAGTACCAAAATGT
Source organism: uncultured Clostridia bacterium (assembly GCA_947601445.1). Classification (GTDB taxonomy): domain Bacteria; phylum Bacillota; class Clostridia; order Christensenellales; family CAG-314; genus Fimimonas. The sequence goes on along the minus strand of CANQGD010000023.1, from coordinate 9,091 downwards.
GCATCCTGCGCTCATTGCCATTACGCCGTAGCCCATTTTGATATTGTCAACGCTGACTCCGCCTTGCAAAATACTATAAGCACGCGGAGTGTCATGATTCGCTACAAACAGCGCGGGTATTCCTTGGCTTATGCTTTGACTGTCGGTTTTGTCGATACCGGTAAAATATTTTACTGCATTAAACCCACCCATACCGCGAGCTGCCAATGAAATACTACCCGTACCCGAATAACCGTGATTGAACAGGAAAAAGCTATCCACACCGCTATCGTAATACTTATACGCATTCGTTCCCCAAGGTCCCTCTCCGACGATGTAACAATCGGGTTTGAGAGATTTGGCTGTTTGTGCGATCCACTTCAAGCATTCGATGTTTTTGGCGTCATCACCGCTGAAAAACTCACCGGTAGCATCCAGACGGAATCCATCCACGCTGTGATCTACCAGCCAAAACTTCATCACATCTTTCAATGCTTCGGCAAGATAGCCGTCGGGATGATCCAAGATTTCCTGCCAATTGAGATCGGGCATTCCGCTCCAAAACTGTCCTTCGTAACACATGATGTTTCCACGATTATCGCGAAATTCATACCAAGTGTCCATCGGAGCCGCGCCATTCTTTATATTGTAGAAATTGTAGAACTCATCATCCGTCAGTCCACGCTGATGCGCGGTGATACAATTGTCAAACCACTCATGTTTGTCGGATGTATGGTTGATAACAAGGTCGAGAATTATTGTCATGCCACGTTTGTGACACTCCTCCACTAACCTGTCATAGTCTTCCATAGTACCAAACTGCGAATCTATCGATTTGTAATCTACCACGTCGTATTTGTGATAACTCGGAGACTGATGTACCGGCGTCAACCATATGCCGTCAAAATTCATGTCGGCGATGTAGTCCAGTTTGTCTAAAATACCATTTATATCTCCTATACCGTCTCCGTTACTATCCGCAAAAGAGAAAGGAAATATCTGATACATTGTGCGGTAATTGTCCGTTGTGGGCTTAAACTCGGGAGTTTGATCACCGCCACACGCGGCAAACAGCGCCACGCACACAGACAATATCAACAGTACCGCAACTGTGAAAACGATCCTTTTTCGTGCCATTTTTTATCCCTTTACGGAGCCTCCCGTCACGCCTGCAACATAGTAACGCTGCATAAAGAAGAACATTACCAATGGCAAAATAGAAACCACGACGCCTCCCGCACAGAAACGAGTGAAGTTTTCCTGTCTGTTTTGGAAGGTATCGATCATACTGTTCATACCGATAGCAACCGTCTTGGAATTGACATCGCCACGCAGTATGTAGTTTGCCATCATGTAGTCTCCCCAAGGTCCTGTAAACGCGCCGAGTAGCGTCTGAATGATGATCGGTTTGGACAACGGCAAAATGATGGAGAAGAATATCTTTGCACGGCTGGCGCCGTCGATCATGGCCGCTTCGTCCAACGATCTCGAAATTGTATCGAAAAAGCCCTTGGATACGTAGTAGCCCATCATAGTACCTGAAATATAAACCAACATCAAACCGGCAATGGGGAATGGCGCACCGTTGCCTATAAGTCCCAACGCGTCCGGTCCCAAGAGATAATATATACAAATCATGCCGAGGAATCCTGGGAACATGCCCAAAATCAACATGAATTTCATAAGGCTCTTTCTGCCATTAAAACGCATACGACTAAGTGCATAAGCGGTGAGCAACGTTATCATTGTATTGATTACGGAGACCACCAACGACACCAACAACGTATTGAGATACCATCTTAAAAACGGATACTGCGAACTGGTGCCGCTGAACAACCATACATAGTTGTCTAACGTAAACTGTTTGGGTATCATGTACTCCACTATTCCATGACTTTCCCCTCTCAGTGAACTGAAAATCAGATAAACAAACGGAAATACCCAAATAATACTGATAATAGCAAGCAAAATATAAATACCCGTATCGACAAGCGCATTTTTGGGGCTCTTTCTGTTGCTATGTATTATAGGTTTCGTCCGTAAAGTATGAGCCGTAGCCATCTTAACACGGCAGCGTACTACGCCTCGTCTTTTTAGAACAAAGTAAACAATAGCCGCAATTGCTATCAAAATTATCACACCGAGGACTATGCTAATTGCGATTGTAGCACCCTTGCTGAGTGACAACAAAAGTAATGTTTTCATTGGAAATCCTCCTCGTTTTTAACTGAGCCGATTCTCGAATAGACAATAAGCGAGAAGAAGGCTACAACTATGAATATCAAGATACCGAGTACTGACGCGACATCATACTGCGAATCATTGACGGTCAACTTGTACAACCAAGTGATAAGCAAGTCCACATCGCCGGCGGTCGCCTGCATCTGACTATTAACATTGCCCGAACTACCGCCTGTAAGAAGGAATATGATATTGAAGTTGTTGATGTTGCCTACAAACGTGTTTATAAGGCTGGGTCCCAAAATGAACATCATATATGGCAACGTGATTTTGCTGAACATCTTGATTGGATTTGCACCGTCGATCTTTGCGGCTTCGTAAAGGTCTTCGGGGATGTTCATCAAAATACCCGTACAGGTAAGCACCGTAAACGGAACTCCGACCCAAATATTGACAAGTACTATGACCAAACGCGCCAAACTTGTGGATTTTGTCAGCCACTGAACGGGTTCAAGACCTATCTTGACCAACATTGTGTTAATAATACCATTGTCCAACAACATCTGTTTTACCAACAGGAAAGAAATGAACTGCGGCACAGCCACAACGGTGACAAGACAAACGCGCCAGAATTTTTTGAGTTTAATACTCTTTTTATTGATGAGCAACGCCACGATCATACCTATAAACAAGTTGGTAACAGTAGCAAGAACTGCCCACTCCAATGTCCAACCGAGAATATGCCAGAACGTATAACTCCAACGTCCTGCGTCCTGAGCGCCGCTCAAACCCTTTGCATTACCTGCCAAAACCGCCGAAAAGTTGTCAAATCCAACCCAACTGAACAAACGTCTGGGAGGCAAGTGCAAACTGTTGTAGTTGGTGAACGCCACCAATATCATAAACAACAACGGCACGATGGTAAACACCGCCAAAGTAAGGCTGGGAAACGCAAGTATCGTAAGATGGAATTTGTGGTTTAACAATTGTCCCACATCGTCCTTCATTGTTGCTGCGCGCTGCGCAATCGAATATCCCAATTGATTGCTGTAAGCGTCCTTGATAGACTTGAACAGCATTACCACTGTAAAAATGAGAACAATAATAGTAAGCATGGAATACAACAATATGCTGAATGAGTTTTCGCCTACTATCATAAATCCCGTTGTTGGATCTTCGTGCGTTTCGACAGTACCGAGCGTACCCAACTTGCCCAAATACTGCGCTCCGAAGAACACCATAAATAAAACAAAAATTATCTCATAGCCGAGATACAAAATTCCTCTGCCGATTTGACGGTATGCAAAACAACCGAATCCCCAAATCAAAGCGGAGAGGCGAGTCTTCCAATTACCGAAACGAAAAGCGTCAAAGACATTTTCGAACCAAGCGCCTATCTTTCCGAACAGTCTGCCGAACAGCTTCGGAAGATTGCGGAACCAACGCCCTATCGCAACGGGAAGATTTGCAAAGAAGGAACAAAACTTATACCATGCTCTGGTTGCTTTTGACATGGACAAGTATTCCAAAGATGAAATTTTCCTCATATATTCTCCTCTTTTTCGTGTTTACGCTTACAAAACCCCAAGGCAAGTGCCTTGGGGTAATGAGTGTATCAACACTTGACAAAATGCTAACTATTTACTTGCAGACAACTTATTGTCCGGAAGTGTAGATGTCTCCCTGCAACTCGGACAGATAATCCTTGATAGCCGACTCGTCTTTGAAGCGAGAAAGCGGGGATTGTCCGCTGAGTTCCTTATACAGCGTGTTGCCGAAGTTTTGAATAGGAGTCCAATAGTTGGCGGGAACACTGTCCTGAGTGCGGTATCCCGTACCGTTGCCGATATCTTTGCCGCGCAAAGATTCGATTGAATAGTTGTCGGGATACACACAGTGAAGTTCGTACTGATCGTTCAACGCTTTGAGCGCCGCGTCGTTGGCGATTCTTTCCACTTTGAGAGCTTCTTTGTTAGCGGGACCTGCACCGGTGCTATCGTAACGAGCGACTGACACGTCTACGCTAAGCAGATATTGAGCAAGCTTGTGCAACAAAGCAAGATTCTCGGCGCTCTCTGTTGCAAAGGTGCAAAGAGGATTGACACCCATGTTTTTGTAACCGGCAAAGTTCTTCATTTGGAAGAGTTCGCCGTCGTCGCTTTCAAGATAAGGCAGGATGGTGCAGCCGTAGTCTTCGCCCCAGGTTGCTTGCAATTCCTTAGCCTTCCAAGTTCCGCACACTGCCGCTGCAAGAGGGGTCGCGTATGCAATTTCATTGGCGGGGTTGGAATAAGTCGTGATTAAATCGTTCAGCTGAGCCTTGTCGCCGTCGGTGTACAGATAGTGACGAGACACCTTGCCGTTGGTTTCGGTAATGGAGTTCTTTGCACATTGATATGCGTCCATACCGATAGTGAAGTCGCCTTTGTGCCAATCGGATTCTCCTTCGGGAAGAGAGTAACCGAACCAGCAATTGGAGCCGGTCTGAACACCGTCTTCGTCATACAATACTTCGTAGTCGCCACCGACAGAGAAGAATATTCCGCTGAAATACCAGCTGTCGCCCATTGCCCAAGTGACAATGCCGTTGTGCCAATTGGTTTTTCCGTCGGCTTCCATTTGGTCGGGTCTGTTCTCCAAAGCCTTGTACATATTGCGGAAAGTGTAATTTTTGTCCAATTTGATGCAGTCGTTGGCTTCATCCCAAAGCTCTGTTCCGCGGAATGCAGCCTTGTTGTAGTACATATAATAGCCGTTGTCTGCCTGACAAGGATAGGACATATACTCATTGCCCAATTTGGTAGCTTCCACAGACGCTTCGGTGAAAGTTTCCTGCGACCATTTGAGGTTGTCGGCACGTACAGGCGACAATGCTCCCAACAGACGAAGGTTTGCCATTTGGTCATTGGCAAAGGTGTAAACGCCGGCGCCTTGTTGAGGATTGGTATTCATCGCAGAATAAGCACCCGCGTCGCCGCTGTTGTCATATTGGAAAGAGTAGCCGTGCAACTCTTCCTTATGCTCTTCTTCGAATTTTTTGAGAGCTTCTTCGTACAATTCTCTGTGGTCGGAGGGTCCCCACACGGGGATAACTTTCTTTTGGCAAGCAGCCAAAGAACCGGCAACAATAGCCACCAACATTACCGACAGAACAATGCACAACAATTTTTTCCAAGTTTGTTTCATTGTTTTTTCTCCTTTTTTCCCTTATTAGGATATTATAATGTTTACGCGTCAAGCGATAAAATTCGATTTTTCTCCAAAAATGAGTTTACACTGTTGCAGCGGATGGTACCCGTCCGCAACAGTGTAAATTCACCTAAATCTTTTGTTATTCGGCAGTAGCCGCAGGCAATTCGAGATTCTCGAACAGCGTGTAGGCCGTTTTTCCCTCTGCCAAGGTAAACTTGTAATTGCCGCCGGCATGTTCTTCACCGTTTTCGCCCCAGTTATAGCCGACATCCCAATCAAACGCCGTGGTCTGTTGTGCACAAACTTTGCATTCAATCTCAGTTCCGATCAAAGCCTTGTCAACGTTAAGCGTAACAGTCCAAGTCTTACGATCCGTGCTGGTCATTTGAGGGAATAATTCTTTATTCCAATCGGATCCGCCGAAGGGACCATTGCCGCCGATCCACACAGTGTATCCATCGGGAAGAGCTTCTTTGAAGGATACGCTAAATGTGATCTCAATGGAATCTTGAAGGTCGATTTGTCTGTTGATAACAGTGTTGTCATCATTTGGTTTTTCAACCGCAGTACTGAGATCAAGAACGGCGTCACCGAGAATATAGGCAGGGCTGCCGTTGTCACGGTTTTTGAACGCATAGTTAATGTTTCCGCCGCCGTAATTGACTTCGATATATGCCTTGGTTTTGCCGTCTTCCAACGTGGCATTCCAAGCGTCATCTTTGTGTTCGTCTTGCTTGATTTGAGTTGTATCGGTGCAAACGAGTACTTTAAACTCGTAGGAAGAAACAATCAAACCGTCCAGATGAAGCGACCAAGTCTTTCTGTCCGCGCCGGGTGTAGCTTTTGCTTCTACGCCATCGTTGCCCCAGTTGTTGAAGCCGCCGCGAATTTGAACTTCGGCATTGGCACCGAGAGCTTCGGTAAATTGTACCGTAGCGTCCGTGCTGATACGTACGGGCGGAGCGATCGGGTTGAGCGTGAAATGCTGCGTGCCGAGATTGACGGTGTTGCCGCCGGTGTACTCGTAGCTGGGATTATCCGTGCCACCGGGAGCCGCCGTTTCGTCGGATTTAAGGTAAGATCCGCGCTCGCCCTGTTTGTCCTCGGGCAGACCGCTCTTGGCATTGTAGCCAAGGTCAACCATGTAGTTGCTCCACTTGCCTTCGTCCTTGGTTTCATCGTTGTAGTTGGCAAGAAGTTCTTCCGGAGTGATGTCGATGATGGCATACCAAATATTAGTGCCTTCTACATTCTTCATTTCCTCACCGGGTTGCCACTTGCCGCCGCTGGTATAGGGACCTTGAAGGAAGGGACTTGCATATTCGGGAACTTCGTAACCCTCTATTGTGCAATAGAATGTAACCTTTCCTTCTTCCGTGGGCACTTCGCCGGGGGTAGGTCCGTCGGGTTTGCATGCTGCAAGTACTGCAACTGCTCCCAAAACAAGAACAACCGACAACAAAATTGCCAAAATTTTCTTTTTCATTGTTTGTTTTTCTCCTCTTAATTCTGTTTTTATTTTTTCGGCTTACGCCGTAAAAACCTTTGTTATTTTTCTTTTACCCAACGTGCTTTTCGTTTTTTGAAAAAAACTGAAAAGGGTTATCATCATTCGTATCTTGCGTTCGAACCCGCTACGTTGTTTTCCACTCTTCTTTTCTTGTACCCAACGTGCTTTTCGTTTTTTGAAAAACGAAAAGCCGCCCGCGGGCGGTCCCGCATTTTTTTCGAATGATTTATCCACCGTACAAACCGTGCAAATTCGTTATATCCGCGTTATGCAACGGAATAATCCATATTTAGGGCACAATTGTACATATACGATTTTACACCGAACACCGCTTTCTTTCAATACATCTTAACAAAAATGAAAATAAAATTTGACAGTTCGCATTTGAACAACGCTGTTTATATAAACTTATGCTACTTATGAATTTGCTTTGGTATATCAGTGCGCTATGCCGCGGCATCAAGTCCGAAAAGTACATATCTATGCATGCCGTCCCGTTCGCCGCCGAATTATTACTTTGCAGTTGAAACAGCCGCAACATAGCGATGGTTGCCGTACTCCAACAAGCGTATTTCAACATTTGCAAGGTCGGTGTTTATCTTTGCGGGGATAAACGCACCGCCGCCGTTCAATTTGAAAACGCATTCCTTTGCCGCCCAATGCTCGGCAAGAAAGAGCGCTCGACTTTCGACGGGCGCGGCAAAATAACCCGTCAATTCGGTTTCGTTCAAAATTCGCCGTGCGAAAGCGTCGTTTTTGTGCAAAAAAGAATCCGCAAGCTGTATGTCCACGCCGACTGGCTTGTCCGAGACAGCCACGGCAATCATATCTCCGCTGTGGCTCAGCGAAAAACACGCTTTTCCGTTTGCGGAATACCACTTGCCGGACGCATCGAAAACAATATCCAAGTCGGCAACGAAAAAGCCGAATTTTTCGTGCAACGCCCTTTCCAACAAACGCCACACCGCAAAACGGCTGCGTTTCAGATCGGGGTCGCTTGCGGCGGAAATATAATCGTTGCGAGCGGAAGGATAAACGTTCGTCACTTCGACGGTTTTGTCGAAAGCCGCCGCGTAAACCGTCGCACCGTTAAAATTCCAATGTTGCAGCGCAAAAAAATCCATAGGAATATTGTAACAAAAATGCGCCGAATGTCAACCGCTGCTTTTTGACGCAAAACAGATTATTTTTTCAGATACTTACTTGCTTTTCCTTCTTTTACGGTCAGGTAGCTGCGCCCTATGCTGAAAGAACCGTCGGGCATATCTTTGTCCACGGTGGTACCGCACGCCACAAAACACTCCTTGCCCACCGACAGCGGCGCAACCAAATTTGCATTGCACCCGATAAAACAATTTTCTCCCACAGAAGTGCGATGTTTTTGTCTGCCGTCGAAATTGACGAATATTACGCCGCAACCTATGTTGGTGCGGGCGCCGACTTCCGCGTCACCTATGTAACTTAAATGAGCAGCCTTGACTCCGTTGTGCAATGTGCTGCGTTTGATTTCCACGAAATTGCCCACACGGCAATCGTTTTCTATCACGGCGCCATCACGCAGGTGCGCATTGGGACCGACGGTACAACGTTCGCCCACTACGCTATCCGTAACGCGTGACGCTTTTACCTCGGTGTACGCTCCGATAACGGCGTTGTCGAGATAGCTGAAACTGCCGACAGTACAATAATCGCCAAGCACGGTGTTGCCCTTTATCACGGCATACGGTTCGATCGTTACGCCGCGTCCCACTTGAACGGTTTCCTCCAAAATGTACTCTGCCACAAAAATCTCCTTTGTTTGCAAATATTACATTTTATGCAAAAGTTCGCCGAAAGGATCACGACAGCTTTGCCACCACTACCGTCATATCGTCGGCGGGATGTCCGTTGCACTTTTTGAGCGCCTTGTTCAAAAGTACTTCCGCAATGCTTTGCGGCACATTGAGAGCGACCTCCGCAAAAGCCGCGGCAATGGCGTTGGGGTCTCTGAAACAATCGCTTACGCCGTCCGACATAAGCACGACCGTATCTCCTCCGACAAGCGCTTTTTTCGTAACGGACGGAGACATTTCCTCCAATATTCCGAGAGGCAAACTGCTTCCGCTGACTATTTCCACTTTGCCGGAAGCGCGCACCAAACCGCCGCATGCCCCCAACTTGATAAAATCGGCAAGTCCGTTGTACAAGTCCAGCACCACTATATCCACCGCGCAAAATATTTCGTTACCG
>CANQGD010000022.1 GCA_947601445.1 uncultured Clostridia bacterium | reverse complement strand
GGGGGTAGGCGTATAATATTAGCACCCATATGGTCGATTTTCAAAAAATAAAAGAGTTTTTCGGGGATATGGCGAATAATTACAAGGAGAAACAGTATGAAGAAGACAGCGAGATTGATTGTTTGTGTCATTTTGGCGGTTTGTCTTGTTTTGTCGGTGACGCTGCTTGTCGGGTGCAAAGGTCTCGACGGCAAGGACGGACTTAACGGTACAAACGGCGTTGACGGAAAAGACGGTAAAGATGGCGTCAACGGCAAGGACGGCATAACTCCGCACATCGGGGAAGACGGTTATTGGTATTTCGGCGATAAAAAAACGGAATACAAAGCAACCGGCAGCAACGGAAGCGACGGTAAAGACGGTATTGACGGACAAGACGGCGCACCCGGCAAAGACGGAACAGACGGAAAGGACGGTTCTGACGGTAAAGACGGAGTAAACGGCGTTGACGGAAAGGACGGAAAAGACGGAAAAGACGGTTCCAAAATATATCCCGGCAACAGCGAACCGAGCGATGATCTTGGCGTAGACGGTGATTTTTATTGGAGAGCATATACCGGTTTCGAAAGAACGGGATACACCGTGTACTACAAGGAAAATGGAAGCTGGGTGACGTTTTTTGACGCCTCCAAGGCGATTGTTTCCGCAGGAAGCGGAATCGACGATCAAACGGAAGTTACGGAATTTATAATATCTGACGAGGCGGACCTTGACGCATTTGAAGTTCTCGTAAATGAAGATGCGACGACATTTGAAAACAAGACGGTGTTGCTTGCCAACGATATACTCATCACCGATACGGAGTCTTGGCAGGAAATAGCCACGACGTTTGCGGGTACGTTTGACGGTCAGGGTCACACAATACGAAACTTTGCCGAACCGTCTGCGTTCAGGCTCATGTCCGTGGCGGCAGACAGCGTCGGTTATCCCAAAATTTTCAGCGACGCGTCCGCGGTAAAATTGAAGAACGTTACCATTCTGGAAGCAAGATACACTCTCGATTTCCTGTATACGGGAAAATTCGGCGAGAACGAATTGTCCTCGGACGATGACGAGGCGTATTGCGAAATAAAAAGTCTTGACGGCTTTATGGCTTTTGCGGCTACCGTAAATGGCGACGCCGATTTATTGCCGGAATCAGCCAAAGGGCAGCAAGTACTTTCCGCAAGCAACTATCTGGGTTTGCCGCAATATCTTTACAGCGATTTGGACCTTTCGGGTATAGATTGGGTTCCGCTGGGAACGGCAGAAGTTCCTTATGCAGGTTCGTTGATAGGCAGTGAAATGGAGGGCGAAAACAGAGTAAACAAAGTCAGAACGATTTCCGGCTTGACATTCAACAATCCCGCGGAGGAAGGATACAAATACGGCGGTTTGTTCGGAATCATCTGCGGAAGCGACGACGCCGCGGCTCCTCAGGAAATATCCTATATCGATTTGGAAGTGAATATTACGGACAATGCGGCGGATAGCAGAATGGGCGCCGTTGCGGGACAAGCATACGGCAATGTGCTTATTCAAAATGTTACGGTTTCGGGCAGTATTTTCTCCAACAAGATTGCAAGCGGCTTTATCGGCGACGCCAAATATGAAGACGGCACGGTGAAGAGAGCGTCCAATCTTATCACAATGAAAGACTGCACAAACCTCGCCAACATAACCGCACCCAAGGGAGTAGGCTTTGCCGCTAACGTAAATACGGTATCTCTTACACTCGAAAATTGCCAAAACGGCGAACAAAAAGACGGAGATAAAGGCAACATAACCATTCCCGAAGGCACCACAAACGACGTAGTCATAGGCGGATTTACCGGTTATATACAAGGTAAAAACGAAGTTTTGAATTTTACCGATTGCACCAATTACGGTAATATAACGATAAATATCACCGCGCATATAAGCAAATTCAGCGTCGGCGGTATTTCGGGCGGCGGCAGAAGTACTCACAATTACACAAACGTAGTCAATTACGGCAAGATTGTAGTCACGGACAACGAGAGCGTCGAATCGGTTTCAACCGAAAATATAGTCGGTGAGATCGGCGGATTTATCGGCAGCGCAAGCGGTACTCACACCTACAACCATGTCGAAAACTACGGCAATATCACTGTTACGACTATCAATCAAAGAAATTACGGCGTGGGCGGTTTGGTCGGACAAGGAAACGGTTCTATTTCCATCACGTCTGACGAAGAAAATCGCAGCACGATAACTTGCAACGTCGAAGTAACGAATACAGCCAATGTAAAAGCGGAACAATACAGAGTTGTCGGCGCTGTTATCGGATATGACGCAAATGCCAACACAAAGATCGAAAATATCGATATTACCGTAATGTTAAATCCCGTTTCCGCGTTGAACTTCGGTTTGACGGGCAGCGGTGCGGAATTTACACACACCGAGTCGACGTATTCAAACATCAAAAACGTGACGTACATATTGCGCCAGATAAATGAGGAAACAGGCGAGGTCGGCTACCGCAGAACTTATACTTGGAATGACGAAGGTGTTTTGACCGTCGGAAGCGAAAAGGACGGAATTTTCAACAACGACGGCGGAATATATTACTTTAAGGTGGCTTCCGTGCTGGATACGGTACAAGGCTGACGTTTATGTATGGGTATTCGTTTCTGCGATGTAAACCGCAAAATTTGCGGCTGAACCGTTGCCGAACGGATATTTGAAATGTCCGAGAAGCAGCCAAACGCAATTATTGGCAAAAGCTCGGATACAAGTTTTTGTAAAGCAAAACAAAAAAAGGGACTGTCGCGTTCTGCGGCAGTCTCTGTTTTTTTAGTAAAAATATGACGTTTCGTTCTACCGATCCGTTTGCGTAGAGGTGAGAGTGCAGACAGGTTTTATCGGCACAACCTTTTTTCAAATCGTCATCAATCTCCGATCATTTCCAATTTGTCTTTGGGCGTTTCGGGTTTGCTGTCCCCGTGTTTTACGAACAGCATCGTAACAAAAGACGCCGCCGCAAAAATCGTACCGTAGGGGAACAAAACAGACATCGAACCGAAAGCGTCCATCAATGCGCCGCTGAGAATGGGAGTGACGACTTGCGCCGCCATAGACGCTGTGTAGTAATATCCCGAATATTTGCCTATATCACTGCCTTTGGACAGTTCCACAACCATCGGAAAGCTGTTTACGTTTATCGTTGCCCATCCTATGCCCGCCAATGCAAACAGTATCCACAACAGCCACACGGGGCTGGACTGCGAAACAAATATCGCACCGAAAAAGGCGGCGGTGAGCATTACTATACCCGAAAGAATGGATTTTTTCCGCCCGATCTTACTTGCAAGCAAGCCAACGGGTATATAGGCTGCTATTGCGGCGCCTTGTGCAATCATCAATGTGGCGTTGTAGTCCATATTGAGCACGTTTATCGCATATACGCTGTATTTGCTGGTAATGGCGTTGTATCCCGTAAACCACAAAGCGACGGACGCGAGAATCAAAATCAGTGATTTGAGTTTGTCTTTGGGCAATTTTCCGTTTGTTGTTTCCGTTTTCTCATCGGAGGGAGAATCCGCGTCTAACAGAGCTTGCGCTTGCAGCATTTCGGCATTCCAACGTTTTTCTTTTACCGTCAGGATAAAAACGATCAGTGCCGCAAGCATTATTCCGCATACGGCGACGACAAACCAAGAGTAGCTCATAAGTTGGTGTTCGACTGAGCCCGTCCCGAACACCATGCCGAGTACCAATACCAGCAATCCGCCGGCAGTGCCCATAAGGTTTATTATTGCATTGCCTTTGCTTCTCAGCGGTTTAACGGTCACGTCTGGCATCAGCGCAACTGCGGGACTGCGGAAAGTTGCCATAGCTATCAACAGCGCCAACAGCACGGCAATGAATATTGCCAAAATCCACCAATTTGTTTTTGTGACCTGTTTTGCAAATTGTGCTTCGGCGTCGCTTACCAACGAAGAGTAGGCATTGGTAGTACGTTCCGAGGCGTTCAATTGTTCTCCGTTCATATAGACGGTTTCTCCGTTTATTTCTTTGCACAAACGGTAAGTGTTGTCGCTTTTATTGTATACGTATACGGTGTCGTAGTTGAGTTCGTCGTTTTTGTACCAGTTTTCCAATTCCGTTTTTTGCGTTTCGTTCAACTCGTCGAATTCTTTGTTGAAATATACTCTTGCGGCATAATCGCGCACCGTGTAAGTTGGCAATACGTCTTTGTTGGTTATATTGTGATATTCACGGTTTTCTACCGTGTAGTTTTCGTTCCAATATGTTTCCTTGGTGCCCTCGGAAATTTTGTTCAATTGAGCATTGTCGGCGAAAGTAAGCCCGACAAAGCATACTATCGCAACAATTGCGCCTATAACAATGAAGGGTGTGCGTTTGCCGAAACGCGTCTCCTTTTTGTCGGACAGCGCTCCGAACAGGGGCAGCATAAACAGCGCCAAAATATTGTCCAACGACATTATAAGTCCCGACCAGGTTTGATCGAGTCCGAATTTATTGGTAAGCATAAGCGGAATAATCGTGTCGTATGCTTGCCAAAACGCGGAAATCAAGAAAAATGCAAATCCGACAAGAATGGTTCTTTTATAATTCAGTTTCATATGGCTCCTTTAGGGGGATAAAAATTTTCGCAAAATCCATGCGCCGGTTTTTGCCGAATGTTTGCGCCGACGTAATTATTATAAATGAAAATCGTCCATTTGTAAATGCTTAAAAATATCGACGGCGGCGGCTTTTTTTTCGGCGATTAAGTTCGACAAAATGCCGCAAATAGCCGTCAATTTGTACGTTGAGATTTTGTTAAATTGAGGCGATGCCGACATACAATATATCGAAAACGATTGTTTGGAGGTTAACCGTGACAAAGTGGAAAACTGTCAGACCCGAAACCGATGAAAAAAATACAAAAAAAGTCGAAAAAAAACGCGGTTCCGCAAAAAGGAAACTGCGCGTCATATTGCCGCTGCTTGTGGTAGCGGCGCTCGCAATAGGCGCCGTTGTGTGGGCGTTGCCGAATCTTCCGTTAAAGCCTCAAATGCAAAATGCCGCAAGTTATCGCGGAGTAGTGGAGTTCTGGAACGTGGAAAGTTTCGAGGGCGGTGCGGGTAGTCGCGAGGCTTGGATCAAAGGCCGCGCAGCCAAGTTCGAAAAGCTCAACACGGGACTGTTTGTACATGTTACTACGCTCACCGAGGGACAGCTCTCTCAAAAGTTGGAACAAGGCGACAATTTCGATATTATATGCTTTTCACGGGGTGTCGGATCGATTATAAAAGATAAACTTGCTCCCACCGAAGTAAACGTCGGCGCGGTCAGAAACAATTTTCTTCTTTCGGGACAACTAAACGGAGTACAGTACGCCGTTCCTCTTTATACGGGCGCTTACTGTTTGTTTGCTCGCGCTTCGATGTTGCCGCAAACTCAGTTGCTTGATAATGCGCTTAGCGCCACGTTTACTCGCAAAGTGGGCAAAAACAACGTTACGCTTCAACCTCTTATATGCGGATTTACCCCATACAACAGTCCTTTGTCCGCATTGGCAATGTCGGGAGGAAGGGGCAATGTCAATGTCTCCGACGAGATCACGCAGTATCAGGCTTACGAAAGGTTCCTGGATAACCGTACTGCGGTAACGCTTCTCGGCACACAGCGGGATTTGTATCGTTTGTCTCAGCGCGAAACAAGCGGACGTATAGAAAGTTTGGCGTTTGCACCCTTGGGCGGTTACACCGATTTGGTGCAATATCTTGGCGTATCGGCGCAAACGACTGCGGCGCAGGAGTGCAGAGCTTTCCTCGAATATCTGCTTGCGGAACAATCGCAGCAGACGTTGGTAAATGTGTGTATGTTTTCCGTATTGGATCAAACTTATTATACAGCAGACAGGTATGCCGAATGTGAGGCGCAGCTTACACGGGCATATGTACCCAATGTGTTCGGAGACGGCGACGCAATAGTACGTCAACGTCAAATGGCAATCGATACTTTGGCGGTGTGATATGGAAAAAAAACTGCTTGACAATATTCTCGAAAAAATGAAAAATCTGCACGTAAAAACCCGCCTCGACGCGGGTTTTGACAAATTGACGACATTGGGTACCGGCGGTAAAATTTGCGCGGCTGTTTTCCCCGATACGATTTCTCAATTGACGAAAGTAATTCGTTATTGCGACAAAAAGGGCGTGTCTACTGTTATATTGGGCAGGGGCAGTAACGTGCTTGCTTCCGACGCATACTTTGACGGAGTGGTAATTGTTACAACGGGAATAAACAAATTCAGAATCAAAAGATGCCGTGCGGCGGCGCAGTGCGGCGCGTCTACGTCGGCTCTTGCTCGCGCGCTTGCCGAAAACGGACTTTCGGGAGGAGAATTTTTGGCTTGTTTGCCCGCAACGGTAGGAGGCGCCGTAGTGGGAAACGCCGGTTGTTTCGATGAAGAGATAAAAGATATTCTGAAACAGGTTACCGTACTGAAAAATGGCAAAATTTGTCGTATAAAAGGCAAAAATTGCAAATTCGCCAAGCGAGACAGTATTTTTAAGCACAACGATTGGATTGTTTTGGAAGCCAAATTCAAATTTAAGCGTTCCGAAAGGGACAAAGTGCGCCGAACAATTGCTCAAATGCGCGTGCAAAAAGCGCAAACGCAGCCTCTCGACGCTCGATCCGCCGGATGCGTATTGTTTCACGACAGCGTTTCGGTATCGCGGCTAATTGATGAAATGGGTTACAAGGGATACCGCGTGGGAGGCGCCGAGGTATCAACAAAACACGCAGGTTTTATCTTAAATATTGACAAAGCCGCCTCTTTGGATATATACTTAATAATACGTGATTTACAACGCGCGCTTTGGGAACGTTACGGCATAATAGCCAAACGCGAAGTGTCGCTTGTCAATTTCGCAGAGGACAACAATGACGTTTTCTCAAAATGTAAAGAGTGAAATACTTCGTTCGGTGCGAAACGTCGGACGTTGCTGTGCAACGTCCTTTCTTGCCGCGGTTTTGAAATCCATCGGTTCGCTTACTCTCGGACGCGGAGAGTATGCGTTCAGCGTGGAAAGCGACAATGTGGATTTTTTGAAATTGTGCGCGACGATTGCACGCGACCGTCTCGACGTAAATTCGCGTATCAGCACTTACAATATGTCCGCCAAAGGTACGGCGGTATACAGCTGCACGTTCGACGCAAAACTCGGAGAAAAACTCGGGTTGACGGTGCGCGACGCTTCGGGTATATTGTCTTTGGTCGATGTTCGTTCCATTATGCCCGCCGAACCGTGCTGTAAAAAGGCATTTTTGCAGGGTTTGTTTGTATCTTGCGGCTCGGTAGTTATTCCTTCTTCGGAAGATATGTCGGCAATCGAAAAGGTCAAATATCATCTTGAATTGCGTTTTTCCGACGGTGAATTTGCCCAAGCCGTCGCAAATTGTTATGCCGCCGCCGAATTCAAAACCACTCTTCGAAAAAATCTGACGGTACTGTATATCAAGGACAGTGAACGAATTTCCGACTTGTTGGTATACCTCAACGCCACAAACGCCAAGTTGGAATTGGAAAACGTCATGGTGTTCAGGAGCGTGCGCAACGACGTAAACCGCCAAAACAATTGCGATGTGGCCAATATCGAAAAAACGATCGCCGCCGCGTCCAGACAGCTCAAAGCCATAGCGGTTTGCAGGGAAAGCGGACGCTTCGAACAGCTTCCCGACAGTTTGAAGGAAATCGCTTTGTTGAGAGAATCCAATCCGGAGGCAACGCTGGACGAAATAGCTGCCAAACTCAAAATATCCAAAAGCGGTGCAAATCACCGTTTTGCAAAATTGATGGAAATCGCTTTCAAGTAGTCGTTATAAGGATAAAAATATGAAACAGTTTGTACATCTTCATCTGCACACCGAATACAGTCTGTTGGACGGAGCAACGCGAATTGACGATATGCTCGCGCGTTGCAAGGAACTGAACATGCCTGCCATCGCCGTTACCGATCACGGCAATATGTATTGCGCCTGGAAGTTTTTCAAAGCTGCCAAAGCCGCCTCCGTCAAGCCGATATTGGGCTGCGAATTTTACGTCTGCGAAAATTTGCATAGTGTAGGATTCGAAAACAAGGAATATTTTCACCTTATACTGCTCGCCAAAAACAATACGGGTTACTACAATCTATGCAGGCTCAATTCCATTGCATTTGTGGAAGGATTTTACTACAAACCGCGTATCGACTTCGATACGATAAAAAAGTACAGCGAAGGACTTATCTGTCTTTCGGCTTGTATTGCCGGTCAGTTGCCGCGTTTACTGCTTGCCGACCGTTACGAGGAGGCGCGCGAACTCGCCTTGCAGTACAAGGAACTGTTCGGTGAGGATTATTACATCGAAATTCAGCGTCACGGCATAGACGACGAAGATGCGGTAATGCCGCAACTCGTGCAATTGGCGAGAGAATTGAACATAAAAATCGTCGTAACCAACGACGTACACTATCTGAACAAAGAGGACGCGGAAATTCAGGACGTTATGATGTGCGTTCAGATGGGAAAATACCTCGACGACACAGACAGAATGAAGTTTCAGGGCAAAGAATTTTATCTCAAAGATTACGATGAAATGGCTGCGCTCTTTCCGAATCTTCCCGAAGCGATGGAAACCACTTTGGAAATTGCCGATAAATGCAATGTGGATTTCGGCAGAGAAAAACTCCTTCCGCTTTATACGCCTCCCGAAGGTATGTCCTCGCCGGAATATCTTTGGAAATTGGTACAGGAGGGGCTTGCGAAAAAGTATCCCGACGCCACGCAGGAAGTGCTGGATCGAATCAAGTACGAATATGACGTAATTTGCAGTATGGGTTTTGTGGATTACTACCTGATAGTGTGGGATTTCATCAACTATGCAAAAACCAACGGTATTCCCGTAGGTCCGGGACGCGGCAGCGGAGCAGGCAGCGTTATCGCTTATCTTATAGGCATAACGGAAGTGGAACCGTTCCGCTACAATCTGATGTTCGAGAGATTTTTGAATCCCGAGCGCAAATCCATGCCCGATTTCGACGTGGATTTCTGCATGGATCGCCGCGGTGAAGTTATTGATTACGTACACAACAAATACGGTAACGACAACGTATGCCAAATTGTTACTTTCGGCACAATGGCGGCAAAAAACGCCATAAGAGACGTCGCGCGCGTTATGCGTTTCCCCATGTCCGAATCCAACCGGTTGGCAAAAATGGTACCGGACAATTTCAAATACACGCTTCGTCACCTTCTCGGCAAAGTGCCGTACAAAAAGGAGGCGGACAAATACATTTCCGATGAATTGATTCAGGCATACAACGATCCGGCAACGCACGATCTTATCGACTATGCAATGCGTATCGAGGGTTCGCCCAGACAGACGGGTATGCACGCCGCCGGCGTGGTTATTTGCCGCGAAAGGGTCAGCGACCATATTCCTTTGCAAACCAACGGCGGTTCTTTGGCTAAGGGTGGTATAGTAACCACTCAATATACCATGACGGAGGTAGAGGAGCTGGGTCTGCTCAAAATGGACTTTTTGGGTTTGCGCACTCTCACCGACATCAAAAAGGCGTGCGATTACGTATACGAGAATCACGGCGTAAAAGTGGAGTTCGGTGCGGACAACTACGACGACCCCAATGTGTTCAACTTGATTTCCGGCGGAGACACTATGTGTATATTCCAACTTGAAAGCGGCGGTATGTGCGATCTTATGCGCAAAATGAAACCCACGCATTTGGAAGAAATCATAGCAGGTATCAGTCTTTACCGTCCCGGTCCGATGCAATATATCGGCAACTATGTGGATTGCAAATTCGACAAATCCAAAATAAAATATCTGCATCCCTCCATGGAGTCCATTCTTGCCGTAACCAACGGTTGTATCGTCTATCAGGAACAAGTAATGCAGTTGGTGCAAAAACTTGCGGGTTTTTCTATGGCGCTTGCTGACAACGTGCGCTATGCGATGAGCAAAAAGAAAGCGCAAATGATGAAAGACCTCGGCGAATTGTTCGTTCACGGCGGCACATGGACCAACGGCGAAACGGTGCCGGGCTGCGTCAAAAACGGTATTCCCGAAGACGTCGCATTGGAAATATACAAACAATTGGACGATTTTTCGCAGTACGCTTTCAATAAATCGCACGCAACGTGTTATGCTTATGTTACATACCAAACAGCTTGGCTGAAAAACTACTATCCCGTAGAGTTTATCTGCGCTTTGCTCAACAATCGCATAAGCGATATTTCGCAAATAAAAAAATATATGGCTTACGCAAAGTCACAGGGTATTGCGGTGCTTCCTCCCGACATCAACAAGAGTCGCGACGAATTTCGCGTGGAAAATGGTGCTATTCGTTTCGGATTGGGAGGTATACGCAATATCGGCGTCGGCATAGTGAAGCAAGTGGTGGAAGAGCGCGAGCGCGGCGGCGAATTTAAGGATATGTCCGATATGTTCGAACGTTGTTATTCGTTCATCAACAAGCGCATGGTGGAGAACTTCATAAAAGGCGGCGCATTCGACTGTTTCGGCAGAACCCGCGCCGACATGCTCACATATTACAACGACGAACTCAACGAAGTTGCGGAAAGCGTCAAAACACGCGCTACGGGACAGGTCTCAATTTTCGATCTTATTCCCGACATCCGTCCGAATTCTCAGCCTTCGCGTCCGCAGATTAAGGAATTCGGCAAAGATATTCTGTACAACTACGAAAACGAAGTGTTGGGCGTATATATGACGGGCAGTCCTTTGGATGATTATGATGAAGTCGCGCGGCGTTTCGGGTTCGATTTCAACACTTCCGAGACTATGGCGTATATTCCCGAGGGCTCCGAGGACGGCGAGCCTGTGCGTCCAAAGGTAGAAAAACGTTTTGTTACTACGGGCGGAATTTTGCGGGATATTCGCGTAACGGTAGGCAAGGACAATCAGCGGTTGGCGTTCGGAGTTTTGGAGGACAAGTACGATACGATAGAAGTGGGACTTTACGGTTCGACCTATGAAAAATACAAAAATTTGTTTGCGGAAGACAGCTTTTTGGTGGTGCGCGGAAATTTGGGAGAATCCCGCGACGCTTACAAAATAAACGTACGGGAAATAATCAATCCGCGCAGCGACGAAGCGCAAAAGGAAGTTATCCCTGTCGATCGCCCCAAAAATATCACCCTTTGGTTGAAAATGGAAGAACGCGACGATGAAAAGTACAACAAGACATTGGAAACGCTGCAACGCTATGAGGGAGAAATAAAGGTAAAATTCCGCATCGAAGGCAAAACATACGAGTTGGAAACTCACGTACGAAACTGCCCCGGCATTACTTACGAATTGGCGGGTATACTCGGAGAAAAAAATGTTATGTTCTTTGAAAAATAACAAGCAAAACAAATTACGGTCCGCGGGCAACAACTGCGGACCGTTTGTATTTGTTGCACAGCGGTGCGCAGTTGTCTCATATTGAATATAATGTAAATACTGATAATTCACGTTATATTTTTGTCGGCAAATACTAAAAGATTGTGCAATATTTCAGACTGTCAGGCGTATTTTACTTTATAATATATTCTAAAACCTATTGATTTGCTTGACAATGTTTTGTTTTGGGTATACAGTAATTGATAGTTCAATATTGAACTATTTTAACGGAACGAGCGGAGAATAATGCACAAAAACGGACTGTTGGATTGCGTACACAATGTTTTTTTGGTAAAACAAAATATAAGCGAGGAAATCGGCAAAAATTATGGTTTGTCCGTTATAGACGTCAATATTCTGACGTTTGTGGACATTTGCGGCAAAAATACAACGGCAACGGATATAGAACAGCGTCGAAAAATAAAAAAGAATACCATTTCGGTGCATGTGGACGCGCTTGTGCAAAAAAAACTGTTGGAACGTAGCGAGGTATCCGACGATAGACGCAAAGCGGAGCTTCGGCTTACCGCAAAGGGCAAAGAAATAGCGCAACAGTGTATCGAACGTCGTTGCGAATTCGGACGGAAATTGCAAGAAGGTCTGACCGAGCAGGAGATAGCCACGCTCAATCACTGTTTTGAAATAGTCAACAAAAACGCGTTGAGCTTGCTGAGCAATTGGCAAATTGAAAAAGACAAATAATTTTTCCGTTGTAAGGCAGATGCTACCGTTGCGGCGATTGTATTTTCAACCGCGTTTGCGGGACTGAATTTGCTAAAATTATCGTGCGGGAGGGGTGCGCCCCGCGATCTGAAATTATCTTTGAATATTTCATCTTCGTTTTTCGCCGAAAGCGGCTGTGACGGTAAATTACGTAACGGCAAACGACAGTTTTTGTTAAAAAACAATATTTATTTGCGGTGTGTAACGGTTTGCAAAAATACCCGCAATGTATTATAATATAAGACAAACTTTTTATACGATTTGCGCTTCGTACTCATCGTGAGACGAGACGAAAAAGGGGGCAAAAAAATTTGATTAGAAAATTACTTAAAGGAGCCAAGGGTTACGAAGTTCAATCCGTTTTGACCGTGCTTTTGGTACTGTGCGAAACGGCGCTCGAAGTTGTATTGCCGATGTTTATGTCTAATATTCTGAACGTAATGCAGCTTTATGCGGTAGACAGCGAGAATGGATTGACTTCGCAGCTTATTTACTTGGATTTCGACACCAAGAAGCTCGTCACTTTGGCGGCGGGTGCGCACATTTGGGGTGAAAAGGCAGTCTTGCTGAATACTGTGTATACTTACGGAATTTTGATGATAGTTTCCGCGATACTTTCTCTTGCGTTCGGATCGCTTGCAGGCTGGTTGTGCGCCGTTGCGGGAGGCGGTTTTGCCAAAAATATGCGCGGAATGTTGTTCAACAAGATTCAGGACTTTTCTTTTGCCAATGTGGACAAATTCAGCACGGCAAGTCTTGTTACGCGTTCCACAACCGACGTAAACAATGCGCAAAACGCCTTTATGATGATCATACGAACGGTCATCAGGGCGCCGGCAATGCTCATTTTCAGCACGATAATGGCATTTATAAACTATGCCGAGATGGCGTGGATATTCTTGATAGCCATTCCCGCTTTGGGGATAGTCATGGCGTTGATTGCCATGCGCGTACATCCTTTGTTCAAATCCATGCTCAAAAAATACGACGCAATGAACGCCAGCGTTCAGGAGGACCTTGTGGCTATCCGCGTAGTAAAGGCGTTTGTGCGTGAGGACTATGAAGAGCAGAAATACCGCGCCTCAACCGAGGATGTTCGCAAGGCGCAACTCAAAGCGGAAAAGTTGATGATATTGATGAATCCCTTGACAAGCTGCATTATGTACGGAACGATCATCGGTTTGCTTATTTTGGGCGGCAGGGAAATCGCTATCGGAACAATGCAAGGCGGCACGCTCACCGCAATGATGAGTTACTGCACGCAAATACTCAGCTCGGTAATGATGATTTGTTTCATTGCGGTGCAGTTGGTAATGTCCCGCGCGTCCATTGACCGTATTTACGAGGTATTGGAAACGGAATCGACAATAAAGGACGGCGCACAAGCGGACAAAACCGTCAACAGCGGCAGTATCGATTTCGTCAACGTAAATTTCAGTTATTCGGACAATGCCGAAAACCTCACTCTCGAAAACATCGATTTGCACATAAACAGCGGCGAAAGCGTGGGAATAATAGGCGGCACGGGAGACGGAAAAAGCAGTCTTGTGCAATTGATACCGCGTTTTTACGATGTATTGGACGGTCAGGTGTTGGTGGACGGCACCGACGTGAGGGATTACAGTCTGTTCAACCTTCGCGAAGGAGTATCCATGGTATTGCAAAAGAACGTGCTTTTCAGCGGCACAATTCGCGAAAATCTGTTGTGGGGAAACGAAAACGCCACTCAGGATGAGATAGAGGCGGCGTGTCGCGCCGCTTGCGCGCACGAATTTATTACTTCCTTCCCCGACGGTTACGAAACCGATTTGGGACAGGGCGGTGTAAACGTCTCGGGCGGACAAAAACAGCGTTTGTGCATAGCGCGCGCACTGCTAAAAAAGCCCAAGATAATGATAATGGATGACTCTACCAGCGCAGTGGATACCGCAACCGACGCGCGTATACGCAAGGGACTCAAAGAATTGTCCGCCGATATGACTACTATCATCATTGCACAACGTATTTCCTCCGTGGAAAACTGCGACAAAATAGTAGTGTTGGACGACGGCAAAATAAATGCGATTGGCACACACGAGCAATTGCTTGCGACAAACTCTATTTATCAGGAAGTGTACCGTTCGCAACAAAAAGGTACTGTGGAAGGAGGTGAAAACTAATGCCTCCGCGTAATAAATATATGGGCGCGCAACGCCCCAAAAATTTCAAAGGCACTTTGGGCAGATTGCTCGGTTATCTCAAACCGTACCGCGGACGTTTGGCATTGGTATTGATTTGCATTGCGGTTCAAAGTCTTGCCAATATCATTGCCACATCGCTGTTGCAACCGCTTTTGAACGGACTTGCAGCAAAAGCGGGTTCGGATATAGCTTTGACGGGACTTCCCTTTATCGACAAGTATGCGCTGGGCGATACGAGTGAGAAACTTGTGTATCTCGGCGCGGTTATCGGCTTAATGGCTGCAATCTATCTGCTGAGTTTGGGTGCAAACTATTTGTTCAACCGATTGCAGATAGCTATCTCTACATCCACAATAAAAAAATTGCGTGACGATTTGTTTACGCACATGCAAAGTTTGCCTATCAAACTGTTCGATACGACTACTCACGGTGAGCTTATGAGTCGTTACACCAACGACATCGATATGATGAATGAATTTATTGCGCGTGCCATTCCGCAATTTATCAGCAGCATTATCACGATTGTGGGTATTTTTGTAATCATGTTTATCAAAAGCTGGCAGCTCGCGCTTGTGATGATCGGCATGTTGATAATCATGGGTATCATAGTCAAATTTATAGGCGGCCGTTCCAAAAAGAACTTTGTGGCACAGCAGGCTTCCGTTGGTAAACTTAACGGTTATGTCGAGGAAATGACGGAAGGACAAAAGGTAGTCAAAGCCTTTAACCACGAACAAAATGCCATAGCGGAATACGATGTCATCAACACCAATTTACAACGTGTTGCCACGCGTGCAAATGCTTATGCAAACGTGATGGGACCCATTATGAACAACTTGTCTCATTTCTTTTATGCCGGCATTGCAATATTCGGAGCATTGATTGCTTCCGACTCCGACAATGCGTTGAAGTATGTGGGAATAATCGCAGTATTTTTGCTGTATATACGCAATATAACGATGCCCATTCAGCAAATTTCACAGCAGATCAACTTGTTGTTCATGGCGGTCGCCGGCGGAGAACGCGTATTTGCGTTGATGGATATGCCATCCGAAGTCGACGACGGATACGTAACGTTGGTTTATGCAAATATAGACGAGAACGGCAACATAACGGAAAGCGAAACGCGTACGGGGCATTGGGCGTGGAAACACCCGCACGGCGACGGCACGGTTACCTATACCGAACTTAAAGGGGACGTAGTGTTCGAAGACGTTACGTTCGGATACGAAGAAAACAAAACCGTGCTTCACAATGTATCGTTGTACGCGCACCCGGGACAGAAAATTGCGTTTGTGGGTAGTACCGGCGCGGGAAAAACCACGATAACCAACCTTATCAACAGATTTTACGATGTACCGGACGGCAAAATCCGTTACGACGGCATAAATATCAACAAAATCAAAAAAGCCGACCTGCGCAGATCGCTTGCAATGGTATTGCAGGATACACATCTGTTTACCGGCACCGTAATCGACAATATACGTTACGGACGGTTGGACGCTACCGACGAAGAGTGCATTGCGGCAGCCAAATCGGCAAATGCGCATCAATTTATCAAGCATTTACCCGACGGATACAACACTATGCTCACGCGCGACGGAGAAAATCTGTCTCAGGGACAGCGGCAATTGATTGCCATTGCGCGAGCCGCAGTCGCCGATCCTCCCGTGCTGATTTTGGACGAGGCTACAAGCAGCATAGACACTCGTACGGAATGGCTCATCGAAAAGGGAATGGACGCGCTTATGGAAGGACGAACCACGTTTGTAATCGCACACCGTCTGTCCACCGTTCGCAACAGCGACGCCATAATGGTGTTAGAACACGGCGTGATCATCGAACGCGGCAATCACGACGATCTGATCGCGCAAAAAGGAAAATATTATCAGTTGTATACCGGCATGTTCGAATTGTCATAACGCGCTTAAAACATTGCTGTTTTGTCTTTGCGACGGCTGTTGGCAAAGCTTTTGCTCGGTTATATGCAACAATCAAGCGGTTTGAGATTTCTCGAACCGCTTTTTATTATAAAAGCGTAGCAGAACAACAACGTTACTACGGATTGAATACGGGCGTAAGAGTTTCGTTTTTTTGTAAATGCGAGGATAGGGTTCCGCAATCGAAAGTCGTCGTTTGGGTTCGGCATTTTCGCTTTTTGCAGTATTTGGCAAGTGTTTTTTCTGTTTTGCGGCAAGAATAATTGTCTTTTCGATTGCTTCCGCTACAACAACAGAGAGTTGTCAAAACGGGATTTTTATATTATAATTACAAATACAGAGCAAAAAAATGAAAAAACGCATTTGTTTGAACTTAATAATTTTTGTTTTGATGTCGTTGTGCGTTATGTGCATAACCATTCTCGCGGCGTGCGAGACCGTCAGCCCGAAATTAACGGTTGCTTGCGAAGATTCGTACAAACCGTTTGCGGGTGAGCCCGACGACAATATTCTTGCGCACCTTAACGTCACATACGTAAACGAAAAGGGAAAAGAATGCGTTCTTTCCGCGGATGAATTTGAATTTTCGATCGAATTTACGGAGACTGAATGTATCGTCACCGTTTTTTACGGAGATTTGCAAAGTACCGTTTCGCTGGAACTTGCGTCGGCGCCGCACGAACACAGCTACACTCTGTGGAAGCACACTGACGCCGAGCATTGGAAAGAATGTGAGGCGGACGGCAATATAGATGAAACTTCGCGCGAAAAACACTCATTCGACAGTGACGGCAAATGTGTTTGCGGTTATATCGAAACGCCCTCTCCCGTTCCGGCAAAGGGAACTGCGGAAAATCCCTACACTGTCGGCGAAGCCATAAAGTTTATCGACTCCGACGGCGGTGACGAAGCGGTGTACGTACGAGGGCAAGTTACTCATATTTACGATAGCGGTGCGTTTTGGTTTACCATCGCGTCGTACGACGGTGCGATAGCCGTTTTAGGTGCGCAGTTTGCCGACGGTGTCGGTGATATATACATAGGATGCAGCGTAGATGTATGCGGCGTGCTGAGTTACGAAAGCGGAATTGTTGATGTATCATATATAATGTATTCCGCCGTCAAACCGAGTACCGTGGAGCAAATTTATGCGCCCGGGTCGATGCAAAATCCTCTTTCACCGACATCGGCGTTGAGAGAGATCGAACGGTTGGGCTACAACACGTATTCCGAACAACCCGTCTACGTATCCGGATTTATCTCGGGCGAAATTCTTTCGGGACAAACGCACGGATACCGTTTTGAAATAGAAGATTTTTCCAATACGTTAACAATTTATTACGCCGATCTTTCCTCCGACGATGTCGACGAATTGAAATTGGGCGATCTTGTAACCGTACGAGGCTATTTGTACAATTATCTTTACGATTCGGATTCCGTTCCGATTCCTGAGTTGAAAGCCAATGCAGACGAGGAGTGTGAAGTAACGGCAGTTGCGAGATACGCGTCCGCTCTTACCGCAAGGGTTGAGGCGTATGCAAACAGTATCAATGTGGGAGAACAACTTGCGTTTGAGATTACCACCATACCCAAAGGTTTCGAAAGTCATGTCGTATTGGAGTTTCAAAACGGCGCCGATTGCGGCACGTTGAGTGGAAACGTCTTTTACGCCGTCAAAGAAGGATATGTTTCGCTGAAAGTCATGTTGGACGGCAAATGGGAGAATACGGTGGTATTCGAAGTGGAAGGCTACGACGAAAAGGACGTCTATACTGTTTCGGAGGTTTTAAGCGCAACCGAACGGTTGGACTACAACGCTTATTCGGATACGCCCGTGCGTGTTTACGGACAAATTGTCGGCGATATTATTGCCGGTACAACAAGCGGTTTTCGCTTTGAAATTACCGACGGAGACTCCTATTTTACAATCTACTATGCGGAGTTGTCGGAGAGCGTTGCGCCGCTTCTCAAACCGGGCGATTGGGTGACCGTATACGGCTATTTGTACAACTATCGCTACAACGAAGGATCGGCTCCCGTTCCGGAAATGAAGTCTTACGGCGACGCGATATGCAGAGTGGAAGAGGTCGATGCGTGCTATGTGGAAATAAATCCGTATGGTACTTTTTACAGTTGCGGCTATGGCGAAAGCGTAACGATTCAATTTGAAACCGATCCCTACGGTTATGAACAATATGTTTCGCTCAGAATAGTTTCCGGAAACGATAATATGTGCTCGGTAAGCGGTTTTACCATTACCCCGAAGCAAAATACTTCATTCGGCGTAACCGTAGTGTTGTATATTGATGAGGAGCTTGTTTCCGAGGATATAGTGATAGAATTTTATTTTCGGAGCGACGGTACGCGAAACAATCCCTATTCGGTAGCGGAAGCATATGAAATTGCCTCCGCAATGACGCAAGAGTATTCCGACGATCCGGTATATGTCAAGGGTATTGTGAGCGGTTCGGTAACAAGCACGATGGACTATACGTTCGGCATTACCGACAGCAGCGGTTATATGTTCAAAGTCATAAATGCAAAATTGCAATATTCGAGCGATGAACAGCGCACACCCTCGGATGGAGACGTCGTGGTGGTATACGGTTGTCTCTACAACGGTACGGATGTAGGATTGCGTTCCCACAACGATTACAAATGCGCCGTTGTGGAGTTGATCGGAGGAACGGTCAAGCCGGATATAAGTATAAGCATATCCGTTGCAAGCAATAAAATTTTCGTCGGAGACGAAGTGAAAATTTCGGTAAAAACGCTTCCATCGGGATACGAAAACGAGGTGGAATTGAGCGTTTTGCAAGGCAATCAATATGGTTACATATACGGCGTCACATTGTATGCGTTGCAACCGGGAGAAATCGTATTGCAGGCGATTTTGCATTTGGACGGCAGCGTTTATCAAAGTCAGCTGACGTTGCAGATAGAGCGTAAACCCGATGAAAATATCACTATCGTGTTGAAGGCGGAAAAATATCTGATAGAATATTCCGACAATACATACATTTCGGCTACCGTTGTCCCGCAGGAATATACCAGTCAGCTGGTATTCGAAATTACCGACGGAAAAAACGTGGCAAGTCTTGTCGGCAGTAACTATGATGGCAAGTCCTTGTTGCCGTCCGACGCGGGATATGTCACGGTCGAGGCGTATATAGGCACTTGCCGCAGTAATCCCGTTACGATACAGATAATCCGTTACGATCCCTATACAAATATGGGTGCAAGCGGATT
Organism: uncultured Clostridia bacterium; assembly: GCA_947601445.1. Classification (GTDB taxonomy): domain Bacteria; phylum Bacillota; class Clostridia; order Christensenellales; family CAG-314; genus Fimimonas. The sequence goes on along the minus strand of CANQGD010000022.1, from coordinate 6,483 downwards.
TTACAACAACAACTACAAGCCCGCCGAGGATTTGGAGGACAGTTATTGGCGTACAAAGCACAATCTTATGAGCGGAGATATTTCCGAACAGGATCAAGCTCCCGACCTGTCTCCCGTTCGTCCCACAAGCGACAACAAGTTTGTGCGCAATACGGACGAAAATTTTGCCGATAACGGAAACAGTTACAAAGTTGTGGACTATCAAGGCAATGTGGTAAACACGATATACAAATGCGGCGCTTACGTCACTTTGGAAGAGGTTGCTGCCTACGTCTACGCATTCGGCACAATACCGGCAAACTATGTCAACAGCAACAAGACGTCCTCACTGCAAGGCAATGCTTGGGGTAAATATTTACGGTTGAATCACAGCAAGTTCAGCGGAGACACATACAACTATCCTTACGAACCGGTGCTTCCCAACATTAGCGGTTGCGGAGGAACATATCAGTATTACGAGATAGATATAGGTACCACAGGTACCGATTGCGATCCCGCTTACGATGCTGTACCGTACAACGACGGCAACAGAATAACGCGCGGAGCGGCGCGTATCGTGTACGCCGAAACGGAATACGGCGTATCTCTCTCGCCGAGCGAACGTTATGTGTTCTACACATACAATCACTACAACGATTTTCAGGAATATCTCAATTACAGCGGCGGTTGGGGCGAAATGTTCGGCAACATCACGGGCGGAGGAACTATTTCCAGCAAATCCGACTACAATCCCACGCCCTATGTGGAAACGGCGCGGGACAGTTTCGGTATTCGTAATCGGTAGTGTAATTTGCAACGTAAAAAAGTGTAAAAATTTTATGAAATTATGTCGACACAATCGTTCGTCGGTTATTTCGATAGCTGAATATTGTCGGCGATTGTGTCGTAAAACGAAGCGCAGGTATGCCAATAAAACAAAAACCGTTGCAAGCGTTTGCTTGCGACGGTTTTTTCGCTATTGTTTTATGTGTTGTTCAAACAGATCGTTCACTTGTCTGCATAGATCGGCGGCTATTTCCTTTCGGTTCATACCTCGCGCTTCGTAGTCGGTGTAATATGACGGAAATCCTATAATCATTTTCTTGTATTTGGGATGATAATATACAGGATAAATAGGTACATCATCTCCGTGGCATCTGCGATAGTATTTGGCAAGTTCGGTAAATCCCGCAAAAAAACTTTTGAGATGTTCGTGGTATCCGTCGTCGCTGTCCTCGGGGAAAATTATTATACCCACATCGTCGGCAAGAGTATGCATGCTTTTGCGTAATGTGGTGATAAATCGTTGATCGTTGTAGCTTGGCAGAACGCGCAGCCCTCTGTAAAAATAAACGGAAAAACACGCTTCGAACAAAGCAAGAAATGTCGCGGAAAACTTGTTTTTGTGCCGTTTTTGTATAAAATACACATCTCTCAGATAGTGATAGCGCTGTTTCCAACTGCCGAGCATCGGCCATGCTCCCCACTGGGCAAATGTTGCGGGCAAATACAAGTTGTAAATTACCGGACCGAACATTGCCGCATGATTTGCAACAAAAATCGCCTTATCGGGCAGATCTCCCGACAAGCTCACTATGTGAGGTTTTTTGAAAAAAACTTTCAAAAGTTTCCTCACGAACCCCCACATCGGCGGTTGTTTTTTTATTGCATTTTTTTCTTGTTTCTTTGCCATTTTCGTTATTTTTACCGTAGTTATCTATAATTTTACACTAAAAATCGATTTTATACAATAATTTTGCAAGGTATATTACACAATTATTTATTATTTTTTGTCGGGTAACGTTTTTAGGGACGTTCGAAGTAAAAGCGGACAATTTTACGCCAAACTATTTACCTTTTCTGTGTTTTAAGTTAAAATATATTACAACAAATTTTTTTCGAGGGCAAACAATGTTTGATATACTCGTAGTAGAAGACGACAAAAACACGCGCAAATTGCTTAGCGCCGTTATCGGCGGCGAGGGCTACAACGTTATAGAGGCAAAAAACGGAATGGAAGCGTTGTATTCGTTGGAACACAATCATGTGGATTTGATGGTGTTGGACGTAATGATGCCCGAGATGGACGGCTTTACGCTGACAAAAACGCTGAGAGAAGGCGGCAGTCAGTTGCCCATATTGATACTTTCCGCAAAACAAAATGTCGTGGATATAAAAACGGGCTTTTTGGTGGGGATAGACGACTATCTCACAAAACCGTTTGATTTTGACGTGCTTTTGTTGCGGATAAAAGCGCTTCTGAGGCGCAGCAAAATCGTTACGGAAAACAAATTGACCGTTGGGGAAATAACGTTGGACTACAATTCTTATATGGTTACGACCCCAAAATGGGAGGAACAGCTTCCGCAGAAGGAGTTTTTGTTATTGTTCAAGTTGTTAAGCTATCCCAACGTGGTGTTTACGCGATTGCAACTTATGGACGAAATTTGGGGCATGGACGCCGAAAGCGACGAACATACGGTAAACGTACACATCAACAGACTTCGTTCGCGTTTTGCCGATATGACGGATTTCGAGATAGTTACAGTGCGCGGACTCGGATACAAGGCGGTGAGACATGATGAGTAAACCGAAATCGAGAAAACGCAACATTTTTACCCGCATTACGCTCATCGTAGTGTTGTGTCTGTTTGTTTTGCTGATGGTAACAATGATAGCCACATTGGGTTTGACGTCGGTTATCGCGCAGCATTGGAAAGTGGAAGAGGACAATGTATTTTTGTTCGGAATCATCATATTGGCGTTCAGTATCGTATTCGGCGTTGCGCTTTCTTTTGCATATTCGGCAATTATCGTGCGCGCAAGCCGCCCCTATCTGGACGCGCTTCAAAAAGTGGCTGAGGGGGATTTTTCCGTACGCATAGAGGACAGCCCGATATTCGCAAATTTCAACATAGCCAAAAATTTCAATTATATGACCAGCCAACTGCAAAGCGTCGAGACGCTGCGCGAAAATTTTGTTTCCGACTTCTCTCACGAATTCAAGACTCCGATCAGTTCCATTTCCGGCTTTGCGAAATTGCTGAAAAGCCCCAACCTGTCGGTAGAACAACGCAACGAATATCTCGACGTGATTATCGACGAATCGCGCCGTCTTGTGGAGTTGTCCGAGAGCGTGTTACTTTTGAATCGTTTGGACTCCACCGACGAAATAGACAGAGAAACATACAGCCTGGACGAACAGTTGCGGCAATGCGTGTTGATGTTTGAACAGAAATGCGAGGAAAAGGGCATTGCATTGAATGTGGAGTTGGAGTCCGTCAAGATAAACAGCAGTTACAAACTGCTTACGCAGGTTTTTGTCAATTTGCTCGGCAATGCTTTCAAGTTTACCGACAGCGGCGGGACAATAGAGGTAAAATGCGAAACCAAGGGTCTGAACGCAATTGTTTCCGTTACGGATACCGGCTGCGGTATGGACGAGGAAACCAAAAACAATATTTTCAATAAATTTTTTCAGGGAGACAAATCTCACACTACGGCGGGCAACGGTTTGGGCTTGTCGATAGTCAAAAAAATCCTCGATTTATTGGGCGGACAAATTTTTGTGGACAGCAAACCGGGCGCGGGAAGCACCTTTACCGTATTGCTGTTGAAAGGTGTGTGACGTGCTGAAAGTTAACGACGTAGTGTTGTATCAAGCGGAAAGCTATTCCAACAGCGAAACGGTCGGTACGGTGGACGGGTATACGATTTTCGTCTCGGGGCTCATTGTAGGCGAGGTTGCGCGAGTAAGAGTAACTTATGTAAAGAAAAATATCGCATACGCTTCGGTTGCGGAGCTGATTACAATATCTCCATCGCGTGTTTCTCCGATGTGCGCGCATTTCGGCAAATGCGGGGGATGCGTTCTTGCACATTTGCGATATTCCGAACAGTTGATTTTCAAGCGCAACAAAGTGGCGAACAACATCAAAAAATTGGGCAAGTCGGATGCGGTTGTACTGCCTTGTATGCCTTCTCCCGCCGTTATCGGTTATCGCAACAAGTTGAGTTTGCCCGTACGGGGCAGACGGGGCGCCGTGCGCATAGGTATGTTTGAACGCAACAGTCACAAGATCGTTGCGACGGACGGTTGCGCTTTGGTCGGAGATTGGGCGCGCATACTCATCGAGGAGTTTACCGAGTATTGCAACCAAAACGGCGTTATACCCTATGACGAAAGAAATTTCAGCGGAGAAGCGAGACATCTGTCGGCGAGATTTGTGGACGGTCAATTGCTTATTACCGTAGTATCCAACGGCGAATTTCCGCACGATTTGCAATCGTTTGCACGGCGATTAAGCAAACATTTTGACAAATTCGGTCTGTTCGTCAATATCAATACAGCTCACAACAATGTGATACTCGGCAAAGAAACAAGACATATTTGCGGAATCGAATTTATAGAGGGCGAACATCTCGGCGTAAAATTTCGTTTGCGCCCCAACAGTTTTTTTCAGGTAAACGACGGCGTAAAGAATATGATTTACTCCAAGGTGCGCGAATTAACGGACCTATCCCAAACCGAGGTGCTTGTGGATTGTTTCAGCGGCATCGGCATACTTACGAATATACTTGCAAGCGAGCGTTTTGACAGCTATGCAATAGAGATAGAACCGTCGGCGGTCAAAGACGCAAATGAAATGGCATTGCTGAACGGTTCTCCGAGTCTTACCAATGTGTGCGGCGACGTTACCGAGGAATTGCCGAAAATTGTATCGGCAAACAGAGGCAAGCGATTTACCGTAGTGGTGGACCCTCCGCGTAAAGGACTCAACGAAAGTATTTGCAACACCTTGAAAGAAGCGGCGCCCGACAACATAGTGTATATCAGTTGCGATTCGGCAACTCTTGCGCGCGATATATCTATGTTATCCGACACTTATTGTATTACGTATATTCAACCTTGGGACATGTTTCCCCAAACCGATCAAGTCGAGACTTTGGTACTATTGTCCAAAAAAGTGCGGTAAGTCATATCGATGTAGATTTGGAGTTTGGCGAGGGTGAAGGTCAGATTTCATTGAAGGAAATAAAAGAGCGCGCCGAGGACCGTAAGCCGAAAGAGAAAGTAACTTACAAGATGATTCAAGAATACATCGAAAAGACTTACGGCTTCATAGTTCACACCGCTTATATTGCCGAAGTCAAGCGCAGTTTGGGTTTGCCTATGTACGACGCTCCCAATGCCGTGGAAGAACTGAAAAGACCTCGTTCGCATCCCTCGCCGCAAATGGTCGAAACGATCAAAGAGACCTTGAAGCATTTTGAAATTATATAAGCAAAAAAGATAGAGCACAGAGAAATCTTGTGCTTTATAATTTATACGACATGATTGCCGCACAGCGAAAGCCGTGCGGTTATTTTTAGTCTAAAATGGAAGAGTAGAGAAATTTCTCTGCTCTTTTTTATACGAACATCGGAATGAATACGTCGCTAAGCAATGCGGCGTATAATTTTATTTGAACTATAAGGAGGTACAAATGTTATACAAAGATTGGCTCAATGAATGGTTGGTAATCTGCGTTCGCCCTACGGCGAAGGCTCGCACTTATGAAAAATACGAACGTATTTGCAGAAGGCATCTCATGTCCAAACTCGGAGAATTTGAGATGGAAATGCTCTCGGCGAGCGTTTTACAACGGTTTGTTGCGGGTATGGTAGCTTCGCTTTCGCCTAATACCGTCAATATTGTCATTTCGGTTTTGAAAAAGTCATTGAAACAGGCTGTTATTTACGGTGTAGAGGAACGGCAACATTCCGACGGGATCATTCGTCCGAAGCTCGAAGAAAAGCGTGTAGAATGTTTCACCAAAGAAGAACAGAGGAAAATCGAGGAATACATTTTGCAAAGTAAAAAGCAGAAGCTCATAGGCATTTTACTCTGTCTGTTTTCGGGATTGCGTATCGGAGAGTTGATGGCGCTCACGTGGGAAAATATTGATTTCACGGAAGGACTTCTTTCCGTCACGCAATCATGTCATGATGGTTGGGGAGAAAGCGGTTACGAGAAGTTAATTGAGCCACCCAAGACAAAAACCTCGGCACGGGTCATTCCCTTGCCCAAGCAAATCATAGGCGTCTTGAAAAAGGCAAAGCGGGAGTCGCCCGGGAAGTATGTGATTGGCGGGGATAGCCTTATTTCTGTTCGCTCTTATCAACGCACATTTGATTTGCTTTTGAAAAAGTTGCAAATCCCGCACCGGGGGTTTCATGCTTTGCGACACACATTTGCGACTCGCGCCCTTGAATGCGGCATGGACGTTAAAACGCTGTCGGAGATACTTGGTCATAAAAATCCCACCGTCACGCTTAATCGTTATGTTCACAGCCTCATGGATCATAAGCACATGATGATGAACCGTCTTGGAAAATTTTTGCAATAAAAAAGGCAGGTTCATTTCCGCCCGATTTGTTCGTGTAATATTCTATTCCGTGTACAGAAAATGCTCTTTGTTCATGGAAAAATCGGGGAAATATGTCAAAATCCTTCTCAAACCC
>CANQGD010000021.1 GCA_947601445.1 uncultured Clostridia bacterium | reverse complement strand
ACGGCAAAATATTTGTTTTTATAATGCTTGCAATTTTCTTGGTGCTTATTACGCTTATGATAATTTCTTATATCAAAACTCGCAAGTACAAAAAGCTGATAGAAAACAGCAATGACAACGAAAATCAAGATATAAAAAAGCAAAACGTTAGCGACAATTAAAGCGGTAAATTTCAATTTGGGTTAGTACACTTCTTTATGTTTAGAAAAAAACTCTCGGGCAATTCGTCCGAGAGTTTTTTACTTATCGCTTGAAAGCACAACTCTGTAAAATTTTAATTTTTTAATCCATATGGGAAGTGCGCTTTTAACACGGCAGTCCCGTTATATTTTGTTTGATTAGATTTGTTATTCCTGCGTTTCGTAGCTTGTTTTGAGCGCGTTCCATACCTGATCCGTATAGCTGCTCAATTCATAAGCCAAATATCCGACGCGGAAACGTACCGTTGTATATTGATGGAGATTGTCGCCGTTTATATAATTGGAATCTATTCCGGCGATGTCGGGTATATTTTCCTGCTGCATATATGCCATATTGTTTATCATCACTCCAACCAAGTTGAGAACGACGTTCTTTTCATTGTCGGTGGAACGGCTGATGTCCGTCAAACGCATGGGCTCGCCGTAGTTAAAAGTAAATGCGGCGCGTACTGTTTTGCCCGTCAAAGGATAAAACAAATATACGGACGGAGTATCCTGAAAACTTGTTCCCGTTTTTTCCAGACTACGCAAATAAAGCAACAGTTGGTTGGCGTCGATAGTTGTAGCGCCGCGGGTAGGAAGATTGTAAACGGTTTCTTCCGAATCGTTTAGCTTTACGGTCGCAACGGGCTTGTTTTCTTTGCTGAAATCGTAAACGGTTGAAACGGAATATTTGCTTGTTTGTTGATTTGCAGCACCGATGTAAAAACCGTTCACTTCGGAGTAAGACGATGTAGGCAGCTGCGTTTGATCTTTGAATATCACGGACGTTTTTGTTGTGGATTTCAATATTACTTTACCCGATTCTTCTTGGAGAGTGGGGGCATTGGCGGCGATTTCTTCACTCGTTACTGCCAATTCTTTCAATTGATTCCATGCACCGTTGCTTTCGTTCAGTTCCACTGTGACTGTTTTGTCTTGGGACTGTGATTTTTCGTTATATTGCACATAGAGCGTTTGCTCGGTGGTAACTTTCCAACTGTCCGTGCCTTCTTTGGCTATTTCCATCGTATAGGTTCCGTCTACTGCATAGGGACGAATTTCGTCCAGCGTCGAAAAATTTTCACCCATTAGCTGCTTGTCTTTTACATATGTGTTGTCCCCGTCCAGATATGTTGCAAAACCGTCGGTAGGATTTCCGTTTGCGTCATGATAGAAGTCCGCCAAACTTACATGGAATGTGTGCTTTTCTTCCATCCAACGCACTTGAACTTTGGTGGGTTCCACTTGATTGCATGCCGCAAGAGCAACGGTAGTGATCAACAAAACCAAAAGCAAAAACGCTATTTTCTTTTTCATATCTTCTCCGTTTTATGCCGAAACGGTGCAATTGACCCCTTTTGAGGGCATTTTCGTTTCGACTTAGATTATTGTATATTATTATATCACAGATTACCGTCTTTTGCCAAGTGTTATTTTATAAGAACGCAAACGTTGAGCAATGTATATTGTCCTTGTCAAAGGCGTCAAAAAATGCTACAATATAAATATGCCGAATTTGACGATTTGCAAAACCAAGACTATGTCGGATGCCGCCCAACAGGTAATGGACGCATTACAACGCGTAGACAGGCGACGGCTCGACGTTACCCATGTCGTGATAGTCCCCGATCGCGCTTCTCTCGAAGCGGAACGTTCTTTGCTGAAAACATTGGGCGGAAGTTTCAATGTGCAGGTAAAAACTTTCAGACGGTTAGCTGCCGACCAACTTCCCAAGTATGAATATCTGTCTAAGCAAGCGGGTATTATGGCTATTTCCGGTATAGTAAAAGATTGTAAAGACAGATTGACGTGTTTTACCAAGGGCGTAGAAACTCCCGGGTTTGCCGAAAATATCTATGACGCGGTCAGCATGATGAAATACTGTCGCATAAAGCCGAAGGACCTTTTTAAAACCCTTCCCAAGAGCGTATGCGGCAAAGCAAAAGATATTGCGATTATTTATCAGGCATATCTGGACTACACTCAAAATCGTTTTATAGATTCGGCGGATAAACTCGATTTGCTTTGTGAATCCATCAAAAATACGGACAGCGTTGCAAACAGCTATTTTTACATATATGACTTCGACAATTTTTCCGCGCAGGAGCTTGCCATTGTGGAACAGCTTATGTTAAAAAGCAAAGGCGTTACCGTCGCGTGCTGTGCAAGCGATTTGTCGGGCGACAGACATTTGTATCTCAACGATATTTATCAAAGCGTGCTTAATCTGTGCAGAGAAAACGGCGTAACGCCCTCTGTGATCGAAAGCGAACGTTATGCCAACAAATACGTAAAACAAATAGGAAAAAATCTGTATAGATATTGGGATGCAATCAATATAGAAGCGGATAATTTCGTGGAAATACACGAGGGTGTAACGCGATTGGACGAAGTATATGCTTTGGCTTGCCGCATACAACAATATGTACGAGCGGACAAACACAACAGATTTCGCGATGTGTATGTGGTGACGAGCGATGTCGCCAAGTATTCCAATGCCATAGCCACCGTATTTGACGAATTTGAAATTCCTTATTTTTGCGACAGGCAGTTTGTGCTGGCGGATCACCCATATGCCCGTTTTATCGTGGATTATTTGACGTTGTGCAAAAACAACGGCAAATTGAACAGTGTTTTGCCGTTTGTAAAGAACTGTCTGTTTTTCGACGCGGATGACGACGACGGCGTTTATATGTTTGAAAATTATTGTCTTAAATACAATATTTCTTACCGTTACGACCGTTTTGATTTGGGAAAGGACGACGCCTGCTATAAAAAGGCTGATGAGTTCAGAAAGAGGTTTAACAGTCTATTTTGTACACTTAAAGCGCCAAACAGTGCAACAGTCAGTCAATATATTGATTTTATAAGAACTTTCATTTCGCAAACGGATCTGCACGAAAAAAACGTTCGTCTTGCCGAATTGCAGCAACGGTCGGGGCTGGAATATGAAAGCAAAGTAACATTGCAAGCCGAAGAAAAATTCGAAAAAGTGCTTACGCAAGCCGAAAAGGCGGTAGGCGACAGGTTCGTAAAATCGGATGAATTTATAAAATTGTTGCTTTCCGGTTTGGCATCCGTCAAAATTTCCGTAATTCCCGTTTACAACGATTGCGTCATATTTGCAAATATGGCAAAGGCTCGCAAGCACGACGTTAAATTTTTGGCATTGTTGGGAGCAAATCAGGGCGCAATGCCGATAGTAAAAAGCGACACAAAACTGCTTTCCGACAGAAATATCGAGGATTTGGCTTTGGGCGGAATCAATCTCGAACCTCAGATTTTTACCGAAAACAGGCGCGAGCGTTTCAGTTTGTTTCAATTGTTGATGGAGCCTGCTGATAGGCTTTATATCTCATACGCCGCCTCCGACGGCGTTGATAAATTGCTGCCTTCTCAATTTGTGGGACAGATGTGCGATTTATTTACCGACAAAGGCGTAAAACTCAACGTGAACACGTCTGACGACGAGGACGTTTACACGGAAAAACAGGCAAAAGCAAAGTTTGTGGAAAACAGACGAAAATTGACGGATCATCAATATGTCAACGTGCCGTCATTCAAAGCACTTTGCGAGTTGTACGGAGACGAAACGGCAAAATACGAACAAGTCGCGGACGGACGAAAGCTTCGCGTGCCTCGCGGACGCGAACTTTATCTTAAAAATTCATCCACAAGCGTAAGTCAACTGACGGATTTTTTCAAGTGCCCATACCGTTTTTATATACAATACGGTTTGAATGTCAAGCCGCGCACGGTATCCGAATTGCAGTCCAGCGATCTCGGAAACGTGTTGCACGCCGTTTTGGAATATTACGTCAAGGAGATGAGCGTATTCGAAACGGACAAGACTACCGAAGAAAAAGCCGAAAACGATTTTGAACGCGCCATGGCGGACGATTTTTATCGCGGATTGAAAAACGATGTAAAAATGACGGGAATTTTGTCTCAATTGAAGCAGGAAAGCATACGCATGTGTAAAGTTGTTAAGCAACAATTCAGAAATTCCGATTTCACCAACTATGCCACGGAGCTTAACTTCGGCGGAAGCAGCGAACATCCTCCAGTGGTTGTGGAGTTTGACGGAGGCAAATTCAATCTCGTGGGAAAAATCGATCGCGTGGATGTTTGCGGAGACAGATTTATCGTTATCGATTACAAAAGCGGCGCCTCTGCTTCGCAGTATAATGAAAAAGAGTTGTATGTGGGGCACAAACTGCAATTGCCGGTATATGTTAAAGCCGTTCAAAATATCACGGGCAAACAGCCTGCCGGTTTTTACTACTTCAACATGCACGACGCGTTTGCGCAAATCGACGCGCGCGACGACTACGTATATAACGGTCGCACGTTGAACGATGCGAATGTCGCTTGTATGATAGACAACGATCTGCGCGTCAAACGCAGCGTCAAATTGGGACTTGTACTAAAAGCAGACGGCAATTTCAATATGCAAAGCGGCAAATCGCGATTGTTGAGCGACGAACAGTTCGGCAATCAGATAGAATATGCTTTTGCGCTTATCGAGCGCGCGGGCAATTTGATGAAAAGGGGATATGCCGCCGTAATTCCTTACGAGGGTGCGTGCGACTACTGCGATTACAAGGATATTTGCGACTTCGGCGATGTGTATACTTACAATGCGCGCAAAATCCAAGAGGAAGTAAACAAAGATACCATAGACGGGACGGTTGAAGATGATCGAAAAAAAGATTGAATTTACTCCTTCGCAAAAAAAGGTAATAGAATTTCGCGGTAAAAATATGTTAGTATCCGCTTCGGCGGGTACGGGTAAAACCACCACAATGATAAAACGTATTGTGGAGTTGCTAAAAGAAGGCGTGGATTTATCGGAAATCGTAGTCGTCACTTTTACCAATCTTGCGGCGGCGGAAATGAAAGCAAAACTTGCGGAAAAACTCGCCGAAATCCGAGACGGCAATCGCATGGCGGATCAGTTGGAGAAGATAGACAATGCCGCAATATGTACTTTACATTCGTTTTGCGTGGATTTGTTGCGGAATTACTTTTATGTTGCGGACATCGATCCGTCTTTTGCGATACTCGATACCCTTACGGTGGCTTCGTTGCGTAAAAATGCACTCAACAGGTTGTTTGAAGAATACTTTTCTAAAAACGACGAAATATTTCGTCAGGTGTACAAGATATTCTCAACGCACCGTCGTGAGGATAACTTTCGCGATACGATAACAAGACTGTATGATTTCGGGCAGTGTCTCGAAAATTTCGACGATTGGTATGCCGGCAAAAGACAGAATTTTCTTGTTCCGGACAACAACCCCATTTTGAACTTTATCTGTCGGGATGTAAGGCAAACTTTGAAATACTATGCAAGCAATTTCTATGCGCTTGCTTCTCGGGCAAACGATTTGCAAATGCCCGCAGCGGAAGTTTTTGTCTGCAATGCCGATAAATTATACGCGCTTGCCCAAAAAGAATTGCAGGGCATTTTTGACGGATTGTGTACGCTGACGTTTCAGGCGTTGCCCAACGGATCAAAATCCAAAGCGGATGAATTTTGTCAAAGCGTGTTCAATCACTACGGCAAGCTGAAAAAGGATTTGGAAAAAGACGTAAAAAGTTATGTTTCTTTGTGCAGAAATAAAAAGATTTCCGAATTGTGGCAGGAAATGCGTCTTTCCGTTGCGCACGTGGACAAAATCGTAGAACTGACAAAACGATTCGGACAGCTGTTTTGGGAGGAAAAGCGAGAGCGAGGAGGTATAGACTTCAACGATTTGGAACATCTCGTGCTGCAACTTTTGCATGATCCCGAAACGCTCGAAGATATTCACAATCGATACAAACATATTTTTGTGGATGAGTACCAGGATATTAACCCCGTGCAGGAATCCATAATAAATTTGCTTGCACAATCCGACAATTTGTTTATGGTGGGGGATGTAAAACAATCCATTTACGGATTTCGCGGATGCGATCCCACTATATTTGCCGAAAAATACAGCGCATACAAACGGGGAAATTCGGGCGAGGCGGTGGAATTAAACGATAATTTCCGTAGCAACAAACAAATACTCAACTTTGTAAATCAGCTGTTTGACGGTTTGATGACCGAGGACTTCGGCGCCGTGGATTACAAAAACACGGCGCAGCTCTGCGGAAAAATCGAACCCGTCTTTTGTCCTACGTCGGTGCAGATAGACATTGTTGCCACATCCAAGGAACCAAAAGAGGAAGCCCAAGGTATTTACGACATTACGTTATATTGTGAAGAACAGGACGGAGTGAGGCAGGGCGAACTCGTTGCAAACAACATAAAGCAATATGTGGGCAAAGTGTATGCCGATGAAAAGGGCAATATTCGACGTATCGGCTATGGAGACGTGGTAGTGTTGGTGCGCTCGATGAAAGACAGGGCGGTAGATATTTACAATGCTCTTGTTGCCGAAAATATACCGGTTGCCGCATCGTTCAAGGTGGAGGGATACTCCAACAAAGAAGTTCGGGACATAGTAAATCTGTTGCGCGTCATCGACAATCCATTCAATGACGTTTATATGGTTGGCGCTTGTTTGGTTTTCGGAGAGTTGACGGAGAGCGAACTTGTTTATGTCCGTCTGGATACCGAAGGACGCGTTTCCTTTTACGAGCGATTGATGTCTTATGCCGACAAGGGTTCCGACAAGTCAATAGCAAACAAGATAAAAAAGTTTTTGGATTTTTTGAAGGAAATACGTTTTTATTCGTACAGCGAACCGGTGTGCGATACGGTGCTTAAAATCATCGAAAAAACGCAATACGGGCTGTTTGTGACGGGTTTGCCCAACGGGGCTTTGCGGCTCGGCAAACTGCGCGCTTTTGTGGACAGTTTGAAAGGCACGAGTTATGCGCAGAGCGTGGACAAGTTTCTTACGTATATAGACGAAACCGAAGAAAAGGACGCCGACGTTCAAAATGTCCCCAATGCGGTAAGAATAATGACAATGCATGCCTCCAAAGGATTGGAGTTTCCCGTTGTAATACTTGCCGGATTGGAAACAGGCTTCAATTTTCGTACCCATTCTCTCAAAACCGACGGCAACTTGGGTATAGCTATGGATTATTACAATATGGAGACAATGCGTTATGCGCGTACTTTCGGATCGTTTGCATGCGACTTGTCCGCCAAACAAAAGCAGAGAGAAGAAGAAATGAGGTTGTTGTATGTGGCTGCAACTCGCGCAAAGCAGGCGTTGAATTTGGTGGCGACGGTACGTGAGGACGCATTGACAAGTTTGCCCAAACCGAAAAATCGGGCTATGTGCCATTTCGATTGGCTGCATACGTTGCTTTATGGCAAATACAATTCTCACGATCCCGTTTTCGACGGTGTAAACATAAATATATACAAAACCGTCGAAAAGCAGGAACATCGGGAACAGCCAAACCTTTGCGAACAAACGGTAAGTGTGGAGGATGTCCGTCGAAAAACAGGCTTTGTTTATTGGCACAAACAGGATGTCGATTTGCCTTCGAAAGTTGTCAGTTCGCAGTTGGACAAAGAATACATTGATCTGACGGAGGAGCCGCAACCGGAAATCGTACTCGAACGGGACGGCGATCGCAATGAAATAGGCACCGCCTATCACAAGGTATATCAATATGTGGATTATTCGTCGAACGTCGATCAAATACGCAAGTGTATTACCGAACTCGTCAACGACGGCAAGATAGAGGAAAAATTTGCCGACAGGTTGAATATAGAGCTTATTTACGATACATTGCACAATCCCGATCTGCAACGACTTTTGGCAAAGGGCAAAGTTTATCACGAAATTCCTTTTATGCTTTACGTTCCCTACGGAGAACTTTTCGCTTCCGAAAAGGGTGTTTCCGAGGATAACGTTATGTTGCAAGGCGTAATAGATTTGTTGATTATCGGCGATAAGCATGCAACTGTAATAGACTTTAAGTATACGGGGCACTCCGATTTGGTGGAGCAACGTTACAGAGCGCAACTACGCAGTTATCGTTTGGCGGTGGAACGTATTTGCGGAATAACGGACGTGGAAAGCTACGTTTTGTCTATCGCCGATAACAAATTGATAAAGCTGTAAGTCGAATAATGGCGAAAACGGGTGTTTTGCGCGTATTTTTGAAATTACGTCGCAAAACGCCCTGTTTTTTTGCCGTTTTGTTTATTTTTGCCGTTTGAATTGTTGCATGTGTGTCAACAATAAAGCCAAACGGAGGTTAAATATGTATTACTTAATGAAATTTCTTACATTGCTTGACGCTTACAGATTGGCGATATTGTCGGCTTTATTCGGCGCATTGTTGTTGTTCGGATTTATCAATTGGATTTACAATCCCTATCGAAAACAAAACAAAAAGCTAAGAAAATGCACGTCGGGTATTCGTTCTTATCCGGCAAGAACCGCGTATTATGCCGCAGGTTTACCTGCGGATTATCGACGTCAATGGCGCTCGTTTGTCAATTGCGGCACCGACAAGCCGGCGTTGATTTTCGAATTTATCCCCAAACGCAAACGTATGGTAGGAGTATACCCGTTTGTCGCGATTGCCGTTGCAATGACTTTGTACATTGCCGTATTTGCGGCTGTACGAACGGATTTCACTTATTTGGTGATTCAGGCGGCGTTTTGGTTTGCATTTGCGCTGATAATGATAGCAAATAAAGCGATAGAAAGACGCTACTTGCGCATTTCAAAACACATTTTTGCAGAGTTTGTATCGCAGTTGTCGGTTGCAACTCCTCGCAAACCCGCGACCGTTGCAGAGGATACCGTGAAAGAAATCAAAAAACTCAACAAGGGAGAAGTCAATGACGCCGCCGTGGGCAAGGCAAGCGAACTTTTGCACGAAAAAGGGCTCGAAGAAGAACGCACGGTAGAAGAACAGCAAAAACTCAATCTCGCATTGAACGGATTGTTGCAGGCGTATGCCAAAAATGCTCAACATAAGCCTGTTTGAAAAAATCCTCAACCGCACGGTTGAGGAAATTTTATTGTGTGCGATTGTATATTTGTGGTATAATACAATCGAAGTATGATACAGAATGTAGATTTGCAAACAAAACTCAAAAATCTTCCCGACGAGCCGGGCGTGTATATAATGTACGACGCCGACGGCAACGTATTGTATGTCGGCAAAGCCAAAATTCTCAAAAATCGTGTTCGTCAATACTTTCACGCGTCAACCAATAAAACGGAAAAAGTTTTGGCTATGCTCAGTCATGTCGCGGATTTTCGTTATATCATCACCGCGAGCGAAACGGACGCGTTGAGTTTGGAAAATACTCTGATAAAAAAATATACCCCTCCCTACAACATTCTGCTGAAAGACGACAAGCAATATCCGTACATCAAGGTCAATCTCAAAGCGGATTATCCCAAATTTGTTTCCACGCGAAAACTGCAAAAAGACAAATGGCGTTATTTCGGTCCCATCACACAAGGCGGAGCAAAGGCGTTTTTGGAAATACTCGGCAGTGTTTTCCCGACGGTTACCTGCAACAACAATTTTGACAAGTTACCCAAAAATTTTCGTCCGTGTCTCAATTACCATATAGGAAAGTGCTGTGCACCCTGCATAGGTAACGTCACAAAGGAACAATACCGTCAAATCGTAAACAGGGCTGTGGCATTTCTTTCAGGAGACGACAGCGAAGTACGTGCCGTATTGGAAAAAAAGATGATGGACGCATCCGAAAAAATGCAGTACGAGCAGGCGCTGAATTACAAGCGTTATTTGCAGCTTATAGACAAAATCAGTCAACAACGGATAGTTGTTCTGAACAAGTTTGTGGATTACGATATGTTTGCGGTGGCGTCCAACGGAAAAAACTGCGTTGTAAATCACACTATGATAAGGGGCGGAAAGGTTGTTTTCTCCGAAAATAACGCCGTGTCTGACGCCGGATTGGAGGAGGCGCAGACCCTGTCCAGCTTTTTGGCGGAATACTGCGAATTGGTCAAACTGTGCGGAGAAATATATACCAACGTCGAATTGCCCGACGCAGCCGAATTGCAACAGCTCATTACCGAAAAAACAGGCACCAAAACAAAAATATTCTGTCCCAAATTGCAGGACAAGAAAAGGCTTGTGGATATGTCTTATCGCAATGCGGTAGAATATCTCACAAAGAGTCAAACCGCCATTGACAAAAAGTACAACACTACGCACGGTGCGGTGCTGCAACTAAAAGAAATGCTGCATTTGAAAAAACTGCCCGTTCGGGTGGAGTGCTACGATATATCCAACGTTCAGGGCGTGGACAAGGTGGCAAGCATGGTAGTGTTTACCAACGGACAAAAGGACTCATCGCAGTATCGCCGCTTTAAGATAAAAACGGTTGAAGGCACAAACGATTTTGCGAGTATGCGCGAAGTACTGACCCGACGTTTTGAAAGAATGAAAGAAAACGACGGTGTGTTTGGCAAAACTCCCGATCTGATAGTAGTGGACGGCGGCTTGGGTCAGTTGGACTATGCGAGACAGGCGATGGAAAGTGCGGGAGTGGACTTGCCGCTGGTGTCCTTGGCAAAGCAGGAAGAACTTGTTTACACTTTGGGTACCAACAGACCCACATTTTTGCCGCGCAACAGTTACGCGCTTAATCTTCTTATCAACATACGCGACGAAAGTCACCGTTTTGCGATTACCTACTTTCGCAAGTTGCACAACAAGAATTCCGTCAAATCGGTATTGCAGGATGTGCCAGGGATAGGAGAAAAACGCCGCGTCGAGCTGCACCGTAAGTTCAAATCCATGGACGCGCTGAAAAATGCCACCGTCGATGAACTTGCCGAAACTCCCGGAATGACAAGACCCGCGGCGGAGGCATTGTACAAGTATTTGCACGAATAAAAACGCTTCGTAAAAAATGAAAGTTTTGATTGTTTTGAACGCAATCGTAAAAAAAAATAATTTTCCCCTTGCTTGACTTTTCGGGAAAAATCGCATAAAATATAACCACAATGTGTAGCTGCACAAGGGCGTAAATCCAATTGGATTTGCGTCCTTTTTTGTGTGCAAAAGGGTGATTTATGATAAAACAGAACAAAATGTCAACCAAACCCGTTTGCTCTTTAATTTGGCAAATGGGGCTTCCGATGATCATTTCCATGGTATTGCAGGCGATCTACAATATAGTTGACACCGCATTTGTAATCAATATGGGAGAGGACGGTATTGTCGGCAATCTGGCGCTTACGTATGCTTTTCCCATACAACTGTTGATAATAGCTATCGGTGTGGGTACGGGCGTCGGACTGAATGCGCTGCTTTCCAAAGCTCTTGGCGAGGGTAATCGCGACAAAGCTGACAAGGCGGTGGGCAACGGAATATTTTTGACAATTGCAATTTACATTGTATTTTTGTTGTTTGGTTTGTTCGGCGCAAAACCGTTCATTGAAATGCAAGCGCAGGGCGACGAGCAGGTTGTGAAAATGGGTACGCAATACCTTACCATATGTTGTTGCGGTTCATTCGGAGCTATCGGTTTTACGGTATACGAGAGATTTTTGCAAAGTACCGGCAAAACGCTTTATTCCACGATTTCGCAAGTAATCGGCGCCGTAACCAATATCGTGTTGGACTACGTGTTTATCTATCCGTTGGGTTGGGGTATTGCCGGTGCGGCATGGGCAACAGTGATAGGGCAAATTTTGTCCCTTGCGTCGGCTATGCTGTTCCATTATCTGCTCAACAAGGAACTGCGCAACAAAATTTCAAATTTGGTTCCTAACGGAAAGATAATAGCGGAAATTTATCGTATAGGCTTTTCCGCGGCGCTTATGCAAGGACTTCTGTCCGTAATGATGCTGGGAGTAAATCTGATTTTGTCCACGGCAAACAACTCTCAATTGATACAGGGAAGTTTCGGTATTTACTACAAGATAATGCAGTTTGCTTTGTTTGCTTGTTTTGGATTGTCCAACACAATTATTTCCGTACTCTCTTACAACTACGGCAGCAGGGACGCGGCACGTTCGCGAGCATGCATAAAATGGGGAATTGTCAACACTTTGATAGTTTCCGCGGTTATTGCGGGTCTTTTCGAGGCGTTTGCCCAACCGCTTGCGGGACTATTTTCTATGGCAAGCGGCAACAGTGAAAAAGAAATAGAAAACGTCGTTACGCTTGCCGTACGCATAGCTTCCGTCGGGTATTTGTTTATGGGCTTCAATATTGCCGTGCAGGGGGTGTTGCAGGCGCTCGGATATGCAATGTACCCCTTGTTGATCTCATTTTTGAGATTGGCTGTATTTGTTTTTCCCTGCGTTTGGCTGTTGACGCTGACGGAAAACGCTTCTATTTCCGTGTGGTGGGCTTTCCCGATAGCGGAAGTTTTGACCGCTGCCGTTTCGGCAGTATTGCTTGTTTGTGCCATTCGCGCAAAACTTGCGAATGGGGTGTCGAAAAACATGTCCGTGCGGCAGATTGCTTAAAAAAATACAGGGGCGCCGATCGTTACGATCGCCGCCCCTTTTGCCGTCGGTAAATCAATTGTGTGTGGTGCTTCCCAAGCCCCCGTTTCGGGCGGCGGTTGCGTCGTCGTCCTCGGTAAGCAAATATCTCACGAAAATTCCTTGCGCAAATGCGGCTCCTTTGTCGATGTGCAGAGGAATATCGCTTTCGTTAGTCATTTTCACAAAAATATGTCCCTCGTTGTCGCTGTCGCTGTAATCTGCGTCTATTATTCCCACGGTGTTGTTTAGGCGCAGACGGTATTTGAAGCCAAGTCCGCTGCGCGGAAAAATCATTAAACAAACATCGTCCGGCATAATTGCTCTGATTCCCGTTGCCACTGTCAGCGTTTCTTTCGGCGCAAAGTTCAATTCCGTCGGTGCAAAAAAATCATAACCGGCGCTTTTTGCCGTTGCTCGACGCGGCAGTTTCAAATTTTGGTATGTTTCACGGTCGCCGTGTGCGGCAAAAGTTTCAAAAGATACTTTTTCGAATTTTAAGGACGTATTCATGGTTATCCGCTCCCGATGTAATTTGGTGTTTTTATTTCGGTAAAAAAGTTGTTTTTTTGTCCGCTCCGTTTGAGGGACATTATTTTTTCATTCCGATAGGTTTTGCGAAAAATTTACTGCCCGATTGCTTGCATTTGTCAAGCCTGTTTCTGTACGGACGCCGCCGCATCCTTGCCGTTAAACGTCACTTTAAGCATTGCCATCTGCAACGCGTTGTTCAATTCCACCTTGGTATGATGTCCGTTGATAAGCCAACAATCAACCGCTTCCCATATGGCGAAAGTGCCCACAATGCTTACCACTTCGTGGAAAACGACGTTTTCGGCAAACATGGTTATAAAGAAATAGGCGGCAAGCGCCACTACGCCGAATATCATCAAAAAGATACCCAACGCGCGATTGCTTTTTATGTCGTCCAATTTGTCGTACACCTGCATATTGTAGTGATCGTGCAATGCTTCTTCCACACGTTTTTGTTGCGAGTCGGATAGTTCCCTTCCCACAAAATTGACGGTAATGTTGTACTGCGCAGGCACAAAGTATGTCTGATTGTCGATATATTGCAAAATTTCCGGATTGAGTTGATTGTATTTTTCCGGTGCCATCGGGTCGAACAACTCCAACTCTTCCGGCAAATTGACGTCGATTTTTACGCTGCCGTCCGGTTGCAAACGTTGTTCCACAAATTTTTTGTTGGAATATTTGTCTTTAATATCCGCTTTGAGCAATTCCATACGATTTTTGTAAACGTCTCTTTTGTTCATATCGCGCTCCGTTTTTTTTCATTATATCACGTTGTTGCGCAAAACGCCACCCAAACTTGCACATTAACATATTTTTGAAAAATTTTTGTTAAAACGGCACAACTAAAACGCCGCCCCGCAATTCGAAATCGGAATATCGCCGTTTCAAATCATTACTCCGTTTGCAGTCGAGCGATATGTCGTTTCGGGCGAGCAACCGATCGGCTTCGGTTATCTTATCTTGATTTTGTATCTTGCAATCTTGACATCTTTTAACGGTTGTTGTAAAATTACGATACCACATTATTTCTTATAATCAAGTGCATTTGCACACACTAACGTCGGTAGATTAGTGTGTCTTATTTGGCGCGGCGGTGATAACCGAAATAGCAATTATTGAATTTGAAACACACGTTATTGAAAACACAGTGTCGGCAGTTTTGGCATCAGTTTTAGGAGGATTTGATGCTTAAAAATCTATGAAGGAGAATTTATGAAAAAAATAGCAAATTAAGCATAAGAGCAACTATAGCAATGTTCACTTTGATTGTGTCGTTGATGGCAACCGTTATAGCAATGGCTTTGCAAATATTTTCTTAGGGGCGAATTATGAAATCTTCTCTTAGATTAATTATACTAAGTTTAATTATGGCAATAGGAATTACTTGTGCAACCATTATATGGCTTATAAAATTCACTTCAATAGTTTTTTATGTGGCATTAGGTATAAATTTAACTGCCATAGGAGTCATAGTAATATGTTTAATATTGGAAGTTAAACATAATAAATAATTTTAGGGGGAGATGTCGCGTTAAAGTGCGACAGCCCCCTTAGTTAACTTTATGTGGATTTATAGAATGTATTTTTATGATAACGAATTACTTAAATAATAAAATATTGCCGTGCATTGAACCAAGCATAAAAAGCCCCGAATCCGTAAGGAATCAAGGCTTTATGTATAAATGAAACTAAGATATGATGTTTCTGTCGGGGGACATATATTTTGTCGCCAATCTGCAATGCTTTGTAGTATGTGTTGTTCTGTTTACAAGTAATTTGTTTAGGTTTGCCCTTACAAACTGCTCTCACGGCTATACACTGTGTATTGTGTGGCATTTTGGGTATATCTCCGTCAATAAATTTTTCTCCTGTGCCTACCGCAATAATGCTGAAATCTTTTTGTACAAATTGCGAGGACAGCTCCCACAATTGGTCGAAGTAGCCGTTGCTGTCTACTACCAAACACATATCTTTCTTTCTGTCATATACTGTTAGCGATGTGGATTTGCTTTTTGTTTTTCACTTCAAGAAAAACGTATAAATAATCTGTTCTATCATTAAAATGCTGTTAAAATATAACTTTGAAATAGCAGCAGACGTTGTGCCGGCTCTGATCAATCAGTTGGATGAGTTTGACATGGCGGTAAAATCTTATGGGATTAAACTTATTTAATTGACAATATATTTGGATTGTGTTAAATAATTTTTAGAAGAAGTGTATGAAAAAAAAACATGGGTATTAATCATGATAATTGGGGTTTCCTTAATATGCAGTGCTTGCACTCCTAATTACGGTTGGGTAAATGTTCAGGAAGATATTGCTCGAATGGAAGAATTGGGCTTTGCCGTATATATGGAAAACAATGCAGAAAATGCGCAGGATGTAACCAAATCAATCAACGATCAGTTGTTATCAGAAGGCAAAACATTTACAGTGGAGATAGTAAGCATTTGCAATCTGACGGATGAAAATTATGACATAATTTCTTTTAAGGAGTTCAAAACGAAAGAGCAAGCAAAGAATATTACAAAGATTATTTGAATAGCGGCTCAGAACAAAAAAGTGTTCGTTTTGGGAAAATTGTAATTAGCAGCAACTCCGAAAAGGCAATTGGGCTTTTGGGATATAATTTTAAATAACTATTTTTTTTTTGACATTTAGGACTGTCGCAATAAGCGGCAACCCTTAGATGTTCAAGTGGGCGTTTAAGAAATACTTAAATCATTATAATTGAGTTTTTGCCGTTTTGTGAAAATTTTCTTATATACACCCACGTAAACACAGATTTTGAGCAGAGTGAAATACAAAAATTTGACACTTATTTTGACACTTATTCGCGCTAAATTTTTTTCATAATAGCAAAAAATCGCCTTAAAAAAGACGATTTTTCACAAAAAATGGGGCATTTTTGCCCCATTTTTCGGCTTTTGGTCTGAGTGACTGGACTTGAACGGGCTCTGAATATGCACAACACCCCGCAAAAAGCCCCAAAAACTGCACTCAAAACAACTTTTTCGAAAATTGACACTTATTTTGACACTTATAAGTTTACCGTTTCATACGTTCTGACAAAGGAATTATTGCTGCATCATGAATTAGATCAAAATTACGGTATACAGTCAATTTGTCATTATTCTTAAATTCCTGCAAATTTGCTCCGCTTATCAATTGTTGCAATTCCTCATCGTTCAGCTGCATTGTAAATTTAACTTTACCTTCGACATTCTGAGTGCGCATAAAACGCTTCTGATTATATTGAGAATTACCGTCCTTCATCATGTAAGCGGATACATATCTTGCCACCTTCGCTTGGTTGGTGTCGTCCCCTGGCATTATTGCACAACTGTTTATTCCAAAGGGATAAACGTTAAGGCAAAACAGTGTATCTCCCAATTTACTCTTTTGCAACTCGCCATAGCTATAATACGGCACTAAAAACAGCTTGTAATCCGTCTTGGGCAAACAAGTAAAATTTCCGTCCTTGGTAAAAGTGCAAAACCCTGTTTTGCCTTTGTCCGGTCCACCTTCGCATGTACGCTGCGGAAGCTTGGACAAATCTCCATAATCAACTATCGGCAAATCGTGAGAAAAGCACATCAAAGCATGATAATGCCTCGCGCCGTCCTTGTGTGGTTCGGGAGCATTAAGTATGCGGCAACCGTTATCTATACGTTTGAGCTTCAATTGAAACTTACGCCAAAGTTCGCGAATGACGAACAAATTGCTGCGATTGGGAACAATTTCCGGACTAAACGTGAAGGTAAAAAAATAGTCCCATTTGTTAGATCGAGCGTATCCGGTAAATGTATCAAAAGCGCGCTTACCAGCACGGTAAATCGTCTTGTGTAACTTGGCAACAGTGGCGTCCTTTTTCATTGGTACCAGAAAATCCATATTCACCAACTTAAAACTACGCCTATGATCTGCTTTATCGTTAATAACTTGCTCCGGTACTTTGAATGATTTGTTGTAAACAACAATTTCGACACGTCCGTCACCAAAATTGTTAATGACTACATTTGCATCGCGAAATTTACGAAAGGTTTCATTCGATAATTTGACACATTCGGCAAAACGCGGACAATACTTATTACAATTGGTATTTAAATCAATAAAATCCTTATTCTGACTATAAAGTAAAAATAAGGAGTGCTCTTGTTCCTCGAACTCGCACTTAAAATCTGCTTTACCGGTATTCAAAGCATAAAAACGACAAGGACGCATAATTTCACTCCTTTTTTTGCAGATGTGTGTCCAGTATCAAGGGGACACACGAAATTTGAAATTTTTTGTCAAGCCGCTACGCGAATATCATCATTCGTATGAAGCGGTTGCGGCTGGCGCCGCAGACATCGATGTCACCGCCACAGCTGTGCGCCCGGCTGCGCTCGTGGCCGCACAGCTGCTGCGGTGACGTGTTTGTATAGTGGGGCAAGTAGGGGCGGACGCACGCGTCCACCCGGGTAGAGAGCCTAACCTCTGACGGCTGCTTCGTCAAGGTCGCCGACGAATTTATCCCTCCCGCCTATGGCGTGAGCATAAAGCTCGCCGTCTCTCTTGACGGTCATCCGCAGAAAAATTTATCTGATTCGCTATGAGGCTTTATCCTCCGTGTTTTGTTCTACCGGAGACGAAGTCTCGCGTTTAATTGGCAAAGAAATGTCGCTACGCAACGGTTCTTGCAACGTATTGTTCGTCTGATTGTCTGTTCCAAAATCAAGCGATGCCAAATACTTTTCAAGCTCGGCACGATACTGTTTAAGGAGAGCTTTCGCCTTACGGTTCCACCAAAATATAAAGCGCCTACGCGGAGTGTAGTTTGCCACATCGAAGCGTAGCTTGAAACGTTTATCGGCAAATTGCAGCTCTTGTTCGTCCAAAAAGGTGGAGCTTGCTTGCTCAAATTGATTTAACAACAATTTGCGGGTAACATCATAGAACTCTTCGGAGAGTTGTGCCTTATTGATTTCCAACTCCGCAAACAGTTCATAATATTGTCCTAAAAATTCATTAAGCGTTTGCATAAATCGTCCTCAAAATATATTCTTGTAATGTTTCACCTTCATTGTTCTTTAACCACTCCTTTCGAAGTTCTTCCGCATCTCCCGGATAAAAACCTCTCGGAGCAGATTGACGATATACTCTTTTGCTAAACTCCAATTGCAGCTGAGCATTAAATGTGGCTGTGACGTCGTGGGTTTGCATAGAAAAATCTTTGCATGCGCCGGGCAGAAATGCGTCGAAGTAGCACGTCGAAGTATATGCCTCAAAAACATTGCCTTCGTGTATATATTCTTTCCGGGCGTAGTTGGTTAAACTGTCATTATCTACATACCGTTCGGCAGCAGCAAGATTGTCCCAACATCTCAAAGAGAATCTTGACGCAAGGATATTGCCGCGCCTATCGAGGTGATGTTCCAAATCGTACACTTCAACAATACGCCCGGCAAGTTCACGGATATTTAGATCGCACAGCCCAAGACGTTGCAAATCCAAGTAAATCTGCAAGCCGTAGTGGCGGTGCTCCTCATAGAACCGACTTACCCAGTCCGGCAATGCTTTCTTGCCATCTTTGGAGTTGCGGCTATTGTAATAACGCTGTACTTCCGTCAAGCCAATAACCGCGCCCGGCAATACGTTTGTAACCGGCACAAAGTCATTTTCCAAACCCAAATGAAAACCGTCTACGTAAAAGCTACTGCGCCATTGATTAAATCCGACGTGAGCACTTACCGGGAAATTGGTATAGACCGGTGGAGTGGTGGGCACCGTATAGTCCAAACCGCGCCGATCCATAGTGATCACTCTGTCCTGGCAGTCCCAAAGAAGCTCGTAAGCCTCCCGGCTGTTGCCGAGAAAACGTAACATCTGACTAACCAAGTACGCCGTTTTTCCCGCGCCGGGTTTGCCGAAAATAATTGTAATCATGATAAACCTCACAGTTTTCAAAAAAATGTTGACATTCAATTGAAAATAGCATATACTATATTTGACCGTAAGGTCCATCTTAGCCGTTTGAGGGCTATGCCAGTAATTCACCGGTTGCTTCTACGCAGCCGGTGTGTTTTTATTTCCGTTTTTTCATTGCATGAACACGCCGTTTGTTTTCATTGGAATGTACAGATGTCTTAAAACTCTCGACCTTTATTTTCGTAACCTCATACTTGGGAAAATCATTCTTCGGATTATTTTCCACAAACTTTTTTCCGGTTCTGATTGGTTGACCTTCGTCATCTTTTGTAAGTACAAAAGGTCTGAACTTAGATTTACCGTTGCCATAATCCAGAGTAATTCCTTTCGGTGATGTCGTAAGTTTAACGACAGCCAAGTCATCCAAATCGTTAGAGTCTATTACAACAACTTTTCGGTAATTGCCTTTTTTCTCATAGCCGGGCTTTTTATATTTTTGCTGTCCCGCAAAATATTCGTCTCGCGTTTGTAAAGTTCTGCCGTTCGGTATTGTCTTAGAAACATTTTTATTCCTTTTCTTCATTCAATCTTCCTTTCCCTCACCTTATTCACAATCAATATGATCAGTCGCGCAGGGGCGGAAAGTATATACCATAGAATTTTGAAAATCCATTTAATTCCAATCCAGAGCACTTTGAACACTACACGCAGCACCGGGAAGAATATGGAAAAAATGCCCAATACGACAAAGGCTCCGACAACTACGAGGATCCACCAATTTTTTGCAAAAAAGTTGCCTACACGATTGAAGAAATCCTCTACCTTGTTCCAGAACGCCGCAGTCTTGTCAATGAAATTGTCCCATTCCGGATTGTCCGGATCAAGGTCACCCTCATTCTTGTTATCTATAACGCCCAAGTTATATACTTTTCCATTCATTTCAAAGTACAATCTCAAAACAGTAACATTTGAAACCTTTGTACCATACTCCGTCTGTGTCAAATAAGCTCCTCCCAAAGAAAAAGGAGACTCATAAAATCTCAATACCCATTGTTGCTTTTCAACAGCAGCTTTCACCTCGTTGGACAAATCTTTATTTTCTTTCAGAAAATCTTTCGCCGACTCGATTCTGTTCCACTCGTACTTACTTGCAAGGATACCAAATTTATCCGAACTGGCAACATCTGTATATGTTAATTCGACAGTCTGACTCACAGGATTTTCATACGTCCATGTATCGCCTGTAAATGAGTCGTGAACTTTACAATAATCTTCTGTTACGAAGAAAACTTCCGCCTCATATAATGTGTCTATATCATAATTGCTAGAAAACGCTACGTAATGACTATCCGTATAAACCTCTATCCACATAAAACCGTCATAATAACGAATAGACCCCACATATTTATCTGTAATTTCCACAACCTCGGTATGTTTCTCATCGTAATGCACATTACCGTCCAACGTAACAGCCATATAACAGCGAGCTATCTTATATGGAATTTCATTCGTCGTATTTCCGTCCGGCAACGTAGCGCCTGCAACGTGTAATCCGACATTAACAACAACTGCATTTACTTCGTCATCAAACGGTTTTCGATAAATACTTGTAATATCGTAGTAACGTAATAATGTGGTTCGAAGTACAAACTCTTCCACCTTATACTTTCCAATAGCACCTTCGAGGTCGATCAAAGTCAACTTATAATTATTCCAATGTCTTTCGGCAGCTTCCGTACTGTCTTGACAAATATTAATACTTGAAACAGTAACATTGTCACCACCCGGTTGATAAACATAAATGAACAGCTCACCACCAGAACCTTCAGCGACCTGAATGACGTCGATTGTTCTCTCTCCGGCAACAAGAGGATAATTTACTTCGTCAAAGTTTTCATCCTTATGCAAATCCTCCAAAGCCGTGGTGTAAATAGTAGTTTCATTGGCAAAGGCAGCGGAACTTAATCCGCCGCCCATAGCTGTAAAACATAGTACTGCCAATATAATTATTGCAACTTTTCTCATAAGCGCCTCACTAAAACAACATGTGATCAGGATTAACCTCAATGTCAGATACCGGCAATACCGTGGAGAACGTGAGTTCAAAACTATGCTTGCCCGCTTCATCGGCAACGATTAATTTATACAGTGCCGGCTGTTTCGGTACACTAATCAGAGCAACCTCGCTTCCGGGATAAAACGACTGCAATATATCCGTAATTAATACATTGTAAGCACGCACAACAAAATTTTTTTTGCCATAATCTACGTTAAAAGCAGCGGTCACATCTTGTCCGGCGATATTTTCCAAATAGCTGTAGTATTTATCATCTACGGTATAAATGAAATCTTCGTCTGATGTGACAACCACCTTGACAGTGTAACCGGACTTGAAACCGAATTGACAGACATCAAACTTAACGTTACCGAGATAATATATCTCAGACTGTTGCAATCTTTCACCGCCCGATTTGAGGTAAATGTACTCAAAGTCTGTTTTAAACCAATTGCTATATCCACCCCACACAAGCACTACAATGACGACGATAAGAACAAGCAATACCGCCGTCAAAATAGTTATTATTTTTTCATGCTTGTCCATAACTCACCTCAAAAAATGATATTTTTATTAAGGCTTATGCTCGTGACGTGAACCACCAAAGAAGATGCATCAAATTTTAATCCGAAAGTGGCACTATTAGAGTCATTTACAACACTGTCATAACTGTACGTATAGCTCAAAGTAAACGTAAGATGATTACCGCTCTCGGCTTTGACGGCTTCAAGAAACTTGTTATTGACCGAATTAGCAATTGCTTGATTGGCATAAGAATGTGCCTGAGCCTTGTCCGGAAATTGAAGTGCGGGACGATTACCTGCACCTTCGCTAACTTCAATATCGCCGAAATCGGAAATATTAGAACCTTGGAATGAAAATGACTTTTGACCAATATTAGAATTAATTTTCAATCCGGTAAAAGTAAAAGAGCCATTAACGCCCATAGGCGTACCTCCTGACGTGCTGTAACCGCAGATAGAAGTCTCTTTTACAGACACGATTGCACTTTTTATTGATTCGGACAAATCAACAGTATAACCGGTCTGCGTAAACGTACCGGTCAAAGTGCCGTTACCATATACAGGAGTTGCATTTACGGTGTAAGTAGCTCCAAACGTTGCCGAGGTAGGAGTAAGTGAAAGATTGACAGAAGTAATCCTCTTAACATATTCAACTGTCGCTGTGCCAAAAATACCGGTATCCTGACGGCTACGAGCTGTAACAATTATTTGTTCGCTAAATGCTTTAAGACATTGCACGTTGGCAGTGACAGCACCGTCAGTCGTAGGCGTTACTGTTACATATTGAGTAACAGTTTTGCCGGATGCCCAACTGGACGAAGGATTTTTCCATGCTACAGACCAATCCAATTTGGAATTGGAACTATTTGCAGGCAAAACTGTCGCAGTAAGTTGTTGCGCACTCTCGGCAATGGGCATAATGCCGTAAGCATCATACTCTTCACGCAATATACGACGACCTTCAACATTGATAAAGTTGCTATCACTTGCATAAGTTATAATACCGCCGCCGGAATCAGCAGAAGGAGCTATTTCAACTTCATCAAGTTTTTCTGCCCCGCAGCGAGTGCAAACGCCATTATCGTCGTAGTCATGACCGAAAAGACAATATTTGTTCCAGTTTACAAACCAATCTGTCAATACACCGGTTACTATAACGGCAATAATTAACAATATCGCTATCGATACGACGATCCATTTTTTGTGATCACTTGCGGCATGTGCCCTGAATGAATAGTTACTCATTGATTACCTCCCTGATGTCTTGCGTTATACGCTTTTGTTTGATCAATCACCGCACTGCGGTAACCGGCGCGGTACGCACGTTGCTCCCTTGTAAGAGTGAGCGGCTCACCGTTTTCGTCGCGCTTGATTTCTCCCTCGTTGGTCATACGTACGCCTTGATTCAATTCAGCGGTCGCCTTACCGTACTTACCATGAGGATTGAGCAACACACGTTCCTTGCCGGTACTGTTATTGCGCACCTTTGTGCCAATTTGTTTGCCTCCGCGACCCTTTACCGGGCCGACTTTACCCCACTTTTTTGCCATTGAATACTCACCTCCGATATATAAATTTTTTACACCGCCCAATAGCACAGCAGTGATTGGAAAGGGACTGTTCAGCACAATCCCTCAGAAGCTCCGTAGATACCTATCGAGCCACGTCTACGGTCATGATTAAATTTTAAAGCTGAATACTCTTAACTACTACAGAGTCACCTACAACCTCAACTTCAAGTTGGACGGTTTGTTCATATCCAATATCTCGAATATCTTCCGTAGTCCACCAAGTAAGTATTTGGGGATCCAAATACATTCCTTTTTGATTGCCACATTTGTCTGACATAAGCTTCTCGCCTTGAATGAACGTGTAGCAATACTTGTTTGTGTTTTTGGAAGCAGTTGCCGTTCTACCTAAAAAACTCGCGTTTACCATTGCCTTAATTCCTGCCATAATGTTACTCCTTTGCCGCCAACTCCTTTGGGCGGACTTAATATTTATTCCGGGTTACGTTCCCGGTGAACGTCTGAAAGGGAACCCTCGACGGGGGCACTCCGACGAGAGCAGGTTTTCGAGGTGTTACGACTCAGTGCCGAGCCGAAGAGGCGTAAGTTCACAGCTATAGCCTCAGTGGTGAGCGCTGATACCGTCAACGCCCGAACGGAGAAAAAAATTTATGAAAAAGAAATATGCCGCCGTTTAGCCCTCAATCGGTATGCTGAAATTCAGTGTTATTTCGTTGTTTCCGGAAGTAATAACTAATGCAAATTTACCGTAGTCACTCGAAGGAACGGAAAAAATATCGCCGCTTAGCTGAATGTCCGGATTATTATGAATTTTTATAAGGACTTGCAACAATGACGTATTTTCTACTGTAAAAGAACTATTTCTTTTGACGATGTTGAAACCGCTTGTCCAATCTTCTATATTCGAAAGAACATACAACTCCGGGTCATTGCCTAATCCGTCTGTCCCTCCGGGAACACGATAGATCACAGCCATATTTGTCGGGTGCCGATCTTCGATTCGAAGAGTATATTTTTCGACACCTTTAACAGTCAGCGTCTTGCCCAAAATTGAAACATCTGTATCTTCCGTATACTTCACTCCATCCACAACTACACCGAATTTGTCATCATCCGGAGACTGTCCGGGGTTCTCGCCCGGAACAGGCGTTTTTTGTTTTTCAACGCCGCAACGAGTGCATACTCCATCATCGTTGTAGTTGTGACCGAATCTGCAATTATTCACGGCATAAGCAATGCCGAAAACAATAGCAACGATCACCAACGCGATCAGCAATAACACGAAAAAAGTTAACAAACCGCTTTTACGATAATTTGACATAATATCCTCCTTGTTTAGTTAGGTTCGAACCTGCCGTTTTGATAATGCCCTTTGATATGACCGCAATCGTCAAAATCAAAATCATCGGAATAATCATAAAAAAGATGTGCTGAACGACATTATTGATGTTATTGAAGAGCTAAGCAATAAAGCTTAACTCGGACAGTAGCGACAAATAGCATAGTCCAAATTCTTAATACAACGCAATAACTCAATTGCCAGCCCCACGTTTTCCGACGTGGGGTTTTTTATCAGTTCAGCAACAAGCCGAAAAGTGCCATCTCTCAAATCATTTATAGCGCCATCAACCAATTTGTCCATAAAAAATCTCCTTTTTAATGTTCTCTTTTTAGCCATTCAATGACTCCGTCGTCACAAGATTTGTCTCGAGGCATCAAGCATCTATCACGGCGACGCTTTGCTGTAAAATCTCCGTGATATACGCAGCACCGGCAAGATTGAAATATTAATGCCAATTCTTCATCACTCAAAGTAAAAAGCCATTCTCTATTTGTCATGATTTACCTCGCTTGTATCTTGCAAAATATGCAATAACTGAATATATTATATATGCAATATTTGAATGTGTCAATACCTTTTATGCAATTTTTGACTAAAATCATATGCAAGGAGGGAATTGTAATGTTTGCAAACAAGCTACGAGAATTGCGAAATGAAAAAAATATTTCGCAATTTCAACTCGCAAATCTTATACACGCCACTCAAACTCAAATAAGTAAATGGGAAAATGGAGCAATAGAACCAAGCTTGACACAACTTCAGCAACTTGCAAACGCCCTTGAAGTATCCACAGATTACTTACTTGGAAGAGAAAATGATATTGGACTTGTAGAAGTAAAAACAGATCTGACCACAGACGAACAAGAGTTGATCAACTTGTATAGAAAACTTTCGTTCGGCGACAAAAACCAACTACTCGGATTTGCAAAGGGATTAGTTTATTAGGAGGAAACATCATGGCAGAAAAATTTATATGCCCAATTTGCGGCGAAGTTACAAGTTCATATATGGGAAACTATCGCAAGGACAGGTTGTGTCGCAAGCATGCAACCGATCTTAAAAATGGAAAAATAACATTTTGTGATAAATGTCAAACATGGCATGAAACAAATAAACCGTGCAAATGCAGTAATAAATCACAAGAAAAATTAGCCCCGGAACGCACTCCTCAACCAGACGGCAAATGCATAGTCTGTGGTAAAAATGCTCCAAATGGTCCTCTCTGTAAAGATTGCTATGGAGAAATGCTTGACTTCAAAGAAAGTGTAATTGACAAGAACTCAAAACTTTTTGAAATAAAAGACTACTATTTCAACTTAAAATCGAACATTTATCGAATGAAAAACTTTGAGTATATTCAATCTAACTGCAATAAACTAATGGCTCTTGCGGTGCTTGCAAAGGAACTGCATGAAGACGAGTCATTAACTGACAGAATTGTAAACGATATAAAGGAAATTATCGAAAAAAAACGACCATCTGACAAAATAGTAGATTTTGTAAACACAGAATATGCAAAAACACAAGATTCGCATAAAGAAGAAACACTTCGAGCAACAGATGGACACTATGTAAAAAGTTATCCAGAAATGATAATTGATGATATTTTGTATGAATTGCGGATTGTCCATTGTTATACCAAAAAGGTCATAACTAATTCTGATGAACCAACCATAGAGGCAGATTGGTTTATACCTGTTACAGATGGAAGACACGGCATTTACATTGAATATTGGGGAATGAATAGTAAAGAATATCTGGAAAACAAAGAAAGGAAAAGGAAAGCATATAAAAAACACGACATTCCGTTAATAGAAATTGAAAAAGATGATTATAAAGACAAGCAGGGTTTAACAGATAGATTACAAAGAGAAATAACCAAATTTGCATTTGATTATTTTCGAGTAGTAGATTTTTTGAAATAAAATCGATATAAAAAATGAACGATACAATTTTTGACAACATCAAGCACATTGACGAAAATGGCATAGAATATTGGCTTGCCAGGGAGTTGCAACCGGTGTTGCAATATGCCAAGTGGGAAAACTTCCACAAGGTAATCAAAACAGCCATGATTGCATGCAAAATAAGCCAGCACGAAGTATCAAACCATTTTGCCGAGGTCAGGAAAATGGTAGAAATCGGCAGCGGAGCAAAAAGAAGCCAGACCGACTACAAGCTTACGCGCTATGCCTGCTATCTCATTGTGATGAACGGAGATCCTCGCAAAGAGGTGATTGCGCAAGGGCAAACTTACTTTGCAGTCAAGACCAGGCAGCAGGAGCTTGCCGAACTGTACGAGCAGCTGAACGAGGATGAAAAGCGTTTATTCATTCGCGGAGACATCCGGCAGAAAAACATGCTGCTTGCCGAAGCTGCTCACCGTGCGAGGATCATCACACAAAGAGAATATGCCACATTCCAGGATGCCGGCTATCGCGGATTGTACAATGGAATGACCGCCCGAGACATTGCCGAACACAAAGGACTTACAGAGGGAGACGAGATACTCGACTACATGGGCAGTGAGGAGCTCGCAGCCAATCTCTTCCGCATAACGCAAACGGAAGCCAAAATGCGCCGTGAAGGCACAGACACACCGGCAAAGGCAAACGCCGCACATTACGAAGTTGGCAAAGCAGTAAGAGAAACTATCTCAAGTCTTGGCGGTACCATGCCGGAAGATCTTCCGACACCGGACAAAAGCATACAGCAATTGGAAATCGACACCAAGAAGAAGCTTAAAAAATAAACCTACCTAAAAAATACTATGATTTTTAAGGTAAAATTTTAGATACAAAATCTGCTACCATTGTTTACATCATCAAAAAAAGGAGAATGTAAACATGGAACTACAAGATTTTGTACTGCTGTTGGAACAAGTGCACGGCGCTCTGATGCAAGTGATCGGCATGATGAAAGCCACCGTCTACAAGCAGAGCAAAAGGCAGCCACCCACAAATAAAGAAGAACAACTCAATAACCTATTGAAAGATTGGCGACCGGACGACAATTGTTCGGCGCCTATTTTTTTACCCGAAGAAACAATGAGAAAATACAAGGGCAAGACAATAAAGAAAAGAGCCGACGGGAGATATTGGACAAGATTTTACCGGGACGGAAAGCAACATTCCGTCTACGGCAGAACCGCAAACGAGTGTATAAACAATCTCAAAAAAGCGCTTAAAAAACCACAAAATTCTGCTCGCTCCGGCGTGATCACGTTGGGCGAATGGCTGAAACAGTGGCTGGAACTGTACAAAGTGGGAAAAATCCGTCCGTCCACGCTCAAAACAATTCGCTACTACTTGCGCAGCACCGAGGAGCTGCAAAACAAGCCAATGAACAACATCTCCGCCATCGAGTGGCAAAAATTCTTCAATGCGCTTGCCGAGCAATACCCGCGCAAATGCACCGCAGTTTACACTATCCTCAACGACGCCTACAAACGAGCGCTGCGCAACAAACTCATCAAAGAAAACCCTCTGGACAACGTTGAAGTGAAACACATCAAAAGGCGCCCTTCCAGAGCGCTCACTTTGGAAGAAGAACGGCGCTTTGTTGCTGCCTGTAATAATGATCCTCACGGAGCGCTGTATCTGTGTTGCCTTTACCAGGGGCTGCGCATTGGAGAAGCTGCCGCTCTGGATGCCGACGACATCGACTTCGAAGCTCGGACACTGACGATCTCCAAAAGCATTGACCGGGACGGAACGGTGGGAGCACCAAAAACGGAAACATCCAAACGCATAATGCCGTTGTTTGCAAGAACGGCGGAGATACTTCCGCACAAGAAAGAAGGCAAACTATTTGAATACTCCAAAGGAACTTACCAAAATTTTATGAACAAACTTTGCAAGAAATTGCAACTCACCGGAATAAGCGTTCATAGTCTACGCCATACATTCGCAACGCGCTGTGCCGAAGCAGGAGTAGCGCCCAAGGTGGTTCAAAAGTGGTTGGGGCACTCAACCGTAAATATGACACTGGATATATACACCCATGTGAACACGGATTTTGAGCAAAGTGAAGTGCAAAAATTTGACACTTATTTTGACACTTATTTTTGCTAAATTTTTTTCAAACCAACAAAAAAAAGCCCTCAAAAAGGGCTCATTTTTGCAAAAAATGGGGCATTTTTGCCCCATTTTTCGGCTTTTGGTCTGAGTGACTGGACTTGAACCAGCGACACCTAGACCCCCAGTCTAGTGCGCTACCAAACTGCGCTACACCCAGATGC
>CANQGD010000020.1 GCA_947601445.1 uncultured Clostridia bacterium | reverse complement strand
CCTTTGGTTCCGTAGACCAACGCTCTATCCAATTGAGCTAATGGCGCATATTCAATTTTACGGAGTTTTCGCCTTTGGTTCCGTAGACCAACGCTCTATCCAATTGAGCTAATACTCGCCTTCGGCTCGTGACGTTCGCTCCACTGCGTTCCGCTCGGTTGAGGGCGCATATTCAATTTGCTAACATATTATACTGCTCTCACACTTATTTGTCAACGATTTTGAGAAATTATTGCGCTGCACTATCGAAATTTACTTTGCGAAATATTCCATCCTCGCTTTTTACCTCAGCCCCAAACAATGCCGACTTATCAGTTCGCAATTTCAAATATATTTTGCTATTGCGCAAAACAATTTTGTTTTAACGCCTATGGGTTATTGTACGACGCACGTTTCGTTAAGCAATTTTTTGCGGCGCTTCCAATCGGGCAAAACAGCAGTCAGACAAGCATAAAATGCTTTTGAATGGTCGGGATGAAGAAAGTGACAAAATTCATGCGCAACTACATATTCTATGCACTCACGCGGAGCCGAGACAAGAAAACCGTTAAATAAAACGCTGCCTCGCGTTGGATTGCAACTGCCCCATTCCGAACGCATCAAACGAAACTTTATTTGCGGAAATTTTACTCCATATCGCGAAAAAAACGGATAAACTTGTGCGCATATATCTCTTACTTCTTCTTCCAAGCGACAGTACAACCATCTATGCAACAGTTTTTGAGACAAAGAAATGTCGGCGGAACCTTTGACCGTGATCAATACGGCGTCGGGGCGTTCATCGATTACGTTTTGCGTTCCTTCGCGGAAAATAACAACCTTTTCTTTTCCAAACAAAGTGATTTTTTCTCCGTCGTAAAACGACGAGTAGGCGTTTTTGTGTTCAGACAATTGTTCGAAATGTTCCAACGCCCGACATATAGCGGCAGATTTCGAGCGTAAAACTTTTTCGATTTGCGCAATTGTCACTTGATTGTTAGCCGAAACATACACCGTTCCGTCCCGTTTTACTTTTATGTTGATATTTTTTACCGGCTTGCGTACCTATTGATATGCTATTGTACGTCCGTTTATTTGCAAAGTGTTGCTCATATCTGAAATTTTAACACATTTAACACTTCGACGCAAGCGACAAACCGACTCGCCACATCAACAATTTTGCCGCCGCACACTTGACATTTGACTCTTTTTAGTGTACGATAAAAAGGTAAATATGCGAGCGTTGCACCGAGGTGCAAAGCGCCGAACGCTGCACAGGGCGAAGCCCGAGCATAACGGCCCGCACAGTGCGAGCATGCAAAGTAGCGAGCAAATCAAATATCTAAATAACTAACATGGAAGAGTATCGAAGTGGTTGTAACGGCCCGCACTCGAAATGCGGTTGTCGCCTATCGGCGACACATGGGTTCGAATCCCATCTCTTCCGCCACGCGGCGGCTGCGTCTATTGGTCGCAAAGAAAAGAACTCACATCTTGTGTGGGTCCTTTTCTTCGCTCCTTTTTACTTGCCGCATTGTGACTACAAAGATGCGAGTGCGAAATGATGTAGCGCTCCACTTCGTTCCACTTACCCTCGCCCTGCTCGGGACGAATCCCATCTCTTCCGCCATGACAAAAAATACGAATCCACGGTTTGGGCTATAATTTTTAATAAACAATCCCGGAGGAAAAATGTACGAAGATTATACGAGACAATCATTGCCTTCAAGAAAATACCGCGAACTACTTGGATCGGCACTGTGTGTTTTTAATTCTAACACACAATTCGTAATTGAGAATTTGATATTCAACAAGCCATCAAAATTATGGTATAAGTTAACAGACAAAATGTCAGGAAAACTTTTAGAAGATATTCAACTCGAATTGTCAATACATGATGAAAGTCTCGCAGATTTATACAAAGAACTAACAGAAAAGCGCAATAGAATTATTCATGGTTTTCAAATAACGGATGTGGATGGCGAACAGCGACTTTGCACCAAAACGCGTTCGCCGGATAACAAACAGTTTGTGATAACTGAAAAATATCTTCTTGAATTTATAAAGCAAAATGAAAATTTAAGCGATCGGCTATATAAAATCAGGGATCGTTTGCAAATTACCGAAATCACAGCAAGCTGATAATTGGAGCAACTTATGTTCACAGACCGACATTATTTTAATTTACGGAGGTTTTTATCTTGAAAAGAAAGTATTGTGCATTACCCAACTCTATGAAAAACATGGAAATGTACGGATTCCATTGGATGGAATTTGTGGTGCAAATACCATCGCCGCTATATCTCATCACTTCATACAAAAGTAACGGCCTAACCAATGCCTGTATGCAATCATGGACTACATTTACAGGTGGCAAAAACGGTTTTTATGCAATTGTCTCGGCAGTCAGCAAATACGGACATTTATATCAAACGCTTCATGAAACAAAAGAAGCTGTCATCAACTTTATGTCCGCGGATATTTACGACAAATGCATGGCGACTATACAACATAATAAATTTGACGATGATGAAATAACATTAGCAGGTTTGACTGCCGTAAAAGCCGATATGATAAATGCACCTATGATAGAAGAATGTTTTATTAATCTTGAATGTAAGTTCAAGTGGGAAAAGGAAATCTCCGATGGAGATAATTATGTTTTGATGTGTCTTGAAATCATAAATGTACATATCGACGAACGTCATCTTGACGAAAGCGATTTGGGACGAACAGGCAAGACGGGTATCTTGTATAATATTCATCATCCCATTAATCCCGAGAAATTCAAAGGTAAAGCTCACGACTATGTGGGGATTATAGAAAAACTGCGGGATTACGCCGAGTATTAAATTTCAATTTATAATATTTTTTTAAAGAGTTTAAAGCGGAAGAGCGTGCCAAGAATTTTTACAACAATTATCCAAACCATACTTCGGAACAAAGAGGCGGCAACTTCGGCAAAATTGTAATTAGCAGTAATTCCGAAAATGCAACGAAACTTTTGGGATATGATTTTAAACAATCGGTATTACCGAAATTTGGGGCTGTCGCAATTATGTTTGCGACAGCCCCAGTTATTTTGCAACTGCATTTTTCAAAGTTTTGCAATACCGCAACTACTCCCGTTTACCTTTTGATGTCATAATTCATATCCATCAAATTTCGAATAGTTTGCACATCGTCGGTTATGTTGGC
Organism: uncultured Clostridia bacterium; assembly: GCA_947601445.1. Classification (GTDB taxonomy): domain Bacteria; phylum Bacillota; class Clostridia; order Christensenellales; family CAG-314; genus Fimimonas. The sequence continues at coordinate 27,020 of CANQGD010000020.1, read as the reverse complement.
GTCGCCGTGAATCGTATGTTTTATGGCGCTGCTTGCAACTGCAAAATTTACCATATCCATTGCCTTGTAGTTGTGCATCATAGCATAAATAAGCCCGCTGGCAAACGCGTCGCCGCCACCTACGCGATCGAGAATGTTGAATGTAAACAGTTTACTTTCAAATGTGTGATTTTCGTACCACAAAAAAGCTTTAAGACTGTTTTCGCTACCGCTGTGAGCATAACGAACGTGTCGCCCTATACATTTGATATTTGGATAGCGCTCGACAAATTTGCGGAATATCTCGTCTTGCTGTTCGTAACTCGGTTGCAATGGAACGCCGTCTTTGACGTCTCCCTTGGAGTGGTCACGTTCGTCTTTCCACAAGTGATAGGGTTCAATCCCCAAAAGCACGTCCACATAGGGCAGACACTCGGTGCAGAAATCTCTTGCTTCCTCCCACGACCACAATTTACTGCGGAAATTACCGTCAAAGCTGACCGTAAGCCCCTTTTGCTTGGCGATTTTCAAGCTGTCCTTTACCAACTTGCCACAACTCGGCGACAATGCGGGAGTGATTCCGCTTAAATGAAGCCACCCAAATCCTTCTAAAAGCCGTTCCAAATCCACGTTGGCGTAATCGTATTCGCTGAAAGCGCTATGCTTTCTGTCATAAATAACTTTACTCGGGCGTATTCCATATCCCGTTTCCAAGTAATAACTCCCCAATCGATGAGTGGGAGTTTCTTCCGGGGTACTCAAAATAACCGGACTGCAATGCACATCGTTGCTGCGCAGCATACGTACGGCGCTTTTACCCAAACTGTTGTTGGGCACAACACTGAAAAACGTACTGTCTACACCCAGATTTGCCAATGCAAGCGCGATATTTGCCTCACTGCCACCGTAGCTTGCTTCGAAATTGGTTGCCGTACGAATTTTTTCGTAGTTGGGCGGCGTAAGCCGCAACATAATTTCGCCTATTGTTATAAACCTCGTCGGTATATCGTTACTGTCCGTCAAAGGATTGAGTTTTTCCATTTGCTGCCCCTCGTCTTGCGTCGAATATATTTTAATGTCGTGTCGAAACACGCAAACTATTGTCTTAATATGTCTTATTATACAACTTTGAAAAAAATATTTCAATAAACTTTTCGTCACGAATCAAATGTCTGCAATGAATGATTTTTTCGAACTTACAAAAGCAAGCCCGTCAAAAAGATTTCCAGCCCGATGGCGATCAAAATACATCCTCCCAAAATTTGCGCTTTGTTTCCCAACTTTGTGCCAAACCTTTTTCCCAAATACACGCTGCCTATGCAAATTCCAAAGGTAATCGTCGCAATTATGCCGGAAGATAAAAGCGCCTTCCACCAAACCGAACCCGCAATGTCCGCCAAACCGAACCCCGTAGACAATGCGTCGATAGATGTCGCCACAGCCTGAACAGCAAGCACCGTAAAGGACAGTTTTTTGCGTTCACCGCGCTCTTCCTTCTTTTTTATACCGTCGTAAAGCATCTTGCCGCCCACTATAACCAACAAGACCAATGCAATATACGGAATCCACGGTTCGAATTTTCCGAACTGCTCCACGATAAAACTGACACAAAGCCAACCTATCATGGGCATCAAGCCTTGAAAAAAACCGAATATTGCGGCAATACCTATCGCTTTGCCCGTTTTCATATCGGGTTCGTTCATGCCGTTGCTCATAGATACGGCGCATGCGTCCATTGCCAAGCCGATACCCAAAGCTAAACTTACAAATATAAGCTGCCACATCTAAAAACTCCACCCTAATACAGTACGCAAAACAAGATACGCTAAGTACACAAAGTAACAGCTCAACAAAACTATTCCGTGAGAACGTTTAAGTGTGCCGCCGAGACTGAATACAAAAAGCATAATCGTTACAGCAAGCATAACAAATACGTCTACAAGCACCTGACTGCCTGTTGTAAGCGGATTGACAACGGCGGAAATCCCCAATACAAACAGGGAATTAAAGATATTGCTCCCTATTACATTGCCGAGGGCCAACTCGTTTTGTCCTTTTTTTGCCGCGACGGTACTCGTCACCAATTCCGGCAAAGAAGTGCCTACCGCCACAATGGTAAGACCTACCAGAGCCTCCGACAGGTCGGCATCCAATTTCAATGCCGAAGCTCCGCGAAGAGCCAAGCCTTTTGCACCGAAAACCACAAATTGCCCGCCGAGAATGATGCCCGCGGCACCCAACAACACAAACAAAACAGCCTTCCACCACGGCATATCCGCAACGGAATCTTCTACGGCGGCGTCCAGCTGTTCGGGACGGCTCTTTGCCACGATAACCAAATAAGAGATATATATCGCTATTCCCACAACGAGAATAATACCCTCCCAACGCGTGATAGCAAGATCGTCGACAGCCGCCGCAGAGTGCAAACCGAACAAACACACAAACAGTACCGTGATAGCGGTCACACCCAACAAAATGGGCATTTCTCTACGATTGACGCTTTTTTTGACGGCAATCGGAGTAAACACCACAGAAAACCCCAACACAAGCAAAATATTACAAATATTGGAGCCCACAACATTTCCGATTGCTACATTGGCGTTTCCGCCGTTCAATGCCGTTACCGAATCGGATACCGATACGGCAAGCTCGGGCAAAGAAGTCCCCATAGCCACAATGGTCAAACCGATAATGAGCGGCGATACTTTTAGCTTTTGAGCTATCACACCCGCTCCGTCCACAAACAGATCGCAGAACTTTACCAAAAAAAACACTCCCGCAGCCAATCCGATCACGAACAAGGCAATTTGTATACCTACGTGCAAATCTTTTATCCAGCCGTTGAATAAATCTACCAGCATATCTACTACTCTCCGTTTCTTTTGTAAAAAAAGCGAGACTACGCCGCAAAACAGCGCAAGTCTCGTTCTTCAATGTCGTACCCGAGTGTAAACTCGGCATGTGGGCACGACAACTTACTTTCAAGCGAACTACTCCCTTGTGAATAAAACCATCTTAACACAGTTTGACCTTTTTGGTCAAGTTTATTTGATCAATTTGCACCATTGGACGAAAATCACTATGTAAAGTCCCTCTCGGCGTCAAAACTGCAAACCCGCACAAGAATGTTAAACTTAGACAGCCGCAGCAATGTTATATTTTCTGCCTATATCGATTGCACAGCGTCGCTCGAAAAAACGGCGCTTTTTTGAGAAAAGCGCCTAAAAAACTTCGATCTGTTAAACTATTAAATTTTCCGCATATAACGCGTGCAAAAATTTTGGTACCGCATAGTCTGTATTTTTTTGTGGTTTTTATTTTTGCAATTTTCAGTTGAATTTCGTCGATATTTTGTAGGAGATTATATAAATTTACCCGTTTGAAACGTTTTTGTCATACTGCGGGAGTCAGCGATTCGAGCAATTTTTTTGCAATGTCCACTATTATCCAGCGACCGAAGAAATTGTTGGCATAGATATGCTGTCCAACCCAACTGCTGACGAAAGAGTCGCCTACAAGTGCCTTCAACCGAGGCATAAATTGTTCTCCCGTTTCGTTGAACAAAGCAAATATTACAGCAAAAATCAGATACACTACCGCAAAGCCCAGCAATCCGCCCAACATCCTATCCAAAAATTTAAGCACGTGCAATCTTTTCAGCAAACGACTTATGAGCAGCGCCGCCACGCCGTATGCCAAGGCGATCAAAAACGCCGCCACTATGAAAGAGATCAAATTGCGGGTCTTGTCGTTTTCTATTACATTGACAAACCAACTCTGCACATACGGAGCTATCGTTGCCGTCAATGTGGCTACGGTTATTATTCCCAATATAGTCAATATTTGTCTGATAAGTCCTTTGAAAAAGCCCGCAAGCACGCTTATTGCCAAAAATATCAGAAATATAATATCGATCGTGTTCATTGTTTCTCCTAATCGTTATCGAAACGCACTTTTATACTGCCTGTATCCGTATCGAGTGTCAACTTATAATCGTTGCTGCCGGTACGATTTTTCAGGTTACAACTGCCGGTAGACGTGTGTGCGTCAATTGTGTACCAATATTGCGGATGTTCAACGGTGCCTTTGATCGAACCCGTGTCGGTAGTAACGGTAATTTCCCTCGCCGTCAAATCAAACTGCACCGCACCCGTATCTGTGTTTATTGTCGTTTTATCGCAATCCGCTTCCACATACACCGCACCGGTATTTACGTTGACGTCTATTACGTCGGCATGACAATCGTCGATATACACCGTTCCCGTTCTATCGACAACGCTTATTGAACCTATCTGTTCTATATCCTCTATCTGGACGGCGCCGGTATCGACAACCACTTCGACAGCCGAGTTTCTGACAAATCCGTTTTCCAACCACGATTCGGGTATGCCGACTATGAGGTAATTGCCTTTGTTGATACTCAAATAGTTTGATGTATACTTCGCCTCAATGTAAACGTCTACGCTCCCGTTTGCGAAATCCAAGGAAGAAGAAACGTCGCAGTTGTCGTCAAAAACATAATCCAAAGTAATACTGTTGCCGTACTCTGCCTCGTATACATAAACCGCGTATACGTCTGTTTTTATTTTTACATTTATTGTATCGGCATTGTCAATTCCACCCTCACGCAAAGAAACCTCCTTGTGAGTGTCGCATTTTGACAGCAACCTGTCGATGTCAACTTTTTTTACTCCCCCACAGGACGCAAACGCAAACAACGCCGTTGCGAGTAGAATTATCGAACAAATTATTGCCGAAAATTTCTTCATATAAAACCTCCCGTAAAGATATGATTTTGCAAAACACATTTTCGTCACAGCATATGTAGCTATGCCGAGCGAACAAATTTTTGTAAAAACCGTTTTGTCCGTTCTTTTGCCGATTGATCGGTTTTGACAATTTGTAAAGATGTGAAAATTACACCAATTACATTATAACATCAAAACGCGCCGTGTCAAGATTTTTGCGTCTATCGACTAAAAACAGTCAAACAAAACGCCCCGAATAATCGGGGCGAGTGAATTTGAGACAAAAAAGCAAATACAAACTCAGTCTACATATTTTTCAATAAACGGCGGCAGTTCCTCGCGCGCACCGCTGGCGGTAATTACAAAATTGACATTATGTTCACGCGAAATGACTTCCATACCCGTATACAATTCTTTTAATTCGCTGATGTTGCAGTCCAGCAAACGGGTAACACCGTCAATATAAATTTGTTCTATATCGAAGTTTGCGGCTAACATCCCCTTGATAAAGGAAAGAATGTCATGTTGGCTTTTGAGATCGTAGCTGGAAGCGTCTACCAACCGGATATTGCGGTGCAAATCATGCAATCTGTGATTGGTACGATCGATATATACCACAACGCCTTTTGCCTCGCGGGCATAGTTGTTGGCGTGTTCTACGATAACTTTGGTTTTTCCTGTGCCTTTGGCGCCGTAAATTACTTGTATCAATTGAGTTATTCCTCCGTTTTCATTTTCGGGTGACGACAAATTTCACCTATATTTATTGTAGCGTATTTGCGGGCAAATTTCAATACATTTTCGAAAATATCGTATAAAAAACTCGTCCGTGTGTTAATCGGACGAGTAAGTTTGTAAAAATCGAGCGATATAAATTTCTATGCGTTCTCGCACAGATGATATTCGAACGCAACGAAGTTATCGCCATACGTAAATACATAGCCCGAAATACACCCGTACAAACGAGCAGAAAAATGCCCGCTGTCAGAATCACTCCTTTACATATTTGGGCAACGCACAATAGTGCGTATGCAACAACTTGTGCGCGTTTTCGCCGCAGGCATCTCCGATATAATCGGAATATATTTTTTGCAAAGAGGCGTTGTCGTGACTGCGACGAGTATACATGGATTTATCCGCAGAATAAAGTACTCCCGCACGCGCTGCGGCAATTTCCGCCTTGTGTCTGACAATGGTTGCACGTATAGGCTGACCGCCGCCCATGACGCAACCTCCGGGGCAGGTCATAACCTCAATAAATTGATAATCCGATTCACCTTGTTTGACCGATTCGCAAATCTTGTTGACACTGTTGAGTCCGTTGACAACCGCAACGTTTATTTTTTGTCCCGCAATAGTATAAGAAGCGGATTTGACACCTGCAAGACCGCGAACTTCGCTGAATTCTACCGGTGAAAAACGCGCATTGGGGTCCAAAATGCTCGCCGCAGTGCGCAGCGCGGCTTCCATAACGCCTCCCGTCGCACCGAATATTGCGCCCGCGCCGCTGAATTCACCGAAAGGACGATCCGTTTCGCTGTCGGGCAATTCGTTGAGCAATATTCCGTTTTCCTTGCACAACGCAGACAATTCGCGAGTGGTAAGCACCGCGTCCACGTCGGCGAGGCCGTCGGTAAAAGTGCGGTTTTTCTCACCTTTTTTAGCAGTACACGGCATAACGGTAACCACAAACAAATCTCTCGGGTCGATCTTGGCAATTTTGGAAAAAACATGCTTGATAAGCGCGCCGAACATTTGCTGCGGAGATTTGCAACTTGACAAATTGTCCAAAAGTTCCGGATAATTTTTTTGAATATGATTTATCCAGCCGGGGCAGCAACTCGTAAACATAGGCAATTTGCCGCCTGTTTTTATGCGTTCCACTAATTCATTGGCTTCTTCCATAATAGTAAAATCTGCCGAGCAGTTTACGTCGAACACTTTGTCGAATCCGAGATACCTGAGCGCCGTATTGATTTTCCCCTGACAATTTGTACCCAACGATAAATCAAACGACTCGGCAAGCGCCGCGCGTACCGACGGAGCATATCCCACAACCACATATTTTCCCGGATTGGAAAGCGCTTCCCGCACTCGCGTAATCTCTTCCTTTTCCTGTAAAGCGCCTGTCGGACATACGTTAATGCACTGTCCGCAGCCCACGCAGGGAGTGTTTGCGAGTTTCATATCGAACGGACATGCAACGTGCGTCGAAAAACCGCGTTCGTTGGCGCCTATCACACCCACGCCTTGCTGACGTTTACATACGGCAATACATCTGCGACATAAAATACACTTGCTGTTGTCTCTGATGAGATAATCCGTACTGTCGTCGAATACAAAATCGCGCGTGCTTCCCGCAAAACGGTGACTGTCGCAGGCATATTTGTGCGAAAGGCGCTGCAATTCGCAGTTAGTGTTGCGCTCACAGCTCAGACAGTCTTTGCGATGATCGGACAGTATCAGTTCGATTGTAGTCTTTCGCGAATTAAGTACGCGTTCGGTATTGGTAAACACCTCCATCCCTTCGGTTACGGGGTATTCGCAAGCAGCCACAAGATTGCGCATTCCTTTTACTTCGACCACGCATACGCGACACGCGCCCAATTCGCTTATTCCCTTCAAATGGCATAACGTGGGAATTTTGATACCGATACTGCGTGCCGCTTCCAAAACCGTGCTGCCGTCTTCTATACATACGGGTATATTGTTTATTTTGAGATTGATCATAAGTATTACCCCACTACACCTTTTTCACTGCGCCGAATTTGCATTTTGTGGCGCAAATTCCGCATTTGAGACACTTATCCGTATCGATTTTGTGCGGTTCCCGTACGGTACCGCTGATTGCGTTTGCGGGACAGTTGCGTGCGCACAAAGTGCAGCCTTTGCACTTGGACGGATCGATTTCGTATCTGAGCAACGCTTTGCAGACCCCGGCGGGACAACGTTTTTCCACAATGTGGGTTATGTATTCTTCGCGAAAATACTTCAACGTCGACAGAACCGGATTTGGTGCGGATTGTCCCAAACCGCACAAAGAATTATCCTTTATATAGTAACAAAGTTGTTCCATTTTGTCCAAATCTTCCAAGGATGCCTTGCCCTCCGTCACTTTGCACAGCATTTCATAAAGCCGCCTTGTACCTATTCGACACGGAGTACATTTACCGCAACTTTCGTCCACAGTAAATTGCAAATAAAATTTGGCAATATCCACCATGCAGTTGTCCTCATCCAAAACGATGAGTCCGCCGCTGCCCATCATAGACCCTATTGAGGCAAGACTTTCGTAATCAATGGGTATGTCCTGATAGCTTGCCGGGATACAGCCTCCGCTCGGACCGCCCGTTTGTGCCGCCTTGAATTTTTTCCCGTTGGGTATACCGCCGCCTATGTCATAGATTATTTCCTTCAAAGTGGTACCCATGGGCACTTCCACCAAACCCGTGTTGTTTATTTTGCCTCCCAATGCAAACACCTTGGTTCCCTTGCTGCGCTCGGTACCGATTGTGTTGTAACTTTCGGCGCCGTGTAAAATAATTTGCGCCACGTTGGCATAAGTTTCTACGTTGTTCAGAAGAGTGGGTTTGCCGAACAATCCCTTTTCCGCGGGAAACGGAGGACGCGGACGCGGTTCGCCGCGATGTCCTTCTATACTGGTCATCAATGCCGTTTCTTCACCGCATACAAACGCTCCCGCACCGAGACGAATTTCCAAATCGAAACAAAAATCCGTTCCGAAAATTCTGTCCCCTAACAAACCGTAAGTTCTTGCTTGATTCAGCGCGATATTGAGACGCTGAACGGCAATAGGATACTCGGCTCGCACATAAACATAACCGCGGTCGGCTCCCACCGCATAGGCGGCAATAGCCATAGCTTCTATTACGCAATGCGGGTCGCCTTCCAATACCGAACGATCCATAAACGCACCCGGGTCGCCCTCGTCGGCGTTACAGCAAACGTATTTTTTGTCCCCTTCTGCGTCTTTTGTAAATTTCCATTTTTTACCCGTCAAAAATCCTGCGCCGCCTCTGCCTCTGAGACCCGATTTCGTAACGGTATCTATCACATCGTCGCGCGACATTTCCGTCAAAGCTTTATAAAGCGCAAAATATCCGTCTCGCGCGATATATTCGTTTATATCTTCGGGGTCGATCACTCCGCAATTGCGCAAAGCATGACGAAGTTGACGGCAATAACTTTCGATTTCGTTGAACGGTTTTATCTTGCCGTCGGCGTCCACATATAAAAGTCTCTTTACTTCGACATTGTGAATAAGGTGACTTTCCACTATTTCATCCACGTCCTCCGGCTTTACATGACTGTAAAAGGTGCCGTCGGGATAAACAACCACAACCGGACCCGCGGCGCACAACCCGAAACAACCCGTTTGCCCCACGTGTATCCTATCCAGATGTTTTTGCGCGACAAGTTCGATAAAACGTTGTCGAATGATTTGAGAATTGTTGGACGCACAGCCCGTTGAGCCGCAAATCATAATTTGTCTGTCAAAGTTCATTCCCGTAAGAGTACTGTTTGTCTCACGGTTACCGACATTTTTAAAAGTTTCTCTTTTGATTTTTTCAAGTTGTTCGATATTCATAAACGCACTAATCCCTTTCCCTGTATTTGGCAAGAATACCTTCCACTTCGTCCGGTTTTATCTTGCCGTAAACATCGTTGTTGACGGTCATAACCGGCGCCATACCGCAACATCCGACGCAACGCGTGGCATCCAAACCAAACAGTCTGTCTGCGGTACATTCGCCGCTGTGAATGCCCAACAACTGTTGCAATTTTTCGTATACGGCTTGCGAACCGTTTACATAACACGCCGTGCCGAGACAAATGCCTATTTGATACTTTCCCTTGGGATAAAGGGAAAACTGCGAATAAAACGTTGCCACGCCGTATACTTCCGACAGCGTTACGTTCAATTCCTCGGCGATAATACATTGCACTTCATAGGGCAAATAGCCGTACAAGCCCTGCGCAAACTGCATCGCAGGCATAAGCGCACCCGGTTTTGTTTTCAGTTCCGCAAGTTTTTGACGAAGCTCCTTTTCCTGTTCGGGCGTTCCGTCAAAAGGCAAAGTTGAACCTTTCATGAATGATCCTCCAAAAGCTATTTTCGATAATATCCGGCGACAAATTTGCCGTACGCAACTTTTTGACGTAATCAACGCTTTTAACGTATGCGCAAAAAACAAAATATCACACTCTAATACAACTTGATTATTATAACAAAAAATGACAAAACCCGTCAACTTTATGACGGGCGCGTGCTTATTGGTAAATATTGGGTGCCGTATAAATTTTATTTATAACAACATTTTTTGCAGAGTCCTGCGCAAAGCTAAAAGTTCCGAGGAGTATTCGTCGCGTTGAGCGCGCGGCAAATCGATTTGCTCAACTTGTTGTAAAATTGCAGGACGCCCGCTCAGCAGATATATTCTATCCGCCAAACAAATCGCCTCATCCACATCGTGAGTAACCAACACCACTGTTTTTCGATAGCATGCAAGAAGTTCGTACAAAATAGAATACAGCTTACGTTTTACGCCGAAATCCAGACTGTTGAAGGGCTCATCCATCAGCAACACGGAACGGTTGACCGCGAAAGCACGAGCAAGCGAAATGCGCTGCTGCTCTCCTCCCGAAAGTCGATCGACACGCTGACGCGCCTTGTCCCCGATATGACAAAGTTCGAGCATTTGCTCCGCTTTATGCACGGAGTCTTTGCGGTCAAGTACAGCAACGACATTGTTGAGCGCGGTAGTTGGGGCAAGACAGGGATTTTGAAATACCATAGCCACGGGGTCGGTTTTGCAAACGCCTTTGAAATCGATCAAGCCGCTTATCACATTTAGCAACGTGGTTTTGCCGCTGCCCGAAGCACCCAAAACGACATTGACGCCTTCTTCGAAACGAAAGCTGAAATTATCGTATATTACATTGTCGCCGTAGGCAACGGAAATTTTATTTAATTCTATCACAGCAACGCCTCCCGATTAAGGTTAAAATGCCGCCGATAACGTAACACACCGCAAGCACCAAAACCGTCAATGCAACGACGCGCGCCGTTTCGAGGGCAATTTTGCTCGCATACATTTCTCTGCCAACGGCATTGAGAGGCAATGCAAGTACTTCGCCCGCTATTACCACTTTGATGCAAAGCGGCAATTCCTCCTGCACCACCGAAAATATTTCTTCTTTAATTAGCGGGAAAAGATAATACCGTATACGATTTGCGGCTGTTACGTCGTATACTTTGCACACATCAAAAAGTTGTTTGTTGCGATCGAATTGCCGTTCGAAGGCGCTGTAAGCAACGGGAAATGCCACCAAAAAAGCTACGACGACGGGAACGGTTGTCGAGCGAAATACCACCAACATCATCAAAATTATCGCGATCGTAGGCAATGCGCGCAAAAACGTAACCATTACTCCCACCGCAAAGCGCGTTTTGGGGAATGTCCCCGAAAACAGCGCCAACCCCAAAGCAACCGATAAAGATAATGCAAATGCAACCGCCGATCTTGCAAGAGTGGCAAGCAACGATAACCATATTTTACCCTCTCCCAACATCGTAAAAGCCAAACGTACGGTATTCCAAGGATCGGGCACAACAAATTCGTTGCGTGTGACAATGCAAGCGGCGTACCACACAAGGAGCGCCGCCGCTATCAAACCCGCAATCTGGGCGATGTTTATAAAAATTTTCTTTGTTGTTTTGTTCATAGATTTACAGCAGATACGGCTTTGGCATCTACTCGTTTCCAAACAAACTCGGCGATAACGGCAAGAATTGTTCCATACCTTTGAATTTGTCAAGGTACGTTTCTATATCCTCTTTCGCATCCGCTGCCGGCACGTAAGCAAGATTACAGCGCGTTATTATTTCGTCGGTAAATCGTATTGTGAGAGAACTGCCGACGGATTGCAAAATATCTTTTACTCTGCCGACATTTTCCCTCAAAAACGCCTCGTTCTCTCTCAAAGACGTGTCCAACCAACGCTGTAACGCGGCTGTATACAAGGATTTTTTTACAATGAGGCTTGCCTGAGGATACCCGTCGCGTTGGCTTTTAACGGTTTCTTTCCACAACTGTTGCAAATCGAACAGATTGTAGGCGGTTTTACCTTGTTCCAATAATTTGCTCATCAATTGAGTTGCGGCAGGCTCGCCAACCAAAGCAAAATCGGCTTTGCCTTGAAGAACTTGCGGGATTATTTCCGACGCGTCGGAAAAATATTTTAGCATAACCTTGCCGTACAGCGTACGGTCTCCGTCATATTCTTCGTATTGCACTTCTTTGCCGTCGCATACAGTCTTGAAAACATATTCGGGAGTGTTGCCCAAACCGATACTGTACAGGCGCTTGCCCTCTAATTGTTTGAGATCGGTCAATTGTTCCGAACCGACTATATAAAGCACCCCGTATACATTGACGCTGAAAATCATATAATCTCCACGAGTAGCGCAAATTTTTACCGCCGCATTTGTGGGCAGTACCGCCATATCCGCCTCGCCGCTACCGCATTTTGCAATGACATCCTCTCCCGTTGTAACGGTTGTTCGAACCTTTCGCGAACCAAGCTTGACGCCGCCGCCGATTTTTCCTTCATCGATTATCTTGGCAACGGACAGAGCCGGCGCGCCGTCCGGCACATACAGCGTGAGCTCATCGCTTTTGCACGCAGCCAGCGCGCAAAGAGCCGAAGCGAAAATAGCAATTGCCAAAATTAAATAAACAATTTTTTTCATAATGTAAAACCTTCTTGAAATTGAAGTTCGCAACCGTGCAAGACCTTTTCACCGTAAAATTTGAGTTTGGTGACAAATAGAAACGGGTTATAAAAACGAAAATCCGCGTTTTTCGGACATATCGCTTTCATACGAACGGACAAACGCCGCAATTGAAAACCCTAATTACAATGCCCGTCGAAAATAAATATTTGTGCAGCTCAAAGCACATTCGCGCTTATTTTACGTTACTCAGGCACCTTCCGATTGAAGTTTTTTTGTTTGATCGGCTATTCTCAACGCCTCTACCATCTCCGCTATATCTCCGTTCATAAAGGTATCTATGGAATAAAGCGTAAGTCCGATGCGGTGATCGGTGACACGTCCTTGCGGAAAGTTGTAGGTACGTATACGTTCGCTTCTGTCGCCCGTTCCGACCTGAGATTTGCGTGCGGCGGCATATTCCGCATCCGCCTGAGATTGATAGTAATCGTACAACTTACTTTTGAGAATGGACATGGCGCGTTCGCGATTTTTGATTTGACTGCGCTCGTCCTGACAGTTTACCACAATACCCGTGGGCAAATGAGTAATTCTGATGGCGCTTTCCGTCTTGTTGACGTGCTGCCCTCCGGCCCCGCTGCTGCGGTAGGTGTCTATTTTCAAATCCTTGTCGGATATTTCAATATCCACATCGGGCGCTTCGGGAAGTACGGCAACGGTAATCGTGCTGGTGTGGATACGCCCTTGACTTTCGGTATCGGGTACGCGTTGAACGCGATGTACGCCGCTTTCAAATTTGAATTTGCTGTACGCACCCTCTCCCACAACCATAAAACTACCCTCTTTGAGACCTCCGAGTTCGTTTTCTTCTATATCTATTTCTTCGATTTTCCAACGATTTTTCTCCGCAAACATATAGTACATACGTCTGATTTCGTTGGCAAACAACGCGGCTTCTTCGCCTCCGGCTCCGGCGCGTATTTCGATAATAACGTTTTTGTCGTCGTTGGGGTCCTTTGGTAATAACAGCACTTTAAGCCGCTCGGTAAGCTCCTCCAACGTCTTTTTTTGCAAAGCGACGTCCTCATGAAGCAAAGCCAACATATCTTTGTCCGTTTCCACATTCAACAACTCGATATTGGCGTCCAGCGCTTCGTGCGTTTTTCGATATTGAGTGTAGCACTCTATTATCGGAGAGAGATTGCTATGTTCCTTGACAAGTTTTTTCCAACTTCTGTTGTCGGCAATTACTTCGGGTTTTGCAATTTCCTCGGTGAGAAAATTGTAGCGCTCCTCCAATTTTTCCAATTTTTCCAACATAATTTCTCCGTATCAGCTGTTTTAGATAAAATGGTACTCTTGTTTAGCAAATTCTATTTGCGACAAGCAATAACAATGCGATTGTTATCGGAATAGTCGTTGATAATTTGCACGTCGAAAATGTCTTGCAAAATCTCTTTTACGGCGTCTCCCTGATTGTATCCGATTTCAAGAACGAGTTTGCCGTCGGCTTTGAGATAACGGGGTGACTGTTCTCTCAAAACACGATAAAAATCCAATCCGTCCTTGCCGCCGTCGAGAGCCAAACGCGGCTCGTAATTTTTTACGCTGTCATCTAAGGTTTCCACGGTGTCGCTGTCGATATAGGGTGGATTGCAAACTATTACGTCGAATTTGCCTTTGATTTTTTCAAACATATCCGACTCGACAAAATTCACCTTTGCCTTGTTTAACTTGGCATTCAGTTTAGCCACCTTCAAAGCGTCTTTACTTATATCCGACAATGTGACGTCGCATTGCTTTTCGCAGGCGGCGGTAATGCCGAGAATACCGCTTCCGCAGCACAAGTCCAACACTTTGTCTTGGGAATTTATATATTTCAGAAGTTGCTCGCATACCAATTCCGTTTCCATACGCGGAATCAGCACGTTTTTATCCGTTCTAAAAGTACGTCCGAAAAATTCCGTTGCTCCCACAACATACTGCCAAGGCTCTCCCTGAGCAAGACGTTCGGACATTTTATCCAAACGTATAAACCAGCCGAATGGGATTTTTACATTCGGATTGGAAAGGTCGGCTTTTTTTATATTGAGAATGGTACACAACAGCCAATCCACATCTCCTTTGACGCAGTTGACCAAATCTTCATGCCGAGTGACAAGGTTTTGACGAAATTCGTCAATACTGACGGGATCGGGGAAATGTTCTTCGGGGACAGTAAGATCGGCGTCCATTTCCAACACTTTGTTGAATGCGGCTATCGCCACTTCGCACATACCGTCATCAGGTTCTCTCGTGGTAAGTTTTTGAAATTGTTTTCCCAACCATTTGAGCGGGCGGAAAAGTATAAAATTGCTGCGGGCAAGCAACATCAGCATCTCGTAGCTGATACCTGCCACCACCGGCAAGAGCGCTATTTTGAGCAACGTTCTAAGCCACCAATTGCCGTCCTCCAAAAACAAAGTCCAACCTACCGCAGCGCATATTATATCCAGCGCCATCATAAGTATCACTGACAAAACCACTACAAATACAATAAAGCTTGTTCCGCAGCGATCGTGATAACGACTGCATTTTTGAACGTTTTCCACCGTCAACGGCAATTCCGCTTCGTAACACGCGATTGTTTTATGTTCGGCTCCGTGATACATAAATACCCGTTTGATTTCTTTCATACAGGAAATAACGGACATATATATCACAAGAATAAGTATCTTGAATACTCCTTCCAACAAGGATTTGAGCCACGCCCACTCCAAATCTTCGGTACTGAGTTTTGCCAGACCGAAAATACCTTTGGTTGCATAGGTGGGCGCCAGAATAAACAAAGCCAAAGCCAATACAATGCCGAGAAGAGTGGAAACAAACATCATCCAACCCATTCCCGATCCGTCGCCCTTGGTATCCACTTCTTCCACCATGACTTCGGCGGATTTTCCTATTATTTTTGTTCCGGAAATCAACGAAATCACCATATTCACTACGCCGCGAATAAACGGAATTTTTCTGTACCAAGGTTTTTTTACGGGCAAACGCGTGGTATCCATTCGGATAGCGCCCATTTCGTCGCGGCAAGCAAGCGCCATGCTGCTGTTTCCGCGCATCATAACACCTTCCAATACGGCTTGACCGCCTATTTTCGTTTTTCTGACCGATTTGATTTTTTCACAAGAGTTGCAACTTTTATTCGTCGCGTTTTTTTTGTTCATAAAACCCTCGTCGACAACTTTTACAATGTATTCGAAGTTGCGTCTATTATTTCATTTTATAGTATATCAAAAACGAAACTTTTTTTCAACTGTTTGAACCGGGGTGCCGTTGTTCGTTACATAAGCAACGACGCCAATCTCACAACCAAATATTCAAAACCGCCCCTGCAAGCAGGGACGGTTCGCAAAACATTTTGCTTGATGTTATTCCACCGTAAACACAGGCAACACAGACCCGCCATAAGTGGCGTTGATATAGTCATATACTTCTTGACTGAACAGCGCAGAAAGCAAAGCGCGCGTCTTTTCGGTGTCTTCATTGCCCTTTTTGACGGCTATAATATTGGCGTACAGTTGCGCGGCGTCGCCTTCGGCATTTTCCAGCGCGAGGACCGTATCCGTAATACCCGCCTGCAACGCGTAATTGCCGTTTATGACAGCCAAAGTACCGTCGTCGGATTCTTGCAAAATGGCAGTGATCGTCGGAGCGTCTATTGTGTTGACTTTGTTACCATTGCTGTCTGCAATATCCTGAACAGACAGTGTTTCCGTTGCGCTTGCTCCGCTGCGCAAAGTGATAAAGCCCTCATCCTGCAATACAAACAACGCACGAGTAAGGTTGCTGCCGTCGTTGGGAATAAGAATTGTTCTTCCCGTCTTGTCGAAATCCGCTTTTTTGTACTGTTCGGCGGTAACATTCTTGCCGTAAAGTCCGAAAGGCTCGTAGTGAATTTTACCTACTCCCACCAAATCGGTGTTGTAGTCGCTGTTGAACTGTTCCAGATACGGCGTGTGTTGAAAATAGTTTGCGTCCAGACTGCCTTCATCCAGAGCGGTGTTGGGCGTGATGTAATCGTCAAACACTTTGATTTCCAATTTCCAGCCATCTTCCGCCAACTTGTCCTTGATAATTCCGAGAATCTCCGCGTGCGGCGTTGCGCTTGCGCCCACGGTAATTGTTTTGGAAGCGTCACAGCCTGCAAACGCGAATGTCGTTGCGAGTACCAACAGCACAGCCAAAAGTACGATAAATATTTTTTTCATAATACTCTCCTTCATTATTTATTGATTTTATTTATTTTAACGGAAAAGTCGTATCGCGGCGTTAGTCGCTAACCGAGCGTTTCCGTATTGTTTTTGCGATGTTTTTTTACGGAAGAGCGAACACGTTTGTCCACTTTGCGGGCAATCAACATACCGACTTCCTGTATTATCTGCACGATAATTACCATAAGCGCAACGCACAGCCAAATCACGTCCTGCGCGTTAGACGGGCGAGCCTGCGTAACGGCTATCGACCCCAAACCGCCGCCTGCAATGGTACCCGACATTGCTGAATATCCGAGAATTGTTACCGTGGAAATGATTGCACCCACGATCAAAGACGGCTTGGCTTCGGGAAGGTATACTTTCCATATAATTTTAAACGTGTCGGCGCCCATCGATCGGGCGGCTTCGATCACACCCCTGTCCACTTCTTTCAGCGACGACTCCACCATACGCGCGACATAGGGCGCACTTGCCACAACCAGCATAAGTATCATTGCTCCGTTGCCTATGCTCGTGCCGAGGATAGCTCTCGAAAAAGGAATCAACGCCACCATCAAAATTATAAAAGGAATACTCCGAAAAACGTTTACCAAAATGCCTATTGTTTTGTTCAACCACGCTATCGGCGTAAGTCCGTCTTTGTCCGTTATTACCAACACAATGCCCAAAGGCAACCCTATAATGTAAGCCAACAATGCGGACGCGACAGTCATATACAACGTTTCGCCAACGCCTATCCAAAAACCGCCGTTTTTCCATAGCTGTGTAAAAAGTGTACTCATACTTCCTCCCTGTATGACACGCTGTGCGCGTCCAAAAACCGTTTTACCGTATCCGCTTTGTCGGAAGGTACGGTAATTACCATATGTCCGAACGGTTTGCCGTCAATATTTTTTGTATCGGCATACAGTATGTTGACCGCGACCCGACACTCCATTGCCATTGCCGAAATAATCGGTTCGTCGGACAGTTCACCATTGAAAACCAGCCGCAATTTGGCCCCCTCGCCGCCGGAAAGCGACCGAATAAGATTGGGTATAATAAGCTGTTTGGCAATATCCGACTGCGGGTAACTGAACACCTCGCTTACCAAGCCCTCTTCCGCTATACGACTGTTGTCGATTACCGCAACGTGCGTACAAATACTTTCGACAACGCGCATTTCGTGGGTTATTACCACAACCGTTACTCCCAACTTTTTGTTGATGTCCTTGATTAGTTTGAGAATGGATTCGGTAGTGGTCGGGTCCAATGCGCTTGTCGCCTCGTCACACAATACGTATTTGGGCTTGGTGGCAAGTGCGCGCGCAATCGCGACACGCTGTTTTTGTCCTCCCGACAGTTGAGAAGGATAGGATTTTGCTTTATCCGTCAGTCCCACCAACTCCAACAGCTCCGCAACGCGAAGATTTGCCTGCTCGCGCGGCATTTTTATCAACTCCAACGGAAACCTGACGTTTGCCTCGACGGTACGCTGCTCCAACAGATTGAAGTTCTGGAAAATCATTCCGACGTTTCGCCGCAATTCCAACAAACGTTTCTTGGGCAAACGAGTGACTTCCTCCCCATCGATTACGACGCGTCCTTCCGTAGGACGTTCCAACAGATTTATGCAACGCACGAGGGTGCTTTTGCCGGCGCCGGACAAACCGATTATGCCGTAAATTGTTCCGTCGGGGATAGTAAGATTTACGTTTTCCAACGCCGATACTACGCCGTCCGAAGAAGAATACGATTTTGATAGATTTATTAGATGTATCATTTTGTCTCCGAAAATGCAATAAAAAAACTCGGGTAAAAACCCGAGCCAAGCAAGTTGTGAGGTGTTCGTCCTTAAAAAGTCATGGACAAAAACCCGCGCTCAGCTCGGGAATTGCACATGCACATGACCATTTTAAGCGTCAACTTCTTCATAAAACCTCTTCACCAAATCATTTTGGCATTGAATATGGTTCTATTTTAACAGTCAATCACTCATTAGTCAAGCAAAAAAACGCAACTTTTTGCCGATTGTGAGCGTTTTTCGACATATTTTACAAAAATCTTTTGACAACAGAACCTTATAGGGAGTATAATGGCGATGCAAAAAGATGTTATCCTTGCATTAACCATCTTGCTTGCAACCCGACGCATTGCTTCGGGCAGCCCGCCGCGGCAATAAAAAACAAGGAGTTTTTTTATGAAAAAATTACGCAATTTTTTTCAAGAATACCGACTTTTGCTTAAATCCGTCCCTTCCGTTACGCTTTGTTGTTTTGTACTATCTGTATTTGCGATGAATCTCCTCGCAAACAAAAGCATAAATCTCAACGTAAGTTGGCTTGCCCTCGATTGCGGGATAATTGTGTCTTGGGTGGCTTTTTTGTGTATGGATATTCTCACCAAACATTTCGGACCGCGTGCGGCGACAATGATTTCGATTTTCGCCATCGCCGTCAATCTTGCCGCTTGTCTTGTGATGTTTGTCGCAAGCGTAATAAGCGGCTGTTGGGGAGCCTATTTCGACTACGGAGAGTTGGACGTCATCAATAAAGCGTTGGACGGAACCTTCGGCGGAACTTGGTATGTGGTATGCGGAAGCACGACGGCATTTGTCGCTTCGGCGTTTATCAACAACTTCGCCAATTGGGGCATAGGCAAAATTTTTCACAAAAAGCCCGACGGAATGGCAGCATATTTGTGCAGATCATACCTTTCCACGGCGGTGGGACAGTTTGCCGACAATCTCATTTTCGCATTGATTGTCAGCCACATTTTCTTCGGTTGGACGATAGTTCAATGTTTGACGTGCGCGGCAACGGGCATGATAGCGGAACTTGTTTGCGAAGCAATTTTCGCTCCGTTGGGGTTTGCGGTGTGCAAGCGTTGGCAAAAAGAGGGTATCGGCAGCGAATACTCGAAATATTTACTTTCGAAAAAAGGGGCGGCACAATGAAAATACTTGTTACGGGCGCAAGCTGCGGCATAGGAAAAGCTATAGCGGAAAAATTTTTGAGTTGCAATCACAACGTTGTAGGCATCGATTTGTTGCCGGCAACAATATCGCATGCGCATTACTCGCATTTTATTGCGGATATTTACACGGACAAGCTACCGGAAATAGACGACGTTGACATTCTCGTCAACAATGCGGGAGTGCAAAACAGCGGACGGGATATTGACGTAAACCTCAAAGGTACAATTCGCGTCACAGAACGATACGGAGTGCGCCAAGGGATAAAAAGCGTTGTTTTTGTCGCGTCCGCCAGCGCGACAACGGGCTCGGAATTTCCCGAATACGCCGCGTCCAAAGGCGGAATCGTAACATATATGAAAAACGTGGCTTTGCGTCTTGCACCATTCGGAGCAACGAGCAACAGCATTTCTCCGGGAGGAGTTACCACCGCGCTCAACGACAGAGTTATGAAAGAGGAAAAACTTTGGAAACAAATAATGGCGGAAACTCCGCTCGAAAAATGGGCGTCGCCCGAAGAAATTGCCGATTGGGTATACTTTGTGGCGGTTGTCAACAAATCCATGACCGCGCAGGATATAATTATCGACAACGGCGAATCCGCTCGTGCAAAATTCGTTTGGTAGCGCATATTGTATTCGACAATTTGCAAATACCGCACAAAAGCACACATTGGACAATTGCCTTATACGCAACAACAAAAAGACTGTCGCAAACATACAAATCATTTGCGGCAGTCCTTTATTTACATCGAACACACAATCGAAAACTCGATAAGGTTGTAAAAACGCCGTTTATTCCGTCGATAAACAAGAAAAAGTTCAAATACCTTGTCGCCGTATTATTCAACGCGCAAACTGCGTTCCATTACTAACGGCAATTTTGTCGCTTTCAACATTCCGTCCTTTACGGTTACGCGCTTTCCGCTCAACAAATCGGTATAACGTCCGTCGGCAAGAGGAACCTTTACACTTACGCTTTCCTCACCGAGATTGAACACGCCCACGGAGACTTTGCGCGGGGTCGTATAGCTGCACACCGCGACGTTTTCCTGCTGTACATTTGCATCGAAAGCGCCGTTGCGGTAAACAGAATGTTTTTTTATGGCGGCAAGTCGGGCAATAAAGGAAGAAATATCCTTTTCGGTACCAAACTGCCACCGAACTTCGTCCACTTCGAAAAGACTGTTGCAGTGGCTTTCTGATACTTCATCACCCGCATAAACAAAAGCCATGCCTTTCAAATAGAAGTTCAGCGCCCAAAGCGATTTCAACTTGTCGCCCTGCCAAAACTCCGCAATGCGTTTGCGGTCGTGATTGTCGAGATAACGCGCCTTCACGTAGTCGGCGGGGTATCTTCCTTCCTGCGCGGTCACATCGTTTATCCAATCTTCCAAAGAACCGCCCTTGCGTTCGAAAAACGAATGTTGCGTGCGTCCTATGTCATAGCAATACAGTACGTCGAAATACTTGTAGCATTGACTGTCGCTCATCACGTCGTAACCTTGGTTGCGCAAATATCTCACAAAGCCGAGGTCCACGCTTTCTCCCAACATAAGCAGATTGCGATTTAGCTTGTGCAAACGCGGCAAAGCGTATTTCCAAAGTTTTTCGGAAACAAGACTGCACACATCCATACGATAGCCGTCAACGCCCAACTTTATCCAATAGCACAAAATATCCGTAATTTCCTTTACCAAACCCTTGTCGGAATAATCGAGGTCGCATACGTCGCTCCAATCGCCGACGCGGTTGCCCACATTGCCGTCGGAATCATGCCAAAACCATTCTTTATGCGTTTGCAGCAACACCGAATCGCGGGAAGTGTGATTGAGCACCATATCAATAATGACCTTCATTCCGCGTTTGTGCGCTTCGTCGAGCAAACGTAGAAAATCCTGCTTGCTGCCGTTCATCGGGTCGATTGCGCGATAGTCGTAAATACTGTAAGGACTGCCCACGCTGCCCTTGCGCCCCGCTTTTCCTATCGGATAAAATGGGAGCAAATACAGCACGTCCGTTCCCAAAGCCTTTATACGGTCCATCTGCGCGATAACCCCGTTAAAGTCGTGCGTAGAACTGAATTGACGTACAAAAACCTGATAAATCATTTGGTTGTTGAGTCTGTTTTTATTTTTCAGCATAAACTTCTCCTTTGTCGAAAATATGTCTTTATTATACGGCAGCAAGCGAACCGATGCAATAATATAACGCAAAATTTATCGAGGTAATTGCATTTTTGCTCCATTTGTTTCTTATTGACGCAAAAAAAATTGACATAATAACTCAATTCATTTATACTATTCGGGTAACTAAATAAATTCTTTTTAATAGCGCAAACTCATACGGGAGATAAAAATGAAAGACTATTTGCTGTTTATGGATGTTTCGGGCGACATTGCCCGCAGTTACGTCGAAGAGGGTAAAATTGCCCTTATTCCTATGGAATTTGTCATCGACGGGGAAATACACCTCTACACGGATGACGACAAGGGAATGGACCCCGTGACTTTTTATGAATACGTAAAACAAAAATTGCCAATGAGTACCACACAGCTTTCTCCCTCCAAATGGGCGGAGTTTGCGGAACCGTATCTCCAAAACGGTCAAAGCGTACTTTGCCTTTGCCTGAGCAGCGGACTTTCCAACAGCTACAATTCGGCTGTGACGGCAGCCGAGGAACTGAACGCCAAGTATCCCGACGCAAAATTTTTGCCTGTGGACAGTTTGCGAGCAACGGGAATTTCCGGTTTGATCGCGGAGCGCATGATAGAAAACAAAGAAAAAGGGCTTTCCATTGAAGAAAATGCCGCAGACCTGAACGAGTTCCGTCACAAAACGCACGCTTGCGCTTACGTAGACGACCTTGACAGCCTGAAACGCGGCGGACGTATCAGCAAAACGGTGGCATTTTTCGGTGGATTGATGGACATAAAGCCGCTGATCCAGTTTAATGCGGACGGAACGCTTTCCATGTGGGGCAAGCAGCGCGGATACAAAAAATCCATTGCCAACATGATCGAATACTATCTCAAACAGACGGATACTTCTCAAAAGCATACGGTTTACATCACTCATGCAAACGACGAAAACTATGCCAACGAACTTGCCGCCAAAATACGCGAAGTCAATCCGAACGCAGACGTGAAAATTCGTATTTTGTCCCCGATCATCGGCGTACACCTCGGTCCGAGCGCGATGGTTTTGGGATTTGTGGGAAAATAATCAGCTTTACAACACAAGAGCTGCCGCAACAATTTGCGACAGCTCCTTTTTTATCGAAAAATTATCATTTATCGAACAAAAATCGACGATTGCCGTTTTTTCAGCGTGACAACCCGCTATGGTTGCTAATTGGCGGAAATAAACTGCTGCAATTCCGCAAGAGTCATACGCCCGTCCACGATAGCCTGAAATTTGTCGTTGAACGTATCGATCATGCGACAGGACAACAAAATCATATAACGGCACACTTCCACCCCGATCATGCTGTCCATATAGGGCACGATCAGCTTAAATGCGACAAAACCGTCGGAATAATCCATTTCGAAACTGCCGTTGAGCATCGTCCAATTGGCGCGAATAAGCGCAATCGCCAACGTATCGCGCCGATCCTCGGGCACGGTAAAAGGCATTGGGGATTTGAGATACATAACTTGTCGCTCGACGTCGATTCGGATACTCAATTTCATAGTGAGGTCTTTGCCCACCGCGGATGTAAACACCGAAAAACTGTCCTCGTGTTCTTCCTTGTTATACTTCCAATTGAGATTGTCCAGCGTTTGACACAGCGTATTGAAAACGGCTTTTGCCTCGTCGTATTTTGCCATTTGTTGTCCTCCCCGTCAGATTTTCAGTATACCACATGCCGAAAGATATTGCAATAGCAGACGGCATACGATTTGTGCCCAAATACAAAAAAAATGTCATTTGAGCAATAAAAAAAACCTATTTGGCAATAATTTTTTATGAGGTAAACAAAATGAAATGCGAAAGTTGCAAAAACAATATCAACCCCAACGACTACTGCGTTTGCACCAAGTGCCGCACAAAAACATGTCCCGCATGCGCGCAAAAAAATGCGTTTGTTTGCTCCAAATGCGGCGGCGACATCGCGTACTTGTCATAAAAAACACCGCACGGTTTTCGTGCGGTGAAAGGAGAAAAAACAATTTTATCTTTGGTACTACAACTCAGAGGCAAGCAGATTGATATTGCCCGCACCGAGTATCAACAACACGTCGTCCGGCGCGGCATTGCCGAAAATCCACTGTTTGGCGGAAGCAAAGTCCGGCAAAAAGCACGCGTTTATACCGCGCTCCGCAGCCGATTGCGCCAACAGATAGGAGTTGACTCCGACAATGGGCTTTTCACGGGCGGAATATATAGGTAAATACGCAACCGCGTCCGCCTTGCGAAAACATTCCGCAAATTCCGTCCAAAACGCCTTGGTACGGGTGTAAGTGTGCGGTTGAAACAAACACAACACGCGCCCTTTTGCAATACTTTTTGCGGCGGCGACGGAGCAAGCTATTTCCGTCGGATGATGGGCGTAATCCAACACGGTTGCGCTTATGCCATCGACGTGCAGAGGCGTCCAGCGCCGTTCTACGCCCGCAAAAGACTCCAATCCGCACACCGCTGCCGAAAGGGGCAAACGTAGCGCCTTGACGGCTCCAAAGACGGCAAGCGCGTTGTCAACATTGTGTACTCCGACAACGTTGAGATTGACGCGATAGCATTGTCCTTCTGCGGAAATCGCTTCGAAAGACGGTTTCCCGTCGGAAACGGTTACGTTGTGCGCAACAAATTCTTTGTCATACAGCAAACGATTGCGATGTGCAAAACAGCTTTTAAGCTCGCTCGGCAGCACCACGCACCCGTTCGGCTCCGTATTTGCAAAAAAGCGAGCAAACGAATTGCGCACGTCCTCGGTGTTTTTGTAGCAATCGGGATGATCGAATTCCGCATTGAGACACACGCAGTGAGTCGGATGAAGATAAAGGAAACTGCGGTTGTATTCGCACGCTTCCGCCACTACCGCGCCCTTGCCGGCAAAATAGTTGTTGCCGCGATACACGCCCCCGATAAATGCGGCATGGTCCACTCCCGCTGCCGAAAGCGCTTCGTGCAACATTGCGGTAACGGTGGTTTTGCCATGCGTACCGCATACGGCAATGCGCGTGTCAAAAGAATCGAATATTATTCCCAAAAGCTGTTCGCGCAACATTGTGGGGATACCACGTGCGTTTGCGGCGACAATTTCCTCGTTGTCCGGCGATACAGCGGAGGTTCGCACCACCAATTGAGCGTTTGCAATATTGTCGGCACTGTGTCCGATGTGTATTTGTATTCCCATTGCCGCAAGCGCATCCGTGCGGTCGTTGGCGATACGGTCGCTGCCCGAAACGATATGTCCCAAACCGTGAAGGTGCTGCGCCAGACCGCTCATTCCTATGCCGCCGCAACCCACAAAATGTACTCGAAGCGGAATTTCTGAGTTGTTCATATACTACTTTATGCAAATCCGCAAAAAAAGTGTTACTGCCGACAATGTTGCCGTCAAAAAAACAATATGAATTTTTGATTTTATCGTTGATATATTTTTAGTGATAATTGCTTTATAATTTCGCAATACCGTAAAAATTTTTCACTTATCGTGATTTTTTTCGTTAGACTTTTGATAATTACTCAATACAATTAAATACTTTTCTTCTACCGACCTTTTTTCATTGTAAACCTCTTGATAATTTCTCAATACCGAAAAAAGGCTTCCCTTGACGATACAAGGGAAGCTGGCACCGATAGGTGACTGATGAGTTTCGACTTGAAAAGCATGTTGTATATCAGTAATAAATTCTCTCTATATCAATGCAAAAGGGATATTTTTTGTAGTAAATACAATTTATAGTCTATCTTGATTGTAAAAAGGCATTCGTATGCATTTTGTCTCGGTAGTCGAAACTCATCCACCGCTGGCGCGGTCCCCCTTCCCTTGCGTCCCCAAGGGAAGGCTTGAAAGAGAGTTAAATGATAAAAAGGTTGGGAGAAAATTAAACAATAAAAAATTGCAATAAAGAATTGAATTAGAAAAAAGAAAATTTGAAAAGATGTTCAGAGAATACAAAAAGGGAAGACTTGATTGCTGGCGCAAATATGCCAATAAAGGGCGAGAGCGATCGAGGGGCTTACACTATTTTTTGAACATATAAAACGACATCTTAATAACAATTTATCAGACCGAAGAAAACAAGTCGAAATTTGCATATAAGGCTTCCCTTGACGATACAAGGGAAGCTGGCACCGATAGGTGACTGATGAGTTTCGACTTGAAAAGCAGGTTGTATATCAGTAATAATTTCTCTCTATATCAATGCAAAAGGAATATTTTTGTGGTAAATACAATTTATAGTCTATCTTGATTGTAAAAAGGCATTCGTATGCATTTTGTCTCGGTAGTCGAAACTCATCCACCGCTGCCGCGGTCCCCCTTCCCTTGCGTCCTCAAGGGAAGGCTTTTTTTTGTTGCAAACCTGCTACATGAGGATATTTTTGATTTACATTATACGTTTTTAGTCATCAAGGGAAGTCTTGAAAATGTGTTTGGGTAAACGCGCGAGCAAGGGAAGGCTTTGAAAAGTTTGCAATATATTTAGTTGGCTTCCGTAGTCGAAACTCTGTTTATTTGCAATCAGCTCGGTCAAATATATGCACGGATCGGTAAAGACCTAAAAACGCTTGACTTATTTTACAGAGCATAGTACAATAGGATAGCAAAAAAATGTGAGGTGAGCGATATGAAACAAGGTATACATCCCAATTACCACTCTGCGACTGTTGTATGTGCTTGTGGCGCAACCTTCGAAACCGGAACAACCAAGGATACCGATATAATAAAGGTAGAAATTTGCAACAAATGCCACCCTTATTTTACGGGCAAACAAAAGTTGGTTGACGCCGGCGGAAGAGTTGACAAGTTCAAGAAAAAATACGGACTTCAATAACAGATCATTGAGTGACTGCTGCACACGTAAGTGCGGCAGTTTTTTTTGCCGAAATGACCTCGCTTCTATCGACTTTTTTATCGTTATTTTTTTAATTTTGCAATACAATTAAAAGCCTTCCCTTGAGGACGCAAGGGAAGGTGCCGAGGAACGAGGCGGATGAGTTTCGACTACCGCAGCAATTGCAGACGAGTGAGCTTTTACAATCAAGATAGACTATAAATTGTATTTACCACAAAAAAATCCCTTTTGCATTGATATAGAGAGAAATTATTACTGATATACAACCTGCTTTTCAAGTCGAAACTCATCAGTCACC
>CANQGD010000019.1 GCA_947601445.1 uncultured Clostridia bacterium | reverse complement strand
TCTTCGGCTTGACCCACTTGATTTGTACTGAAAACCGTCAGCAATGCCAGCGCTATCAACGAAAACGCCAACACCGCGACAAACAGCACATTCAACGCAGTTTTCCACTTTGTTTTGCTCATTTAGTATCCTCCTTGGTTTTTTTTCGGGGCATTGGGTAGTGATTTTATACCCTTACCCTATTTTATATCTACTATACCCCCCCCCCAGTCCAAATGTCAATAATACAAAAGAAAAATCGTTGTAAAATTTTTTATTTTTGCTATTTTTTTGATAAACATACCACTAAAAATTTTTTTATTTGAAACACTTTTTGAAAAGCGAGTTATCAACAATTTGTAAAAAAACTTTGCCGAAACTTACGGTCGGGAGAAGCAAAGAAACCGGAATTTTCTTACAAAACACAACTATGATCGAACGGTTTGACAAGGCGCGTTTGCCGCAAAACACTTCTCTCCTCGTTGCCTGTCCGAATATATCGACGCCGTCGCCTGCGATCAAATATGCCGACGTCGAACGCTGTTTATTCGTGCAAAACACGTCAAAGGCTCGTTTCGTCACGAAGAATTTTTCGGCGTTGTGTTTCGGGTTGACAAATGTATTTTTTTAGGACAAGCATTTGCCAACTGACTTTATTTTTGATACAATAGAAACATATCTCGGGAGAATTTTATGGACATTATTCAAAAGATCACGGAAGAACTCAATGTAGCAAAATGGCAGGTGACTGCGGCTGTCAATCTGATAGACGACGGAAACACAATTCCGTTCATTTCCCGTTACCGCAAAGAAGCCACGGGAGAGCTGAACGACGAACAACTGAGAAAGTTGGATGAACGGCTATCTTATCTGCGCAACCTCGAAGACAAAAAAGCGCAGGTATTGAAAAGCATAGAGGAACAGGGACAACTGACGGACGAATTGCGAAAGGAAATAGAATGTGCCGAAACGCAAGTCGCTGTGGACGACCTTTACCGTCCCTATCGTCCAAAGCGCAGGACGCGCGCTACCATCGCGAAAGAAAAGGGGTTGGAAGCGCTTGCAAACGTGATATTGCTGCAAATGACGGACGTGCCCGTGGAGCAACTTGCCGAACAGTTTGTAAATCCCGAAAAGGGCGTAAACACTACCGACGAAGCAATAGCCGGGGCTTGCGATATTATCGCGGAGTTTATCAGCGACAACGCCGTATATCGCACCGCCATACGCGATTTGACTTATCGATTGGGGAAACTGACGTCCGTTGCAAAAAAACCTGACGTAAAGACCGTATACGACAACTATTACAACTACGAAGAACAAATAAATAAAATACAGGGACACCGCGTACTTGCCGTAAATCGCGGCGAAGCGGAAAAAATACTCACGGTAAAAGTCGCGGCGCCGACGGAGCTTATCAACGACTACCTTGTACGTCATGTAATTACCCGCACAAACAGATATACCGAACCGCTGCTGCGGCAAGCCGTTGCCGATAGCTATACGCGGCTTATTGAACCTGCCATTGCCACGGAAGTGCGCAACATACTGACGGAAAAAGCAGAAGAAGGTGCGATTGCGGTATTCGGAAAAAATCTGCAACAACTGCTGATGCAACCCCCGATCGTCGGAAAGGCAGTCCTCGGTTGGGACCCCGCTTTCCGCACCGGCTGCAAGTTGGCTGTTGTGGACGCCACGGGAAAAGTGTTGGACACGGCAGTTATTTATCCCACCGCGCCCACCACTCCCGAAAAAATAGCGCGTGCAAAAATTGTACTTACAACGCTTATCAAAAAATACAATATTTCGCTGATTTCTCTCGGCAACGGCACCGCCTCTCGCGAAAGCGAACAGATAATTGTGGATTTGCTGCACGAGACGGGACTGCCCGTACAGTATGTTATAGTAAATGAAGCGGGTGCAAGCGTCTACTCTGCCAGCAAATTGGCAACTGAGGAGTTTCCCGATTTCGACGTGGGACAACGCAGTGCCGCAAGCATAGCGCGGCGGCTTCAAGACCCGCTTTCGGAGTTGGTAAAAATTGACCCCAAGTCGATAGGCGTAGGACAATATCAGCACGATATGAACCAGAAAAAACTCGGCGAAGCGCTGAACGGCGTTGTAGAAGATTGCGTAAACCGAGTCGGCGTGGATTTGAATACCGCCAGCGTACCTCTTTTGCAGTACGTAAGCGGAATATCCTCCGCAATTGCAAAAAATATAGTCGCATACCGCGAAAAAAACGGTCGTTTTACCAACCGCCGTCAGCTGCTCGACGTGGACAAGCTGGGAGCAAAAACTTTTGAACAGTGCGCGGGATTTTTGCGAATCCTGAACGGAGACAATTTTCTCGACGCAACGGCGGTTCACCCCGAAAGCTATGACGCGACATTAAAATTTATGCAATTGCAACGCATTTCTCCCGAAAACGTGGGCAATTTGCAGGGATTGAGCAACACCGACATCAATTATAAAAAATTGTCCAAAGAACTCGATATAGGAGAATTGACGCTGCGCGACATAGTTTCCGAGTTGGAAAAACCCGCTCGCGATCCGCGCGATGAAATGCCAAAACCCATTTTGCGAAGCGACGTACTCGAAATGAAAGACCTAAAAGAAGGTATGATATTGAAGGGTACCGTCAGAAACATAATAGACTTCGGAGTATTTGTGGATATTGGAGTGCATCAAGACGGATTGGTACATATTTCGCAACTGTCTGCCACAAAATTTGTAAAACATCCGTTGGATGTGGTAAAAGTGGGCGATATTGTGGATGTAAAAGTGCTTTCGGTAGACCTTGATAAAAAACGAATTTCTTTGACAATGAAAATATAAGAAAACCATAAAAAAACGGTCCTGTTTGGCGATTACCAAACAGGATCTTTTATCGCTACGACTTTAATGTTGCGACACGTCATTCGTTGTCGTAACATAAACTTCCGCGTCGGATTGATTGCAAGCCATTTCGTCGTCTTCGGCGGAGACTACGCTTTGTTCGGATTGCTCAGTATTTTCCTTTACGGAAGCATTTATTTCCTTCAACTTGGCTAAGCGGAACTTTTTGTTTTCGCGCCGCACAAAGTAGGTGGGTATAAAACCGAGCGCCGCCACCACCGCGGAGAACAAAAACAACTCAAACGGATACACATGACTGTATATCATTTCGCCCGTATATGGGCTGATATACGGCAGCTTGTATCCGCTGCCTTCCGGTATCTCGAAATAGCCTTCGCTCGGAATGACTCCGAATTCTTTCACAATCGGACCGAAAGCGTTGATTATTATCGGACAAAAAATGCTTGCGATTATCATCGGCAACGTAACAAATATGATGATGCGCACACCCTGAAAACAGCCTGCCTTTTCCGCGGGGGTATAGTCGCGCGCCGTGGCGTTAAATAATCCCGCCGAAAGCAACGACGCGCTTTCCACCAATGTGCCTCCCAAAATAAACAGTATATAAGTGACAGCAATGTCGCCTTTGACAAATTTGATAGCGTAAACCAACAATCCGCCCAAAACGCCCGCCGCAGCCACAGGATAGAAGAATTTTTCCTTGCCGAATTTGTCCATCAGCTTGCCGCCGACAACAGCCGTCGCGGCAGATAACAATATAACCGCCGCAAGCGGAATAATATAACCGTCGGCGCCGAAACCCAACGTGTATTGCAACAGCATAATCATATACGGTTGCCACAACTGCATTGCAAGACCGCTGAGCATCATGCCGATGAGGCATATATAGATCATTTTGTGCTTTTTTACGTTTTTGGGACGAAAACCGTAAACGACTTCCGACATATATTTACCGGATTTGTCCGGTTTGAGGCGCGGGCTGTCTTTGAGCAAGAACAAACCCAAAACTCCCGAAAGAGCGGTTATGCCGCCAAGCAATCCGAAGAACAACTCCCACCTTGCCTCGTCGGCATTTTCCACGTCTACCAACCGTCCGAAACCGACAAATATTATCATCATTGCCGCAACGGGCATAATGGACAATATCACATCCACAAAACCGCGATTGGTAATATCTGTGACATCGGTGACCCAACTGCTGAAAGCCGCGTCGTTGGAAAGACTGCCGAACACCGTCATCACACAGTCCATAATGACAAACAACGTCAATACGAGAATGATATTTTGTGCCGCAACCTGATTGTGACCGAAAAATCCGAAACTTGCCGTGACCAATCCCCAAACGATATAGCCCCAGGATATGAACACTTTGCGCTTTCCGAGCCTGTCGGACAGCACGCCGCCGAAAATGGTAACAAGCGCAGCCACCACGGCGCTTGCGGCAACCGTTGCGCTTGTTCCGATAGGATTGTCGGTAATACGCTTTTGAATATATGTGGAAAAATACATATTTTCCACCATCCAGGCAAGTTGTCCCATAAGACCGAACAATACTATGGACAACCAAATACGCGCACCCAATTTATTTGATTTTTTTACTACTACTTCCGCCATAAAACGCCCCTGTATTTTATATTTTTATCATAACACATTTACGCCGACAGTTCAAGAGCAAATCCGAATTTGCACAAAAAACGAGAGCAACCGCAAGCTGCGATTGCTCCCGCAAAAACGATCGACGTATATCAAACCAATTTTTCCAACTCGGCAAGCGTATCCGCAAATGATTTTGTCACGATGTCAAACGGTTCCTGCGTGGTAAGATCGACTCCCGCAACTTTAAGCTCCGACACGGGGTCCATCGAACCGCCCAAAGAAAGGAATTTTTTGTAGTTGTTTACCGCAGGAGTTCCTTCACGCAAAATTTTCTCCGCAATGCACACTGCGCTGATTATACCAGTAGAGTACTTGTATACGTAAAACGCACGGTAAAAATGGGGAATCCGCGCCCACTCGTATTTGATCTCGTCGTTGTGAGTTACCGCTTCGCCGTAATACATTTTGTTCAGTTTGAGATATTCGTTGCACATCGTTTCCGCAGTCAAGGGCTGTCCCGCCTCTACCAACGAATGGGAAATTTGCTCGAACTCGGCAAACATCGCCTGACGGTACATTGTTGTACGAAGCATATCAAGGTAGTATTGCAACAAATATTTGCGGATTTTTACGTCCGTTTGCGTTGCAATCAAATATTTAAGCAACAGCACTTCATTGCAGGTACTTGCCACTTCCGCCACGAAAATTTTGTAACCTTCCTTAGCAAAAGGTTGCGCTTTTCCGCTGTAATAGGTGTGCATCGAATGTCCCATTTCGTGCGCGATGGTAAATATATCGTGCGTTGTCTTTTGGTAGTTGAGCAACATATACGGATGGACTCCGCTTACTCCGCTGCTGTAAGCGCCGCTGCGTTTCGTGGGCGTTTCGTGAACATCTATCCAACGTTCGGCAAATGCCCGACGAACCACATCGAGATAATCTTCTCCGAGGGGCGCAAGTCCTTTCAACACCATTTGGCAAGCATCCTCGTACTCGCAGGAAATATCCGCGTCCTCGAATATGGTAACGTACAAATCGTACATATTGAGTTGGGAAACACCCATCAACTTTTTGCGCAAAGCAATGTATCTATGCAGCGGTTCGAAACTTGTGTGCATGCATTTGATAAGATTGTCGTAAACGGACTTGTCCACCTGCTCGTAAAAGAGAGCCTGTTCCATTGCACTGCCGAAGTTGCGCGCTTTTGCGGAAAAACAGTCGGCTTTTACACTGCCTTCATACAATCCTGCCAAAGTGTTGATTTTTTCTATATACGCCTTGTAGTAAGTCTCAAAAGCAGCTTTGCGCACCGATTGATCCTTGTTCTGCAACAGCATGGAGTATGCGCCATGGCTCAATTGCACCTCTTTGCCGTCTACGGTTACCGAACCGAACTTGATGTCGCCGCTGTCCAGACGGTTGAACACCTCATGGAACTGCCCGCTGAAACTGCCGACTCCCGCCAACAGTCTTTCTTCGTTTTCCGACAAAATGTGCGCCTTGCCGCGCAAAACATTGCCGAGCGCCACATCATAATCGGCAAAATCCGGATCGCAAATAAATTCTTTCAATTTTTCATCGGGTATCGAACTGAGTTCCGCCGAGACGAAGCTGGTTGCCTCGCTGTACTTGACGTACAATCCGTAAATGCGAGAATAACGCGCTTGCTTTTCGGCGTCCTGCAAGTCGCTGTCGTAATCCATATGAGCGTAGCCGAACAGACGATCCAATTTAAGTTCGATAGCGTCGGTCAGTTTTAGAAACCTCAGCAAACTATCTCTATCGGAAAGTTTACCCCGAAACTCTACCAGCGCGGGAAATGTCTCGGCAAACTCCTTAAATTCCTTTTCCCAATCCTCCGGCGTGGGATAAATATCGCCGAGATTCCACTTGTATTTTTCCGGTATTTCACTGCGCTTTTGGTAACTCATAGCAAAAATCTCCTTATTGTCAAATTAGTTTATATTATATACCGATTTTGCCGATATGTCAAAATGAAATGAGCTCAAAAGGTAAAAACCTTTTGAGCCCCTGTTCAGCACGGTAATATCCGTGCGGAACATAAATGATTCGGTTGCCGAATCGAAGATTTTCAATACTTAGACGAGCTTTTTGCTCGCATTGCATACGATGTGACGGTCACATCACCGTGTAGCCTTCGGTATTTTCTATTACTTTGAAAATTTCCGTCTCGCGTCCAGTGTGGCTGTCCACGTATACATAATACTGACGTCCTTCCATCTCCGCTTCAAATTCGTAGCAAGTGACATACTCGTTATTTTTTTCGATAAGCGCTTTGGTTACGTTGGTTACTTTCAAACCCTCGTTAATCGCCGTTTGTGCGTCCTCTTGACTTACTTCACCGAAAGTTACGTCCCAATCGCGGTGATTTATCAGATAGGCACGCGCTTCCAATCCCACGATTTTGCCGTCCGAACCCACTGCCACCTTGATAAGATCGGGATAAACCACAACGTCGTCTATTACCGTTGCGCAATTGACGTAGGTTACAAAGTCCTGCGTCTTGCTCACCCAAACGCCTTTTACGTCATAGCCGAGTTTTTGACAAAATTCTTCCGCGACGGAAATACACTCTTCGCCGTCTGTCGTACCGCCGGACGATTCGGAATACGCTTCGTATTCAACAACACGTCCGCCGCAGTCGGTAAGCACTCTACCGTTTTCCGTTTCGAAAATATACATTGTGCCGTCGCTGTCGATCTTGCCCTTAAATTCGACTTCTCCGAAAATCTTTCCGAGATTGGCAACGATGTCTTTTTGATCCGCTTTTTGATCGCTTTTTAATGTCTTTTCTTCTACGCTTTCCGAATAGGGACCGTCGTAAATAAGTTTTTCATAGGTAAACGCGTTGTTTTCCACTTCTCCCAAACTGTCCGTAAGGGTTCCCACATTGCCTACTCCGTTGCCGTTTGTGATAAACATTCCGCTGTCGCTCTCGATGTAACCTTCGAGAAAGTCATACAAGCGCGAGGCAACTTCGTCAAGATTCATCAATGAAGTGCGTTCCTTGGCGGAAATTTCGTCGCCCTCGCTCAACTTTTCCAACAAAAACTTGGCATAATCCTGCGTTTGATTGACAAATCGTTGACAGGACGCAAGGTTATCGCTGTCGGCGATGGGTAAATTGCTCAAATTTTGATTGACGGCGTTGGCATGAATAACCACGTCGGTGAGCATTTGAGTTTGATGTCCGACATCCTGCGAAACGGCGATTTTTCCGAGATTGGCATCGATATTTTTCATACTGTCGCAAGCGGCGTAAAGCGAGCGTTTGTAGTTATTTTCCTGAGAAACTTTGTATACGTTTTCATCCGTTACCTGCGACATGCGCATACTCGCGATTTTTTCCGACATAGTTGTACCGATAATAATCGAGGCAAGTATCGCCAAAGCCGCAACCGTCCCGAAAAATATCATCCAAAAGTTTTTGATAGTTTTGTTTTGTCTTACCATAACCACCTCACGAACAGAAAATGTGTTTGCCTATCGTAACAAGCTGCGGACGGGACCATATCCACTTGCTGGTTGCCGTTGCGGGATTGAAATAGTAAATCGCTCCGCCCGTAGGGTCCCAACCGTTCATTGCGTCCTGCGCGGCGCGAGTACACTCATCGTTGGTGCCGAGATTGATTTGTCCGTCGGAAACACACGTGAATGCGCCCTGTTGATAAATTACCCCGGAAATGCTGTTGGGAAATTTACTGCTCTTGACTCTGTTCAATATTACGGCGGCGACAGCCACTTTTCCTGTGTAAGATTCGCCGCGCGCCTCTCCGTATACGCAACAGCTGAGCAAATACAGATCGCTGTTGTTCAATTTTCCGGAAGTTGTTGTTCCGCCGCTCGAAACGGTACCGGATAAGCTCACACCCATTGCTTTTGCCGTTGCCGAGCCTACAATACCGTCGGCAGAAAGACCGTTTTTACGTTGAAAGTATTGCACGGCAGCTTTTGTCTTGGCACCGTAAATACCGTCTATGCTGCCCGTATAGTAACCCCAGCGTTTCAATTTTGTCTGTATTGTTTTGACCGTAGCACCCGTGGAACCCACCTTTACGACGGCTGCGTTGGCACGCGGTAATGCCAATACGAACAGCACCGCCGCAAGTGACAGCACCGCCAAGAAAAGCGCCACGATCTTTATCGTTTTTGTTTGCGTCACACAAATATCCTCCTCGATTTTTTTGTTAGTATGAATATTTGGACGAGGAATATTCTTACTGTTCCAACACAAGCCGCCGTCAAACAAAAACATGTCCGCCGCAGTCGGTAAGCACCATGCCGTTTTCCGTTTCGAAAATATACATTTGAAATTTATCAAAACAATGCGACACAGAACAACGAATATGCTGCGCGACGGTATCCGATTTGACGGAATAAACTTAAAGCATAAAAAAAGCGAGAATATTTCTCGCTGTATTTGTAAATATCGGTTGTGTACAAATTATTCTTGCCGTCCTTTTCTTGGCATTTTGTTACTTATTTTTCATGATTCGAACAAAGCCACAATTTGTTTCCATAAACCACCATGCTTGTCTATATCAAACAATGCTTTATATTTATATAGTGTTTCTAAAATTGCCTTTCTGTTAGGGCCTTTTGACAAATCCTCATATATCTCCATCATTTCTTCAAAAGAAATGTCCATATTTGATATATGCCAAATCAACGAAAGATTTTCGCCGGATTTAATAGATGAAACCATTTTTTGCTTTATTTCGTTTTTCCAAGAATTCTCAATTTCTGTGGGAACTTTTGCCATAAGATAGGTTTTTAATTCGCCATTTCGACTCATAAAATCAGTGCTTGCCCAATTCATAAAATAAATCTTTTTTGCTTCTTCATACTTATTCATAACAACTCCCTCATATAAAACTGACTAACTCGGACTTAATGCAAACGTTTTACAATATCCGACTGCTATCAACCCGTTTGGGTTGTCTCAATTGTTGTCGCTTAGTTCGGATTTGTTGATTTCCAAAATACGCTCGACATCCTGTTTAAGACGATAAACGGCTTCGAGTTCGGGGTATTTTGATACCATTTCCTCCGTAACATCGGGAATTTCGGGCACATCTGCCGCGTCCACCTGTACTTCGAACATTGCAAGATACAAATACGGGTGATCGGGAGTGGGGTCCTCTCGATTGACGGTGATCACCAAATTGACGTAACGTTTATCTTCCGGCAACACTGCCACGTCTCCTTTGCGATAACATTCGACACGATAATTCACAACATCGTCAAAAGGCACAAACATTTTAGTGGACAAGTAGGTGTTTGCTATACGCTTGCCGTCAAAGTCGATACACAGCGTCTGCCCGTTCGCCTCGTAGCGTTTATCCGTGTGAAATCCTTGCTTTATAAGCGTGCGGTCAAATTTTTGGGAGTGAATTTGTATCAACAGATAGCACAAATACACGATTAAACAATAAATACCGGCGGCAACGATATAAGCCCACCAGGGCAATTCCTTGCCCGTAACGGCATTAAAGATCGTATAAAACAATCTTAGCAGGATCGCTCCGCCGACAACTACCGCAGCGGCGCCGAACACGATAGAGACTACTGCGGGAAATTTTTTCTTTGACATACGCAACTCCTTTGACATACGACGCGTTTCTATCTAAAACGCCCTTGTCATTTGCCAATATTGTAACACAATATCCCGCAAAAATAAAGAGTAAACAATCTATCAAATTAAATCATTTTGCAAACTTCGACAGACAGTACCGAATAAACAAATACGATATTAAATGCAAATTACTTGCCGTGCGACTCTCTCCACTCGTTGATAATCTCCCAAAGCACCGACTTATACACAATTTGGTTTGTCCCGTTGGATTCGCCTCCCACAAAACACAGAGGAGGATATACCACGCACCACCAATTGTTGCCCTGACCGCTGCCCAATTCGATAATCAGCGCATCATAAACTCCCTGCTCCAATGTCAATTCGCCGTATTTGCGGTCGGGAAATTGTTCCGCAGTCAGTTTGGCATGAGCTTTGTAGTCAAAACCGTTTTCGGCAAGTACTTTATCCGCAACTTGTTCGATGCCTTTGAGTTGCGATTTTACAGTAGACATAGCGTCGTTTTTGCTGTGTACATTGCTCAAATACGGGGTAAGATAGTCAACTACCGCGGATTTTACTTTGTATTTTACGTTTTGATCCGCAGTTTCGTTGCTGTCAGCACGAATATGTATACGTAAATAATCGGCGTTGGTTTTGCCGCTCGGTACAGCCAAGACAATAACCGTCAATACCGCCAATATCGCAACTGCAATCAATATTTTTTTCATAGCGCACCTCTCATAGGTTAAGTTCGCTATTGTTGTTGACTTAAATACGCCGTTGCAAAACAAAAAGCCATACAAATTTGCATGGCTTGACGATAAAATTGTCGAAACGGGAAAGATTTTTATAATTTCCTTAAAATCGTTACGCGAATTACTGTTTTTTCAAAAAATTTCTTCTATGCCCTTTGTCAAAGAGCGACACAGACGGGTACAAAAACCGTTGTCGCAAAACAATTTTACGGCACGCTCCGCCTGCGCAATGCTGTGAAACATCATAAAATATGCACTGCCGCTGCCCGTCATTTGCGGAGAATAGCCGACACTTTCGGCAAATTTCAGATAATCCTCGGCATATCCGTCGATAGACCTTGCCGCATTTTCGAGGTCGTTTGCAAAGCGTGAAATTTGCGAGCTCACAACGTCAAATCGGTAGTAAACGTCGGCAGCGCTCAATTGCACGTTGAACGTTGTCAATGCGAAATACATCCGCTTGGCAGCCGAAGCAAAAGTAATATCGTCTCCCTTTCCACGCATGCGGGCAAAACCGCCGCGCAACATAAAGTTGACGTCGCTGCCGAGATCGGCGCATAATGAGTGAACTTCGACGGAAGAAATATCCACATCGAACAATTTGCACATACAGTACACTACCGCAGCGGCGTCCGCCGACGAACCGCCCATTCCTGCGCCGAGAGGTATTTCCTTCCGTACACTGATTGACACGCCTTTCGTAGCAAAAGCGTTTTGAAATGCGACAGCGGCGCGATAAGCGGAATTTTGTTCGGTAACAATATCGGCATCGCAACTCAAATCGATTGCGTCGTCCTCCCGCGCCATCACTTCTACCGTATCGCTGACGTCCACGGAAGTAACCAGGCTGTCAATCGGATGAAATCTGCCGCACTTGGCACCCACCGATAGTGTGAGATTGATTTTTGCAAAAACTTTTACTTTCACGCAAATATTGTAACACAAATGCGCCGTGATTTCAACTCTCGACGCATTTGTTTTTGGCCGTATCAGATTTTGTTGAATACCACTATGCGGGCGTCGTTTTCCAAAGGATTGGATATTTCCGGATTGGCGGCAAGCAAATCTTCTTCGGACATATGCAAACCTTTGCATAATTGCCACAGCGTTTCGCCTTTGTGTGCCAAACAAACCTCTATTGCGGGCAAGGCGGATTTGTCAAATGGCTGTTCTTCGGCGGAAACAATTACGTTCAGTTGTACGTCACGCTCGCTTTCCAAAACAAAACATATGTCCGCCTCTGCCTGTAAACCGCCCACGTCCCTGACGGTCAGTTCCGAAACAGCAGCGGACGCGTGACTTGTGCATTGCGGCATAAGATAATCCACCGAAACGGTTTCCGAAAAAGGCAATTCCAAATCTTTGCTTTCCGTCCCCACATCCGTTGAAAACAGCACCGTGGCTTTGATTACGCCTCGAATTTCCGCGCGACGTTCCAACGATTCGCACTCGGTAACTGTTGCGCTCACATTAACCGCGGCAATGGGTGTTTTTCCCGATTCGAGAGGCAAACTTGCAATTATATGTTTGCGTTCCACGGCGCTGCCGCAGGGCAATGTCGTTGTCAGAGACTTACGCTCGAACAAAAAGTCGCTGTTTGCAGAGTAGGCGTCCGTAACGATGTCGCAAAGTCCTATCTTGGTGGCTTCAACGATAACGTTTGCAGCTATCTCTACGGAAAACACCGTATTGTTTTCCTCTCCCACATTCAACCGCACTTTTGTGTTTTTGGAATTGATATACACTTTTAACTGACAGTCCGAGTCTATCCCCGTGGCGTCAAGCTCTCGATCAAACGCAAAGTGAAGCGTATCGGTTACGATATTTCCGTCGGACACATAAGTAAAGCGCACGGATGCGTCCCCGCCGAGACGTAAAACGCCCTCCGATAGAGTATATTCGGTCGGCACAAGACAACTTTCGGCAATCAAAACCGTAGTAATATTGCGAGTTGTATTCAATTCTTCTTCTACTACAAGCGGCAACCGAAAAATATCCGCAGATTGCAAATACTCCGTACTATCCGTATTGCAAAATACATTTTCCGAATTTCCGAGACACGGAACGCTGTCCGATATATAAGCGTAAACGGATATTTCCAACAATATTGTCAACATCGCCGTATTGGCGTTTGTGTCCACCTTGGTTTCCACCGTTGCGACTTCGAACGTCAGCTTGCTGTCGGTATCGAGCAAATCGCTTGTTATACTTGCGGTAAAATCGGCATTATAGCTTTGTCCGAGAA
The DNA here is from genome assembly GCA_947601445.1 of uncultured Clostridia bacterium. Lineage (GTDB taxonomy): Bacteria > Bacillota > Clostridia > Christensenellales > CAG-314 > Fimimonas. The sequence continues at coordinate 17,513 of CANQGD010000019.1, read as the reverse complement.
CCGTTGTGCCGTCCGAATAAAGCAATCTGACGGTTGTTTTTCCGTAGAACGACGCTTCGGCGCGGCTTGCCTCGTATGAATTGACCGTACTGTCCACTCCGACCGACAGTACATCGACAATATCCGTTTTTACGGAAATGCGCACCGACTCGGCAGTTTGAATTTTACCTACGAATCGGCGGGAAAGACAGGATAATTCGGAAAATTGCATTTGACTTGTTACCCCCAACAAATTTTATTTCATTGTAATATACGACGCTTGAAAACCTCTTAGACCACAAAAAACGACGAACAAACAAGTTCGCCGCCAAATATGCCGTAATTTATCGAATATTTTGTAAATCAAACAAAATCACAATATGCTCATCAGTTTAACGATTGTTGTCTGTCATACGCACAGGCGTACGGCGACGCTTTTACAAACTAAACTTGCGGACGTATCACAAGTTCTCCGCAAACCAAGTCGGTATAGCTGCAACTTATTCGATCGAAAATATCGTCTGCCAACCGCACGACAAAGACATTTGAATGCATTTCGCTCAATACACCCTTGTAATGTCTTATTTTGTTGCGACCGTGATTCAAAGCAATATTTACATTTTTACCGAGCAATTCGCGTACGATCGATTTCGCTTGATCTACGTTGAGTTTGTTTTTCATAATTTTTCCTCCCGCAAAAATAACTTCAACGTAGTGTGTACATAAAATATATATTTTATACCTATACGGCTATATAACTAAAAAACCCGACGCTGTTGCGTCGGGTAAAAATAAGCTGTGAGACTATTCCTCTTCATCCTCATCTTCGTCGGATTCGTCGTTCTCGTCATCTTCATCATCGTCGTATATATCGAAATCGTCCGTGAGGTCTTCCGGATAATCGTCCAATTCGGAATCGACATTTTCTTCGTCCTCGAATTCTTCTTCCTCGAAATCATCCTCATCTTCCAATTCTTCAAGCGGAATTATTTGCTCTTCTTCGGCGCTCTCGGTATCTTCGTCATCCAGATAACTGCGCCAATCGTCGCTGTCATCGTCCAATTCGTGACCTTCGTTGCGCTTAAAGTTGGACATGCAGTTTTCGCACATTTCCTCATCCAAACCGATATAATTTGTTTTGCATATCGGACAAAGTTTAAGCGGTTCGTCATCGTCTATTATGTCGTCCAACAAAACAATTTTGCTGTCCAAACCCAACTCCGACTTGCAAACATCGCACATTTCCTCATCTTGAAGAATATAATTCAATTCGCAACGCGGACATTTTTTGTACTTTCCCATCTTGATTCCCTCTGAATTTTTGCTTAGCTGTTTTGCCCAAATTTCAAACAATTATACTTTGCGGCGGTTTCTTTTATATTAGCGCAAATACTTTACCATTATTCCATAGAAAAGTAAACTGTTTTTATGTTAAAATATGAAAAAAATGACGGAAATTCATCCGTCATTGAATTATAAGCTCAGTTACCCTCTTCAAGCAACGCAGATTGCTGTTCCACGGCGAGATTCAACTTTGTGGTACAACCTACGTTTTCCGACTTTTTGAATCGGTAAACCGCTTCCGCAGTCGGCAAATATACGTAATCGTTGTTGAAAGAAAGAGTATAAAACGCTCCCGCTTTGTAATGCACCGTTTCTTCGCCGAAAGTCGCCGTAATTCCGCTCGCATCATGCACTATCACGGCGTCCCCCAAATCGACATACTTTTTGCCGATCAATTTTTCCGCGCGGAACTTGTTCTCGAAACGGTAATCGGATGAGGACAATTCTTCCCTTACGCACTGCGCTTGCCATTTATACCAATCTGTGACTTTGTCGAATTTGCCGCCCGTAAGCTGTCCCAGACCGTTTTGCGAGACCGTCATTCCGCATTTGCCGCAAATCAGTTTGTTCCCGTGCGCGGTCATGACAAATTCTTCTCCGCAACAGGGACATTTGTAGAGAATATTTTCCAATCCCTCGACAAGATGCTCGTCACGTATTTCGATGCCCTTTTCCAATTGATAGGCATAGTCGTCGTAGTCGAGATTTGTCACTATCCTGTTGTAAATTTCCTCTACCGAAACGGTATTGACTTCTTCTTGCGATACGGCAAGTCTGACGTCCATTTGTACCGGCACCTTATGTTTGAATTTAGTCCAACGCGGGCTGTACAAGTAATTGCCGTGAAAACATACCGTCACAAGCGGAACTTTCAGCAATTTGACCAACTTGGCTATGGCGGGTTTTATCGGATTGGGAATACCGACCACCGACAACTTGCCCTCGGGATAAATAACGACGGGACGCCCCTTTGAAAGCACATATTTTATGTCGCGTATCAATGAAGTATCCACGGTAAATTGTTTTTTGGGCAACATTCCCATATACTTTATTGCCGAAGGCCACTGTATCAATTGCGTAACGGAAATAACAAAACTTGCGCATTTGGGATACATGGACATAATAAGTCCGCCGACGTCCGCAAAACCGGCATGGTTCGCAACTATAATGTAAGGCGGCTTTATGTGTTTCAGCGCTTCTCCGCCGCTTAGTTTCGCTTTTTTTGTAAATTTTGTTTTACCGTAAAAGGCTATTGCCGCACCAATTAAAAACTTAGACGCAAGTTTTGGATGTTTTTTCTTCATAATACCGAATATTTTTCGCAAATGCATATATGCGCAGTTTTGCATATACAAATAAATCTCTCACGAAAGCCGTGAGAGATCGAAATTCAAACTCAGTTACTTCCATTGGGAAAATTTTGTTCCAACCACGTTACATCATCTTGCTGTATCCTGCCGTTTTCTACCGCCCATTTTCTTACGTAATCGTCTGTTTTGAGATAGTCGGCGAGTTCCTGCGTGATTTCGCCCTGCTTTTTTGCGTCGGCGATCAGTTCCGCCAGCTGTTCGGCGCGCTGATTGAGCGACGTCATCTGCATCAGCGTTACCAACAGTATCAGCACCAACAGTATCAGCACCAATATCGCCGCTATGAAGGCTATCGCCGTTGACTTTTTGTAAAATAGCTTTGTCATCTTTCCGATCCGAAACCTTAGTTGTGAACCAAGTATACAACAACGACGAAAGTTTGTCAAGCGTCCTTCGGCAAGTAAAATAAGCCGCCGCGCAACCCAATGCAAGCGCGACAAATATATACAGCCGCAACTGTCCGTTGTTGAAATCCAGATTGACGCGCCAAATCAGCCAAACGGCAAACGCACCGAACAACCCGTCAAAAATTGCTGCGGCAAGTTTGCCTCGCAAAAGTCCGACAAAAAATATGTACGCCAACGAAAAAAGTACTCCCAATGCCCAAAACAGCGCAAAGACATACATTTGCTCGATACCGACGCCCAATGTCAACGGAACAACCCCTTTAAGGACATACCTGACGAATGATAACCGAACGAAGTAACGCTGCCCGTTTCCAAAATTACCACGCCCTGTTCTCTGTCCAATTTTACAACATTGAGTCCCGTTCCTTTTACGGTAAGCGTTGTGCCTTCCAACTTAAAAACGGCTTGCTTTTCTTCTATTTCCACTACTTGTTTCACGCCGCGAACGGTGACTATGCCGTTATCGAAATTCAACGAATGTTTGTTTTCAGCCATAAAAAATTCCCCTTGCATTAAACTATGCGGGGGAATTCGGTTTGATACATTACAAGTATATTACGCATTGCCTATGCGTTTATTTTTTGCATAACTCGTACCCGTTGACGGTATCCTTGATTGCAAAACCGCGCGCTTCGATTTCATTGCGCAAACGATCGCTTTCAGCCCAATTTTTTTCTTTGCGCGCCGATTGCCGGGCGTCCGCAAGCGCTTTTATTTCATCCGGAATTTGTATGGGCTCCGCCGCGGGGGCAGAAATTTTGTCCAAGTCCAACGCAAAAACTTTGTCAAATTCGAGCGCCAATCTATAAACATCCTTGGACTTCGGCAATTTTACCAACGACCACAGCACGCCCAATGCAAGAGGAACGTTGAGGTCGTCATTGATGGCAGCCTCGAATTTTTGTTTGAAACCGTTCAACGTTTCGGAATCAGTCGAATCGTTGCTGTTTTTATGCGCCCAAAGCTGCGCGCATAGCTTGTCATAAGCAATTTTGGAAGACGCAAGTCCGTCCCAGGTAAAATTGATTTTTTGTCTGTATTGCACGTTTAAGCAGAAATAACGAAATTCCACGGGCTTATATCCGCGAGCCACAATATCGCTCACGGTATAGGTATTTCCGAGGGATTTAGACATTTTGCCGCCGTCAATAAGCATAAATTCGCTGTGCATCCAATAATTGACAGCCTTGTGTCCCAACCAACACTCCGCTTGCGCTATCTCGTTTTCGTGGTGAATGGGTATATGATCCACTCCTCCCGTGTGAATATCGAACGTTTCGCCGAGATATTTTTTGCTCATTGCCGTACACTCTATGTGCCAACCGGGAAAACCGCGTCCCCACGGACTGTCCCACTGCTGCAAATGATTGGGTTGAGCCTTTTTCCACAATGCAAAATCGACAGGATGACGTTTGAAATCGTTTACTTCAACGCGCGCGCCGTGTCTCTGTTCTTCCAAGTTGATTCCCGAAAGCCGCCCGTAAGCAGGAAATTTTTCCACCGAAAAATATATTCCGTCCTCCGTCTCATAAGCGTAGCCCTTGTCGAGAAGCGCCTGAACTATGGCAATCATTTCGGGAATATTATCCGTGGCTTTGGGACAAACGGTGGGTCGCTTGATATTCAGCGCGTCGATGTCCTCAAAAAATTGCGCAGTATAAAACGCGGCAATTTCCAACGGGGTTTTGCCCGTTTCGTGCGCGGATTTCTCCATTTTGTCCTCGCCGTCGTCCGCGTCGGAAACAAGATGCCCCACATCGGTAATATTCATTACGGATTTGACTTTCATTCCGTCGTATTCCAGCACTCGCCGCAACTCATCCATAAATATGTAAGCGCGCAAATTGCCGATATGCGCATATTTATATACTGTCGGACCACAGCTGTAAATACCCACCTGCCCCGGTTTGATGGGGATCAATTCTTCCTTTTTGCGTGTGAGCGTGTTGTAAACTCGCAGTTGCATGGCATTACCTCGCGTTTTATTTACTTGGCTTTTCAGTTCATTTTCTGCAATGTCTTGCACAGACGGCAAAAAACGCTTGTCTGTTTTCTATTCTACCACAAATATGCCGATGTAACAAGCGGATATTACTCAAAAATATCTACTGCCAAACAAAAACCGAACTTTTGCCGCCTATAAAATAAAATTTACCGTGACTTATTAAAAGGTGCTGTCAACTGCAACAACACCCTTTTGAAAATTATTTATGAACTACGCTATAATCAACACGCGCCACCCCGCTATCTTCAATGCAACATTCTTTTGCTCCTGCCAATCGGAAAATTTTTCGAGAATATGTTGCTCCCGAACAATTTTGTCATTGCAGTTATGCCGATTTACGTAATATATGAACAGTCGCGCATATGCACATATAAAACACAGTCGAAACGGTTATTGTTCATTGAAAAATTTCAATTAAAATTTTCCGCAGAGGTCATCTTCCACCCGTCAAAAATGAGTGCAATTTGGGACTGAGTTTGCGGATACCCACCGACAATCCCACGCCCAACGCGGCAAGCATCACGGGCAAAGCAAAGTAACACAACATATGCGCCCAATCGGCTTGCGTATATTTGAGTACGGTTTGAAATGCCATATGCTGCAACGGCTCGTGCGTTATATAAATGAAAAATGTACAGCTTGCTATTTTGTCGACAAACGCCGAATTTTTGATTTTGTCGGACAATGCATCGTACAAAACAAATACCGAACAAAAACCCGATAATACGCACAACTTGTACAGCACCATCAACACCGCCCAATGCAAATTCAGTTTTATGCCCAACGCGGACAAAACGGTATATGCAATACATAATATTCCCCACGCGCACGGAACAAGTCGGAATAACCAATTGCGCGTTATCGGATGTTCACGTCCGGGAAAACTTATATTTCGAACGGCGAAGTATGCTCCGAGCGTAAAAAACAGCAGACCGTCACAATTTACGAAATAAGGAATGGAATAATCCATAGCCCAAGGAATCGCAGCAAGCAACGGCGCGCCCCAACGAAGATATTTAACCGCCAAGTAAATCAACGGAGAAACCAGAACCAATTTGAATAAATCCAAAATATACCACGCCTGAAAAGGTACGGGACCGGTAATCACCTGCCACCACTCGCCACGGTATAACCCGCCCAACTTTTCCGCAAGTATGGGGAAATAATCCATACCCGCCGCAAGCACGACAACGGCGGCAATACCCGTCCACAGTGCCACCCAGATAATATACGGCAGCAACAAAGTACGCGCCCTGTTGCCGACTTTCCTTAAATAGCCCTTAAACGTAAATTTGCGAAATGCGACGAAAAACAAAAATCCCGAAATGGCGAAAAACAACGGAGTGGCAAACCTTGTCAACGAATTGCTGATCAAAAACTGTACCATTGCTCCCGCATGCAATCCCTCGTCGATCATAGTCGTCGGCTGTAAAAAAGTATTTGTATAATTGTAAGCGTGTATAAATATCACGCATATCATTGCGACAAAAGACAACAATTTCAATTTTTGACTTAAATACGGATTTATCGCCTGACGTGTGGTAACAGGCGTCAAAACCGTCGCCGTTGACTCTGTCGTATTCGTTTGTTGCAAGTGATCGGAGGACTGCGATCGTTTCATAATACACCTTTCCCGGACATCGAAGCATTTTTATAAATTATATCATAAAAAGTTGCATTTTGCAATAAAAGGTTGCTCTTTCAAAAAGACTAACTATATCAAATTATTGCAAAAGTTTGTTGTGTGTGCTAAAATAAATAAGGTTTCAAACCATTCAGAACCGATTTATAGAGGTAAACTATTATGATTGACGTAAATTTGATCAGAAACGACGCCGAAAAAGTACGGCAGAGATATTTGAAACGCGGCAAGGATATTGATTTTACTCCATTCCTCGAATTGGACGAACAGCGCAAAGCGTTGATTGCCGAAACCGAAGCGATGAAAGCTCAACGAAATCGTGTTTCCGCCGAAATACCGAAGCTGAAAAAGCAAGGTGCGGACGTGTCAGCTACTATCGCCGAAATGAAAGCTCTCGGAGATAAAATTGCGGAACAAGACAAACGTTTGGACGCCGTAAACGAACAAATACGCGACTTTTTGTTACGGTTGCCCAATCTGCCGGACGAAGACTTGCTTGCGGGCGGCAAAGAAAACAACGTGCCGATAAAAACCTTCGGAAACAAACCGCATTTCGATTTTCCTTTCAAAAATCACGTGGATTTGTGCAAAGATTTGGGACTTATCGATTATGAACGCGGCGTAAAACTCGCAGGCAACGGAAGTTGGATATACACGGGTCTCGGCGCTCGTTTGGAATGGGCTTTACTCAACTACTTTATCGACAGTCATATTGCCAAAGGATACACCTTTATGCTTCCGCCCTATATGCTAAGCTACGAGTGCGGACTTACCGCGGGACAATTTCCCAAGTTCGAAGATGACGTTTATCAAATTGCCAACGGAGAAGGTCGCAAATTTATGCTGCCCACGGCGGAAACCGCGCTTGTAAATTTGTATCGAGACGAAATTTTGCCCGAAAGCGAACTGCCCAAAAAGTTTTTCGGCTATTCTGCATGTTTCCGCAGAGAAGCGGGCAGCTATCGCGCGGAGGAACGCGGTATGATACGCGGACATCAATTCAACAAAGTTGAACTCTTCCAATACACCACGCCCGACAAATCGGACGAAGCGTTTCAAGAGATGGTCGGAATGGCTTGCGGTCTTGTGGAAGGTTTGGGCTTGCACTATCAACTATCCAAATTGGCTGCCGGCGATTGTTCGGACAGTATGGCGCGTACCTATGATATAGAAATATACATTCCTTCTATGGACATCTACAAAGAGGTCAGCTCCGCGTCCAATGCGCGTGATTATCAAGCTCGCCGCGGCAATATGCGCTATCGCAGAGAGAGCGACAAAAAATTGGATTATATGCACACCTTAAACGCCAGCGGACTTGCCACAAGCCGAGTGTTCCCCGCCTTGTTGGAACAAAATCAACAGGCAGACGGCTCGGTAGTGATACCCGAAGCGCTTCGTAAATATATGGGCGGTATGGAAAAACTTACTCCCCAAAAGAAATGATCTTCAACGCCAAAATCCCACCCTTCGGGGTGGGATTTTGAATTTTTATAAAACTAAATTTTTTGATCAGTAGACTACTATATTCAACGGACGGATTACTCTCGTTGTACCGAAATCGGTAAATTTTACCGAGACGGTTTCAACAATATCGGTCCTCAGCTCCTCGCCGTATGATTGTTCGATCATTTTTATTTTAATGGAGGATTTCATTTCTGTTAATCTGCCTCTCTTTACGTAAAAATCAAGCGATGCTTTCAAATCCATATTATCCGTGTTCCAACCGATAGCGCCGATTGTGGAATTTAATGCGTCGGCAATATAGGTATCCATATATTCGTCCCGCAATTTGAAACCGTAGTCGGTCTTCTCATAAAAACTATAATCCAACGAGGGCAAATTCATAGAAACAAACGACTCCATATCCGTAACATTGAAGTTGTTTAAATAACTATCGGGTGCTTTCTGATATATACCGTCGAGAAGAACCCAAGCATTAAAAGACTCTGTCTCTTCATTGTACTCAAAGTAACAGCGTTGTTTTTGATTGTAAATATCTGACTCAAAATACATTTTGTTGCCGTCTGTTTTTATGGTTATTATTGTATTTAGGTCTAAATTTTCCGTTTCGCCGTCCATATCGATCGTTGCCGTCATGCTGTAAACCTGCGTGTAATTAGTGTATTTTTCATAATCGAGCAAATCGTCGTAATAACTTTTCATAACGACGTCGCCGTTGTCGGCAGCGGGAACATAATATCTGTATTCATACACCCGAGTGTTATACGGCGAAATAACCAAAACGTATACCGTCAAAATATAGTAATCTTCCGAAGCCGCCTCCCGTTTTGCCGAATTTGACTTACGCGAATATTTGACTTCCATTTCTTTGGCAGACACAATTTTATCACCGTAATTAAGTACACTGTCGGCGTCAATATTCTTCAACTCTTTATCGGACAATTCTTTCTTTTCGGTGTAGCTTTCCAATTTTGCTTGGGCGGCGTCGCCGGATATTTCGGCGGCAAGAAAGCCCTCAACCGCAGCTTCTTCCGTATCGTAACTTTTTTCGGATACAACGCCCTTGAAATCATTTGGAAATAATATGTCACAAGCGCACAGTGACAGTGAGATTGTTGCAAACATTAACGTTGCAAGTATAACCGCAAAAATTTTTTTCATGATTTTCTCCTTTGTATATTCAGACGCCCTTCCCCGACAGAGGAAGGGCGCATGCGTAAACATTGTCTGATCTCATATCCGCCGCCGACGGTTTTATACAATATATATCGGTATTTAACAGCAAACTGCCGCAAAGTATCTTTTATTCCGTCGGTATATCGGGCAAATCAGCCGTTGATTTCCTTTATCTTCTTGCCGAATTGAAGCAATACTATTGCAACGCTTATCGAAGCAAGAAGCGTAATTACTGCAGAGACAATGGTCATGGCATTACTGCCTCCCAATAACGCTTTGATAATCTCGGCTGCTTCGGGACCGAGGTCGCTAAAACCTTCGAGCAATAAATCTTCAAGACCTTTTACAAGGAAATAGTTGGCAATATCCCTCAAAAATTCAAACGCAGCGGTAATGATCATAATAACTGCCGCAAAAGAACCCGCTTTTAAGCCCGCGACGCTTTTGTTTTGATTGATTCTGATACCCATATTGAGTGTTTTTAATATCGACGAATAACAAATGCACTCAAATATGAAACTGAGAATGCCTGCCAAGAAACTGAAAATATCAAACGTGATTACCCAAAGCGCAATATTTCCGAAAAAGGCGATACACGTAAACGTAAACTGTATAATATACGGCACGCGTATGAGCTGTATTCCCGTAGTATTCAGAGTTCTTTGTCTGCTGCGCGCATATGTAAGCCAGAACCCCGTCACTATGAGTATCATCAAAATTATGTCCACCAAGCCGAAAAGCAGCTTGCTTGCGATAACACCTATCAAACTGAGCGTCACGACGATGCATGAAATCAACATCCACACGCTCCTCGTCGATGAAAAATACGCTTCTTTTTCGGCGGGAGTTGCAGCGGGCGTTGCAGCGGGAGTTTGCGCAGCCGGCTGTTGATTGACAATTATTTGCTGAACGGGCTGTTGATAACCCTGTTGCGGGTAGTTTTGTTGAGGATAACCCTGCTGCGGATAGCCCTGTTGGTAATAGCCTTGTTGAGGGTAACCTTGCTGGGGATAACCTTGTTGAGGATAGCCCTGCTGCGGGTAACCTTGTTGATACCCTTGCGGGTAGCCTTGCTGAGAATAACTCTGTCCCGCATTGGGTTGCGGACCCGTCGGCTGTTGCTCCGTTGTCGGTTGCTGAACGCCGTCTTTGTTGTTTTCTTGTTGTTCCATAATATCCTCCTTCGTGATTTTTTCGGATAATCGTCAGTAAGCGATTACTTTTTGATTTTATCGGATGTCAACTGTAATTTTTATATGGTCCGTTGACGCCATAATGCCTTTAAATTTGCTTTTTCTTTGTTCTTTCTTTACTTTCCGTTATGTATACAAAAATATAATGTAATTATACGGAACAAATTGTTCCAAGTCAAGTATTTTGGCACATTTTGTTCCATAATATTTTTATGGTTAAGTTCGCCGAAAGGCTGAAAGAATTGAGGATAGCAAAAAATATGACGCGCATGCAACTTGCACAAAATTTGAAAGTAAGTTTGCGCAGTATTTCATATTGGGAAACGGGTCAAAGGGAGTGTGACTTTAACACACTAATGAAATTGGCAAAAGAATTGGACTCCACCACCGATTATTTGCTGGGCATGACCGATTATTGAAAAAATCCGAAAACAAAATTCCATACATTTTTATTCGGCAACATACTTTGCGAAATTCGGCATAAGTATCTCTGATTAAATTGCCACACAAAAAGTTTTTTGATATAATCTTGACGGAGGATAAATATGACCGAAAGAGAAAAAATGTTGGCGGGTATGGTTTACGATCCCGCGGATGAAGAACTTGCAAAACGCCGCACATATGCGCACAAACTTTGCAATGCGTACAACGTATCGGACGAGGACGACCCCGAACGTGCGGACATTTTGGCAGAACTGCTGCCACACCGCAACGGAGCGTATTTGCAAGGTCCCATATATTGCGATTACGGCGACAATATCCGGTTCGGCAAAGGTTGTTTTGCGAATTTCAATCTTACGTTATTGGACTGTGCGCCCATAACAATCGGCGACAATGTGTTTATCGGCAGCGGAGTAACGATTGTTACGCCTATCCATCCCATGTTGCCGCAGGAACGCAACATGTATCGCAGAGAGGACGGGATTTTGACGGACAGAGAATATGCAAAAGCGATTGCGATTGGTTCGGACTGTTGGATAGCAAGCAACGTAACAATTTGCGGCGGGGTGACAATTGGGCGTGGAAGCGTAATAGGCGCAGGCTCCGTTGTTACGCGGGATATTCCGAGCGGCGTCTTTGCGGCAGGCAATCCGTGCAGAGTAATACGCAAGCTCACGCCGAACGACAGTATATATCAAAAAAAGAATTTGTTTCCTACAAAATAAAGTGTGTGCAAACGCTTTGAAAACAATTTTAATTACTAAACTACATTTTACATAACCTTAAAAAACATGCGCGATTCGCTTTTGCGAAACGCGCTTTTGCATACATAAAAATTTTTTTAACGTAAAAGACTAATTTACAATATCTCCGACTCCGTTAAGTATCAATCTCGGACGGTAAGGAAACAGTTTGACGGTTTCGCGAGTGGAAACCCCCGAAAGCACAAGCACCGGGTCCAAGCCCGATTCGATTGCAGCAATCATATCGGTATCCATACGGTCGCCTATCATTGCGACGTCGGGAGAATGTATTCCTTTGGCGTGGAAACGCTCCATTGCCGCGCGCATCATCAACGGATTCGGCTTACCCACATAGTACGCCTTTTTACCCGTTGCGTACTCCACCGGTGCAACCAATGCTTTGCATGCGGGTACTTCTCCGTGTTCGGTCGGATTGGTTATGTCCGAATTGGTGCCTATCAAAAGCGCACCGCCGTTTACAAGAGCGGTAGCTTTTTTGATACTTTCAAAATTGTAATTTTCCGTTTCGCCTATAACCACATAGTCCGGATCGACGTCGTTCAAAGTTATACCCACTTCGTAAAGTGCGTTTGTAAGCCCCGCGTCGCCGATAACGTATGCCGTGGAACCACCTTGACTTTTAAGAAAACTTGCGGTTGCAAGCGCCGCCGTATAGAAATTGTGTTCCGGTACGCTCAAACCCATGCGCGCCAATTTTTGCTGCAACTCTTTGGGTGATTTCTGACTGTTGTTAGTCAAAAAAAGAAAACGTTTGTTGTTGGCATACAGCCAATCCACAAATTCTTTTACTCCGGGAAGGAGCGTGTTGCCATGATAAATGACGCCGTCCATATCACAAATAAAACCCAATTTTGCACGTAATCTTTCCATAAAAACTCCTTGTTGTTACAATTTTACTACAAAACTCACCGTTTGTAAACAAAAGGGTGAAATTTTAGCGGATATTGAACGACGCAATACCCCAATTCAAACTCGGTCTTTTCGTATACGCTCGGTAACATCTCGCAAACAATATATCAAATCCACGAAATCGGCATACAAAATCTTTACCAAATAACGTGCATTGTGTTGCTCCTCTTGTTGCGGATAAAGCGACGCTTTGAAAGAATTTGCAGGCTTTGCAAAAAGTTTTGTTATACTGAAATGGTTGTTGTGCGCAAACGAACAAAGTAAATCGTAAAAAACCGCAGCCTCTAACGAATTTCCGTACAAATTACCGAATTGTCGGTTGCTTTGCAACATAAGACTTACCAATCTGCCCACAATAAGTTTTCCGTCCGCGCACAGCGCGGGAGCGAAATTGTCCTCTTTGATTTTTTTGCGCACCGCTTTTACAATTTCCCACTCGTTTAAATAAGTCTCACACCACTCGCGCGCTTCGGGGAAAATTTGCAATTCCTGCCGAAAAATTTCTCTGTTGTTATCTAACTGCATTTTAAGAGCGGGAATGGTTTTTATTTGTTTTTTGTAGTGACCTATAATGGTAGCCGTTTCGTTAAGCTCCGAAGAAACAAGCAACTGAAACAGTTTTACATGATCGGAATTGTAGTTAAGATAAATAAACTTTGCCAACGCATAGCACTCGATTGCGGAGCGACCGACGGCAGTAAGCGATAAAAAATCAAGAGTGGGCAGACTTTTTGCAATTTCTTCTATATATTTTGCATGTGCAAACGCATAACAACACAAGTTGCAAAAATAAAAGTTTTGCGCAGGAGAAACCGTATCTTGCTGTGTAAGAATTTGCTTGCCGTAAATTTGCGTGGCATTTTTCATGTTCTCCCAAAAGGCGACGGAACCCGCCTCGTTAAACATCTCCGTCAAATCCATATGTCAACCTCCGTTCCATAATTATACTACCTTGTGTAAATAAAATCAATAATACCCGCTTTTGCCATTACGAAGTTTGCACTTGATCCGTTTTTTTGGGCGGCTGCACTGCCATTGCAACAATGCAATACCTTGTTGCTATGAAAAAGCCAAAATGACGGCAAAAATGCCGTCACAAACATTTAGATAATACAAATACCCAGCCAAACCCTTGCGGGTTCGACCGGGCAGTATATTGTGAACCAACTGCAAACATTGCCGAACCTCAAAATGCGGTTTGGCAATGGAAGCGCGCTTGATTAAACAAAAAACCCTCGTTGAAAACGAATGTGCCGTCCAACAAGGGCTTAATGTTATTTTGTCCCTTTTTTGACCGCAGTTGCAAAAGGATTTGGGTAGTCTTTCGGAATGTGATAAGTGCTTCCTTTTTTATCCTGGGTTATCCTTGGATCTTTGTCCCTCATTCTTTTGCACCAAGACCGAACTCTGTCTTGCGATACGCCCCACAACTCAGAGGCTTCTTTTGTGCCCATGTCTGCCATTTTATTCATCTCCTTTTTGTTCTTAATGCACTGAGCAGTGTTCTTTTGACGCTTGTTATGATACAAAGCAACAGTTTGTTCTTTATTTTATTTTTTCAGGGAACATTGCAACAAGTTGGTCTATTGTTGATTCTAAAAACGTGCGCAAGGGTCCAATTCCCAATTCGTATTTGAAAAATATCTTAGCTTCCCTTTCGGTTTTGGTTTGGGGAGCATTACTTTGATTGTTTTGCGACGACATTGCAGATGCTGTTGCGGCTGCCGTACCCCATATCATTTCGTTCATTGCAATACCTAATTTACTTGGCTTTTTGTAAATAGTTGTAGAGTATGTCGGTATTTCCGTAGTGGTTGTTGTTATCTGAATAAACATTACATCGTCTATTGACAATATTTTACCGTTATAGTCGCGAGTTTCCCAAACAGCCACTTTGTCGCCGTCTCTTTTAATATGGTATAATGTCATTTCTTTGTCGCCACGTAGATATATTGAACCTTCGTAGTATAGGTCCCATTGAGCCTTTTTCTCTTGAAAAGCAATATATTCGGGGCTGTTTATCGTGGCATAAAGTTTGTCGTAAAGTGTTTTTTGTATTTCCAAACTCCATTTATCGTGTTCTTTCAAAGCGTCAACGTCAGCCCAATCTTGCAATATCGATGTTAATGAGCGTACATTCGCTTCCGCTCGACAAAGTTCTTCCATATTGGCACAGTATCTGCTTATCTGTGGCAATTTTTTTCCGATACATTTATTTTTCAACGCTAAATAATCTGCGCTCGCAAACAACGTTTTACTGTCTGCTGTATTCGGGTCGAAATCAGAGTACATTTTATTTAGCCTGTCAAAATCTCCATCATGTTGCGCAATCAATTTGAGTTGTATATTACAATTGCCATCGCGCAATGTTTTGATTTGACTTTGTAATTCGTCTAATGCTTTTTGGGCGGAATCGCGTTTCGTACGTATTACTTTTCGAATATTGTCTTCTGCCACACGCGGATCGGAACATTCTTCCAATAATAAATCGTCATCTGATTTTGCGGAACTATTTGCGTTCTCAGAAGCTTCCCTGGCTAAAGCGCGGATACGAGAAATAGCCTTATATAAACAAAATGCTACTCCAATTGCACATACAATAATGATTATAATATAGATTGTCATTAAAATTCTTCTCCTTTTCGTTTAATATGTTATTCGGTATCTAATTTTCGGTTTTGTTAAGTGACTTTTGAAAATTTTATACGACACACTTCATTCTTTAGAAAAGTCTTGAAGAAATTGATAAATAAGACACCCAAACAAAGCAATAAACGCTATTACAAACAACACACCCCAAAAGTTTGTGGTGCTACGATAGCCTTCTCCTGTTACGAAGCCGCCCCCATGACTAGTCATTTCAAAATTGCTCGCTTGTCCGAGTGCCACAAAAAACATAATCGGAAGAATCGGCGTCATTGCCAACAGAACAAAACTCAAAATTTTATTCGGAATTACATTCCGTAGTACATTATGTTTTTTACACAAATAAATTATTAAGCAAATTAGTATTACTGCTGCAACAATCCATGCAACTACCGAGTATGCTGTTCCGGATTTACTCAAAGAACGATAATACGGTTTTTCAAACTTGTCATACTGGTGTGCTCCGTTAGATATACGAGAATAATATCTTCCAACTATGGGAACATACAGAGTCAATATAACAAAAATTAATTCCAACACACATGTCAATACAAACATATAATATAATCTCCTTTGGCTGTTCAAATTTTACGTATCACATTGTTGTTTATTTAACCTTAGTAGTATTATATACTACTTTATACTACCCGTCAAGAGAAAATGCGATAAATGATATAATTTTAACAGATACTAAAAGTAGGTGAATCATGAAACCATTGAAAGAAAAAATAAGTATTACGATAGATTCCGATTTGCTGGAAAAGTTAAAAGACAAAGCGGAAAAGGACGATCGATCGCTTTCTCAATTTATAAATATCATTTTACGCAAGTACCTTAAATCGCTTAATGATGATTGATCTTATATGCAAAGCCCAAAGGAACATAAGAAAAGGAACGCACAAAATGCATTCCTTTCTTGTGCGACCACTAAACGAGCCGCACCATGGTGGAGATAAGGGGATTCGAACCCCTGGCCTTCGCATTGCGAACGCGACGCTCTACCAACTGAGCCATATCCCCACGTTTACGTATATTATACAACGGTTTATCAAAAAAAGCAATAAAATTACACCATTTCCTTTAACACTCGTTTTACAAGTTAAATGCAACAAACGCAAAACTCACAAATTGTTACGCCGATAGTTTAATAATCACTTTTGGAAGACTATTCTTTGCAAAAGTTTGTAACGAATATATCAAAATGACTTTACTTAGACAAATTTTTGTGTTAAAATAAACAAGCAAACCGAATAGCAATATGCAACCGGAACATGGAGAAATACCCAAGTGGCCGAAGGGGCGCCCCTGCTAAGGGTGTAGTACGTGGTTAGCGTAGCGAGGGTTCAAATCCCTCTTTCTCCGCCAAAGCAGAATAATACGAACCCGACAGATAATGTTGGGTTCGTATTGTTTTACGCCAATGATTGGTTTGGGGTTCACATTAAGACAAAAAGTGTGAATGATGAAATATATAAAAAATGCCTTATACATAATTTATAGTATGTTTACAACAATTATATTTCATCAAATCCAACAACACCTGTCACAATTGCGAAGTTTTCCGAAGAAAATTTTAGTATGCATATCCCCTTCCAAATATGTCACAAAATGGACAGAAAAATGGATGCCTAACAAGATAAGGAAGTTGATCGTTTCCGCCACAACTTGCCTCTCAACTAGTAGAAAAACCACCTTGGGGGGGAGGAGATAACTGTATCTTTATAGCAAAAGATTCGATTTGAACAAGAAAACACTTGCTTTTATTCGAGATTTAGAATATAATAGATATATCAAATGCGAGGTGCTTTATGTTAAGTTATATGTCGGCAAAAGAAGCGGCAGAAAAGTGGAATATTTCACAACGGCGCGTTGCAATTCTTTGTGGCGAAAACAGGATTGACGGTGCTATGATGGTCGGCAACATGTGGATTATTCCAAGCGATGCCGAAAAGCCCATCGACAAGAGAACCGTTCGTTGCGAAAAGGAACATCAAATCACATTAAAGCCGTTTGTCAAGTGGGTTGGCGGAAAAGGGCAACTCATCGATGAACTTGAAAAAATGCTACCCTCAAATGGGGATAAAGTCCTGACAAAATATTGTGAGCCTATGGTTGGCGGCGGCGCGCTCCTTTTCAACGTGCTGTCGAAGTATGATTTTGCCGAACTTTATAT
>CANQGD010000018.1 GCA_947601445.1 uncultured Clostridia bacterium | reverse complement strand
GAGCGGGAGACGGGATTCGGACCCGCGATATCTGCCTTGGCAAGGCAGCGCTCTACCACTGAGCCACTCCCGCATATTAGCTGTTGGTGCGGATAAAGGGACTTGAACCCCCACGTCGAAGACACTAGATCCTAAGTCTAGCGCGTCTGCCAATTCCGCCATATCCGCACATCAACTTGGTTTGGTACACCTTCAGGGACTCGAACCCTGGACCCGCTGATTAAGAGTCAGCTGCTCTACCAACTGAGCTAAAGATGCATATCTATATTTGACCTGTGCCTCAACTTTTTGTTTAATGGTGACCCATCCGCGATTCGAACGCGGGACACCTTGATTAAAAGTCAAGTGCTCTGCCGACTGAGCTAATGGGTCATGTGGCAGGGGTAGCAGGATTTGAACCTACGAATGTCAGAGTCAAAGTCTGATGCCTTACCGCTTGGCTATACCCCTAAAAATTGTGGGGTGAGCTATGGGAGTCGAACCCATGACCTCCAGAGCCACAATCTGGCGCTCTGCCAACTGAGCTAAGCCCACCATGATGGCGTGCCTGAAGGGATTCGAACCCCCGACAAACGGCTTAGAAGGCCGTTGCTCTATCCTGCTGAGCTACAGGCACAG
Organism: uncultured Clostridia bacterium; assembly: GCA_947601445.1. Lineage (GTDB taxonomy): Bacteria > Bacillota > Clostridia > Christensenellales > CAG-314 > Fimimonas. Next base: position 33,475 of record CANQGD010000018.1, on the reverse strand, counting down.
GCAAACGTAGTTTAGAGCGGGTGAAGGATATACTTCGCTTTGTGGCGTTCGCTTCGCTCGGCTCAACGGAGATGTCCGCTATCCACCGAATAAATATATCATCGCTTAGTCTGTCACAGCACCACGCTCGTTTTAAATGTGGAGCGGGTGATGGGAATCGGACCCACGCGACCAGCTTGGAAGGCTGGGATTCTACCATTGAACTACACCCGCACTTCAACAGCCTCTTTATTATATCCTACACGGACAAAACTGTCAACAATTTGAAGTCATTTTTTGCAATAAAATTAGATTTTATTGACACTCACCAACTCACAATTACGTCAATTTGCCTTGCTTGTATAGATTTATTAAAAGATTTTGCATATCGTAAAATCTGAGAACAACTACTATCGATTCACCGTCGTTATCTTTTTCCCCCGTATCTACATGTTCTCCCGGCTTGCTGTAAGAATCGGTGCCGTTTTCCTGCTTCTGCAATTTTAGATACAAATCGTTCAGAAACTCTCCGATTCTGTCCAAAGTATCATATTCGCTCCACTTTCTGCTGTCCCTTGACCACTCGCTAATTACGTTCGGATCGAGCATTTTATTCAATTGGGATACTATTTCCGCACTATTGGGATAAAGAGAAACCATATTTATCGCAGTGGTCATACACTGCACAAGCGCGCCGTACCTCAAATAGGGGTCATTACTTGTAAGCAATACATAGCTCGCGACGAGATCGGCTTCATATTCACGCATAACTCCCTTTCCGTGAGCCATCTCGTGCGCCAAAGTATGCGGCAAAAACAGTCCCGTTTCTATGCCGTTTATGTTTGCCTCGCCAAACGGAGCGAAAAACACGCCGGAAATCCCCAACTCACTCATTATGGTTTTGTTTATTATTCTCTTGCCGACCGGAGTATATGAAGAAAAATAGCCGTCGTCCAATCTCTTGTATTCTTCGGCAATATGGTTGGACATCTCCCTCAGTTTGTATGGATAAACTATATTTCCTTCGGCGTCGTGTTCGGTTGCATAGTAGGCGGAATTTGTTTCGTTAATGACATATTTTGCTATTTCGGCAGCTTCTTCCAACGTCAGATCATTACCCGAGTATTCCTTGTAAACATATTCCGGAAGTGGATTTCGGTTGTATGCAAAACTTGCGGAAAGAGTATAGACGTTCAAAAATGAAAATACGCTAATCGCAACAATCAACAGTGCGGTCAAAGCTTTCTGCCATTTCTTTTTTGCTAAAAGCACAATTTCAATAATAAGAAACGCTATCGCACCTAAAATTGCGATGATCAGAAATAATTCGTAAAAGCTAATGGGAATCCAACCGAAAACATTTCCGAAAACGGTTATCCATAAGCGTGAAATTGTAGTGGCAAAAAACTCGCATACCTTTTGGTTGAGACTTAGTAGATACAATACAACAAACAGCACAACGAGAACGCCCAACTCAATTACACGGCGAATGGCGCTTTTTTTGAAATTTTTAGTTTTGACGGCTTTGTTTCTCATTGATTTACCTATTGCTTATTTATTTTTCACCACGGAAAAGGCAGAATTTTTTGCCGATATATTCGTCGTTACGTTGAATGTATGTAATTACATCTTTTGCATTTGCCGAGCGTTCGATACGGTTTTCGGGAGAAATTATCTTTTTTGATATAGCATTTGCACCGCATGCAAGAATGTTGGATATTTCTTCCATGATTCCTATGTTATACAAACACTGCTTGCCTGGTTTGCAGTACCCTACGTTTTCGAGGTTGTCTGCCATATATTTCTGTCTGTACATATAATATGGTTCATAGCCCGCCGAATACAGTTTTCGACGCGAATACTCCACCATTTTATTCACATCGGACGCACCGGAATAGTTCTGTTCTTTTAATGCGCTGCCATGTTTTAACGCAAGCGTATGTATCGTTATGTTGTCGGCACCGAGAGATACGGCGGAATCCACATTGTGACAAAACATATCGTATGTTTCGGTGGGCAATCCGGCAATCAAATCCATATTGACGATAAAACCGTAACTTTTTGCCAATTCGTATTTATCATATATATCACTGACCGTGTGTTTTCGTCCGATAACGTCTAAAACGGATTGATTGAAAGTTTGCGGGTTAATGGAAATACGCTGTACGCCGTGTTTTTTGAGCACATCGGCTTTGTCACGGTCTATCGTGTCGGGTCTGCCTGCCTCCACCGTATATTCGACAGGCTGAAAATCGATACAAGACATAATATCGTCCAAATGTTCTGCGCTCAATGATGTGGGGGTACCTCCGCCGAAATAAACGTTGTTTATTTTTATGTCATTTTCCCGCACAAAAGCAATTGTTGTGCAAATATCATGTTTTAACGCTTCTACATACGGGTCAATATACTTTTTTAGTCTGTCGATTTCGCCGCTTGTAAAAGAACAGTAACTGCAACGGCTTACGCAAAATGGAATACCTACGTATAAATCCGCACACCCTGTCTTGTATCGGCGCAAATCTCCCTGTGTGCGCAAAATATCTTCCACAAGACTCGTTTTATCTTCGGATACACCCAACACACCGGTAAAAGTCTGTCGCCAATCCAAACCCTCGCGAGATAATTGCTCCGCCAATTTGGTGGGACGTATGCCCGTAAGACTTCCCCAAGGCATCTTTTTGCCGCTAAACTCCGTCAATACATTGTATATGGCGAGTTTTGCATACCGCTTACGCAGACGTGTAGCCTGCAACTCGTCCGCCTCGCCAACGTCTACACTTTGTACATTATTTTTCCCTTCCGCGGTTGCTTCATAGACAAAAATGTTGCCGTTAGCCTTTTCCGTCAGCGTAAATTGCGCATTGCTCGAATTATCGGAAAGTTCCACGTCGTTGAAAAACAATTTGACAACGTCGTGGATTTCCGTGGGATAGCAAAAATTTGTAAATAAATATCTCATATCATCCTTGCGTGCGATATACGTTTATCACCGCGGGGATCGCAAGCAATCTGTTCATAAGCGCATTCGTCTGCTCGTGATTGGAAATTTCCACGGTAATTGTGGCAACGGCATTGCCTTTTCGATCCTTGCGGGCATTGATAGCGACAAATGACAGTCCCTCGTTTGTGATAACTTTTGTTATATCCGCAAAAACACCGCCCTTATCCTCGGCTATTATTTCAACGCTTACGGGGAAGGTGGCTTTATCGCTCATATTTGCCCATTCCGCTTTAACAATGCGCTCGGGTTCCATATTTTTTACCGTCGGGCAATCCGCACGATGTACGCATACGCCTCTGCCGCGCGAAATATAACCGACAATCTCATCTCCCGGAACGGGAGAACAACAACGTGAAAACCTCACAAGAAGGTCTTCTACGCCTTTTATTATGACGGATTTTTCTTTGGAAACGCCATCCTGCTTTTTACGCACGTTCTGTTGCGTTTTAATTTTGTTGGCGACGTCTTTGTTGCCGGCAATCAATTTGATAACAACCTGATTGAGCGAAAGACTGCCGTAGCCTACCGCGGCAAACATTTCGTCTACGCTTGCCAACATATAACGGTCGCAAACAGCCTGTATCGCTTCATCTGTCATCAGTTCGGACGGAGTAATACTGCGATGTTTTATTTCGCGCTCAATCATACTCTTTCCCGTGCGAATATACTCGTCTTTAAGTTCTCGTTTGAAAAACTGACGGATTTTAGAACGCGCGGAAGGCGTTTTGACGATTTTCAGCCAATCGCGGGACGGACCTTTTGCATTGGGGTTGGTCATTACTTCTACCGTATCCCCTGTGCTCAAAGTGGTATCCAACGGTACTATCTTATTGTTTATTTTTATGCCAACGCACTTGTTGCCAACTTGACTGTGTATTAAATAAGCAAAATCCAGTCCGGTGGCGTCGGCGGGTAATATTTTTACATCTCCGTTTGGAGTAAACACGTATACCTCGTTGGTATTCGATATATCCTTACGAATCAGATCGAGAAATTCGGCACTGTCCTTAAAATCGTCATTGTAAGAAAGTACTTCTTTTACCCATCCGAGTTTGTCGTCCATCACGGTTACGCCCGTCACACCTTCCTTGTACTTCCAATGCGCGGCGATACCGTATTCAGCTATTTTATGCATTTCGTGAGTACGAATTTGCACTTCGATAGGATAGCTGTGAACGCCTATATCGATAATTACTGTTGTGTGCAGTGATTGATACATATTCGGTTTCGGTACGGCGATATAATCCTTAAATCGTCCCGGCATAGGCTTCCAACGGGCGTGAATTGCACCCAAAACCGCATAACAATCTTTTATAGTATCGACTATAACTCTGACCGCAGTCAAATCGTAGACTTGATCAAGCGTCTTGTTTTGTCTGCGCATTTTTTTGTAAATGGAATAAAAGTGTTTTGTTCTACCGTAAATGTCGAAATCTTCGATTTTGTTGGCTTTTAGCTCCGATTTTACTTCCTCAATAAATCCTTGTACGATTTCTTCTCTTTCCTGCTTTTTCAACGCTATTCCGTTGCTGATTTCCGTATAAGCAGCATTATCAAGGTATTTAAGACACAAATCTTCCAATTCGCTCTTGATAGAAGAAATACCCAATCTGCCCGCAATGGGTGCAAAAATATCCAACGTTTCTTTTGCTATTACCTGCTGTTTTTCGGGAGACAAGTACATCAAAGAACGCATATTGTGCAATCTGTCTGCCAACTTGATCAGCATCACGCGAATATCTTTCGCCATCGCAAAAAACATTTTGCGCATATTTTCGGCTTGTTCTTCTTCCTTGTTGTGAAATTGAATTTTATCCAATTTGGTTACACCCGCAACAAGGTTTGCGATTTCATCGCCGAACTGCTTGCGTAAATCCGCATCGGTAATATAGGTATCCTCTACCGTGTCATGCAACAAAGCAGCGCAAATCGTAGGCACATCGAGTCCCATTTCTATCAATATATCCGCAACGATAACAGGGTGCGTAATATACGGACGTCCGCTTGCTCTGAACTGTCCTTGATGTGCCCTGTATGCAACCTGATATGCGTCCTCTATCCTGTTGATTTCGTGAGCATGATAATAATGCTTCACTTTGGACAAAAAGTTGTTGATTGTAACTTCGGTTTTTTCTTGTTCTGTATTCATATTTCACCGTTTGATTTGAAAAGCTCTGAAAATCGACGAGGTTGTCAAATCCCGTTTTTCCGAGTCGTTAAACTCCACACTGTATTTATCGATAGTTTTGATAATTTTCAATTCTTCGAATACCCTCAACGCGACGGTAAACTGTCCTATCGAAAGATTTCCGACCAAATATTTGTCGTAGACGGCATTTACACTGTCAAACTTACTTTTACGACGCAAAGCGGAGTATACTTTTGCACAAACATCGCGAGTCAATTCCAAGTCATACAACTCTTTCCTCGCGGGCGCCACCGCAGTATATATTGCATTGGCAATACTTAAAGAAATGCCTTCTCGGGCAAAATACACTACTTTGTCGAATCTTCCGAAGTCATATTGCGGCGTAGGAGAAATAACGACAGTCTTATTCTGTCCGCTGTCTAAAAACACGTCAACGCACATATCCGTCAAATTGTATTCGTTACAATATTTGAGGTATGTTTCGTAGTCGTCAAAAATCACCGCAAGGCTGTCGCATAGCATATGACGCGCAACAACGTCTTTGTCAACAAACATACGCTTGTCTGCGGAAAAATTTTTCAACAAATTGAGTTTGTAAAATTCGTCGTAACATACCGAATTGTTCAAAGATATGTCTTCCAAAATGCCGCAAATTTCGTGCGTGTAGTTGTCCGTTTCCAACGTACACAGCAAATCCACGTTGCCTCCGTTGCGAATTATCGGAGCTAAAATTCCGTACTTGAAAAAGCCCTTTATTTCCAAGCCGCAAGAAAGCGTTGCCGATAAATGTGCGTCATCTTTGCCGAAAGAGTTGGCAAATTTAACGCTGTCTGTCAATCGGCACACTATCTTATCCTGCGGCAACATCGGTTGCAGCTTTTCCGTAAGTTTCATAACGCATGCCGTATCGCAATCTTTGCCCAATTCCAAGTCGTAGTAAAAACGTTTTTCAAACAGTTCCGGGCTCATCGACTGCAAAACCGTCGTAAGTTTTTGACGAAACTCCGACAATCTATTCGCCGATACGCTGAATCCGACAGACGCTTTGTGTCCGCCGAATTTAACAAGACAATCTTTGCATTGTGCAAATATTTCGAACAAGTTCAAGGATTCGGTACCGCGCGCAGAACCGACATAACAATCTTCATCCAACGTAAGTACCACCGCGGGCAACTTGTATTTCTCTTTGTACCGCGACGCGACAATACCCAATAAACCGCGTTGCCACCGATCATTGTACAAAAACACCATCCGTTCCTTTGCAATGACCTTGCTGTCGCACATAAGATCGGATTGCGCCGTTATTTCTTCCAAAAGCTGCTTGCGTTTCTCGTTAAGCTCCAATAGTTTGTTTATCTTGCCCAAATCCGATTTATCGCGGCAAAGTAACACATCCAAAGCCGCATGAGGAGAACCGACGCGTCCTGCCGCATTTATTTTAGGAGCAATGCGCAACGCTATATCGTTCGCCGTTACATTCGAAGGACAATTGGAAAGTTCCGCGAGTTTTTTTAAACTCTTATGTCGCCAATTTGACAATCCCATTTTAACAAGCGCACGATTTTCATCCTGCAAAGGCATAATATCGCCTATTGTTCCCACGCATGCCAAATCGCTGTATTTTGCGGCGACGTCTATTCCCGCAATGGCTTCAACCAATTTCCACGCCACGCCCGCGCCTGCCAAATAAGAAAAAGGATAGCCCATTTTAGGATTTATGCAAATGCAATCCGGCAGTACTTCGGGCAGTTCGTGGTGATCGGTGACTATTACTTCCACGCCCAATTCGGAAACGATTCTGTTAATATCTTCCGCATTGGAAATACCGCAGTCTACGGTAATTAACAAATCGTAAAAATCTGTTTCAAATGCTCGTAAAACGTTTTCCGCATGCAACCCGTATCCTTCGTCGCGCGTGGGGATAATCACATCGTTTTCCACCCCGTTGTCGGAAAAAAACAGCGAAAGAATACTGCTCGCGGTCAGACCGTCCGCGTCATAGTCGCCATATATAAGTATTTTTCCGCCGCACTCCATAACATATTGGATTGTTTCCACGGCGGCAGCCATATTGGGCATTTCAAAGGGCGAATAAAAGGCGGATTTATCATCGACAAATTTTTCGTAATTATCCTTGCCTATTTTACGTACGGAAAGAGTCTCCGCTATTGCGCGGGGCATGCCTTTGCTCATCAAATATTGTACGCTTTGCTCATCCTCTACTATACGTTTGTAATATTTTTGTTTCATTTCGTAAAACACAACAGCCTTCTATTTGTAAGTAGAAGGCTGTTTGCAACTTGATTTGTTATGTTATTTTTTTGATTTGATTTTTGTGGATTTTACTTCGAAGAAGGGATTCACCAAAAGAGCAAACAGTCTGTTGAGACAGAAGGTCGCAATGAAGGACAACACCGCGCCATATACAAGCGCATTGCCCAACGGCGCAGTTACGAGGGTCGGTATCACCCACAATATAGCGCCCAATACAAGCAAACTTCCGTGGACAATCAGGCTGACAATCGTCGTTTCGTGAAATGCGGTGTATCTTGCCCAAGAATATGTTTTGTCCTCTTTCATATACTTGCATATTCTATCGAACGTATACGCCGTAAAGAATGTCATAAATAAATATGCGAGTATAGCGCCGACGCCCAAAGCTATATTGAAGATTTCAAGATGTACAAATACTCCGAAGAACATAAACGTAAATAACGCCAACGCCTGAGTGATGATCGGAATAATGCACAAACCTTTATAGCGAATTGCAAAGTACACGAAACTTGCAAGTACCACAAGCCCGAATACAAGCAGATAAATCCAACCGAAATTGTTTTCGATCGTTTCGGTGCTACCCTCTTGAGTCAGAGTTGCATTCAATGCTCCGCTGCTGATATACGCAGCCATCGCTCTTGCATGTTCTTCGCTCGTGGCTTCATCCGAGTACGCATAAGTAATCTGCAACTCGCTTCCCGTCCAATAAACCCATGTTTCCAAGGTTTCGTCTATCGCACAGGTATACGGAGTACTCGTTTGCAGTTGTTCGGCGAGTTCTTTACCTTCCTTGGTAAGTCTTACTCGGCAAATATACAACGTCGTATCTTGATTGATATAACTGCGAACCCTTGCGCGCTTGAAATGTTCTTGAGTAAGAACAACGCTGTCCGCCGAATAGCTGGGATTGGAAGAATATGACACATTCAATATTTCTACCTTTCCGTTTACGATTACGTTGTTCAAAATGGTTTGTGCGGAGGGTTTTACGCTTGTGTTGTCATTGTTTGAACGGGGGATTTCCACCGTGAGCGTCTCCGTTGTTTCATCGTACTCTACGCCCGCGCCATAGTATCCGTAAGTTTTGGAAAGGCGTGACTTGATTGATTTAACAACATCGCTTGCATTTGCGCCTTCGATTTCTTCATTTAATTTGAGTGTATAAGTCGCCTTTACGGCATCCGTAAACGATCCGCTCTTTTGTATCGCGGTAGCGGCAGATTGGTAATAATCTCCGAATTCGTTCAATTCGAAATTGGGAATGAAACAGAATACGCCTAACGTTACTGTAATAGCCAATACTAAACAAAGCAGTAAAGCAACTAACGTTTTCTTAGTTTTATCGGTCATTGTGAGTCTCCTTGACTTTTGCCTAACTTAACTATTGTATTATAGTATTTATAGTAAAATTAGTCAATTGTTTTTTTGAGTTATACGATAGATTTCAGTATATTTATATAAAAAAATCGGCGCAGTACCGAAAACTGCGCCGTATATCAGCCGCCATTTTACCCGTAAAACAAAATATCAGTGTCTATACAGGCTCAAATAGTCTGTTCAAGCCGACTTGCGGCTCTTTATCAAAGCAACTATCACCGCTACCGCCAGCGAAATACCGAGATCGAGAGCAATCTGTCCGAAATGAATCTGACCGCCCATGATTGCAAACAGCGCAAAAGACAAAGCCCAAAAAATAACAGCGCCTATAATGGCTTTCAGCAGAAACTTTTCGTTTTTGACGGAAATCAAAGTACCCAAGCCGATAGCAATTACTTTAAGCACCTGATTTATAATAGGCAATGCTTTATCGCCTATGTTGCACAGTTTGGCGATCAGAGCCAATAACAAAATTCCTATACAGGAAAAGACCAAAGACAACAAACCCGATTTGACCGCTTGCAATATTGTAGATTTTCTGACGCTTGCTTCCATATAAAAACCTCCGAATAGCTATTAAAGTCTATTCGGAGGTAACGATATTTAGACCAATTTACTTTATTTCGTCTATTTCGTTTTCTTTCTCTTTTTCGGCTTTTTCCAAGGCCTCGGCTTCGGGAGTGCCGGGAGCGGGCGCAATAGAATGAATCGCCTGACGAAGGAATTGCATCGTGGTCTTGTTGTCGCCGATTCCGGTAAGCAACCAAATATGAGTATCGTCCAATTGCACGACCTCTCCTACCAAGCCTCCTATGGTAGTGACTATGCTGCCGATAGCAAGTTGTGACATCATTTCCTGCTGACGTTTCTTTTGCTTTCTCTGCGGAATGATCATAAGCAAAATAAAACCTACAATCAACACAACGAAAATAATACCCATGATCAATTTACTGACCCAGTCTCCACCTGTCGACTCGGTATCTTCAAAAAAGTTAAGTAATTCCAACATATTGACTCCTTTTATAGGCAAAACGCCTTTTTATTTTACAATATTTCGAAACGGTCTGTTCCTATTGCATCTTTTTTTATTATACTATATAAAGACAAAAAAAGCAATAGAAATACCGAGTTTGGACGATTGCGACAATTATTTCTGTTTTTTGCCGTAATATTCTTCGTAAAAGCTACGTTTGTAATCGGCGAAGCTATCGTTTTTAATGGCGTTCCGAGCGCCTTCTACCAATTTTAACAAGAAATATATATTGTGTATACTCAACAACTCGGCGGCAAGTATTTCTTTACAATTTACCAAATGACGCAAATACGCTTTACTGAAATTTTTACAACAGTAACAATCGCAATTTTCGTCCAAGGGGGAGAAATCCTGCTTATAACATCCGTTGCGTATCACCACCTTGCCATGCGACGTCATTGCCGTACCGTTGCGGGCGATACGCGTTGGAAGTACACAGTCGCACATGTCTATTCCCCGTTCGATACCTTCGAGGATGTAATCCGGCGTACCCACACCCATCAAATAATGAGGCATATTTTCGGGCAGATACGGACGAATATCATCCATCATCTTGTACATAACGTCGCTTGGTTCGCCTACCGACAATCCTCCCACCGCTATTCCGCACTCTGCATAGTCTCGCACGAATTTGACGGATTCGATACGCAAATCCGAGAACATATTTCCCTGTACAATCGGAAATAATATCTGTTTGCCGTTTTGATGAACTTTTTTGCAACGATCCAACCATTTGTGAGTGCGCGTCATTGCCGTTCTTGCATAATTTTTGTCGCATCCGTAAGTAGAACACTCATCAAAAGCCATAATTATATCCGCGCCGAGGTCATGTTCCGTTTTCATAACGCTCTCGGGAGTGAAGATATGTTTACTTCCGTCTAAATGAGACGAAAAAATTACGCCCTCGTCTGTAATTTTGCGCAAATCTCCGAGTGAAAACACCTGAAAACCGCCGCTATCCGTAAGGATCGGACGGTCCCAATTCATAAATTTGTGCAATCCTCCTGCCTGAGCTACTATTTCGCTGCCGGGACGAAGATACAAATGGTAGGTATTGGACAACAAAATTTGCGTGCCCAATTCTTTCAAAGTCGACGGCAGCAAGGATTTTACCGTTGCGGCAGTGCCTACCGGCATAAAAATCGGGGTTTCTATATCGCCGTGCGGTGTGTGAAAGATACCTGTGCGGGCACCCGTATGTTTATCGATATGGATTAGTTCGTAGCTGAAATCATTCATATGTCGTTTCCGTCGTTATTTTTGTTTCGGATTTGTTTTTTTTTCAAATAAACCGCCGATGAAGTTATCGTCGCAACCAAACCTGCGCCGAACGTCGCGCATTCAGCGATCCACAGCAACGGATCGCTTAAAAAAAACGTCAACGACAGCGGTAACATTGCAATGGGAACTATCAACGGAGCAAAATATCTTGCGCGCAAGCCTCCCGACAATCCGCCGATCGCTCCGCTAAACAACACGTTAAGCGCGAGATAAAATCCGAAAATAATTATATTCGCACCCAAAGCGCCATTGTCATATCCGTTGACCAGAACCAAAGCCACAAGTATCAATGCGGGAGACAAGAAAGCATAGATTGCGCCGATAACGGATACTGCACAAAAAATTTTACGTAATTTCATAATTATTCCTCCGTTATACGAAACAATCCGTTTTGCATACAAATCAACCGTATGAAAACATGCGCATTATCATGCAAATACTCATTCGCCATGCTTGCGGCAGTTGCTGTCAAATGTTTACAAATCAAACGGCATTGTGCGTTATAAAAACGAACAATACGAAAACATCGCACAAAACTCGCCACTGTTTTCCGGCGTCTATAATATGAACATTGCGTCTCCGAAAGAGAAAAACCTGTATTTCTCTTGTACGGCAATGTCATATACGCGCAAGATTTCTTCACGACTGCAAAACGCGGACACCAACATAATCAATGTGCTTTCCGGCAAATGAAAGTTGGTTATCAATGCGTCCGCCACTTTGAATCGGTAAGGAGGATAGATAAAAATATCTGTATTTCCGCTTTGTGCCCGTATGTGTCCTAAATCGTCGGCAGCGCTTTCGACAGTGCGAACGCTCGTCGTACCGACGCAAATCACCCTTCTGCCTTCGGATTTTGCTTTGTTTATAACCTGAGCTGCTTGCGGCGAAACCTCATAATATTCCGAATGCATGTGATGAGCGGATACGTCTTCCACTTTGACGGGACGGAAGGTTCCCAAGCCGACATGCAACAAGACTTCCGCAACTTCGACACCCATTGCCTTTATTTCATTCAACAATTCTGTGGTAAAGTGCAATCCCGCCGTAGGGGCGGCTGCCGAACCGTCCACTTTGGAATATACTGTATTATAACGCGTTTTATCCGATAGTTTTTCCTTTATATACGGCGGCAAAGGCATTTCGCCCAATTCTTCGAGAATACTTTCAAATATACCGCTGTAAATAAATTCTACGATTCTGCTGCCATCCTCTCCAATGCTTTCCACTCGCGCTTTGAGTTTATCCCCGAAACAAAACACGGCGCCGGGTTTTGCAATGCGACCGGGTTTTAGAATAACCTCCCAATGAGTTAAATCCAAGCGTTTGAGCAATAAAAATTCTATTTTCCCGCCTGTATGTTCCTTCACACCATAAATACGAACAGGCAAAACCTTTGTGTTGTTTACCACCAATACGTCGCCTTTACGCAGAAAATTCTTTATGTCAAAGAAATGCTTGTGCTCGACTCGCTTTGTTTTGCGGTCGTACACAAGCAAACGAGAACAGTCGCGAGGCTCCACCGGGTGCTGAGCAATCAGCTCCTCGGGTAAATTGTACCAAAAGTCACTAGTCTTCATTTACTTCACTATCGGCATATATGGATAACATTTCCATACGTTCCTTGGATAATTTTCTGTTAAGATGCTTGTAAGCATTAGGCATACATACCCTGCCGCGCGGTGTTCGGGCGATAAATCCCAATTGCAACAGATACGGTTCGTAAACATCTTCTATTGTAGCTGCGTCTTCTCCCGTCGCGGACGCAAGCGTGTCCAAACCGACCGGTCCGCCGCTGAATTTGTCTATTATCGTAGTAAGAATATTATTATCGACGGCGTCCAAACCCAACGCGTCCACTTCCATTACCTGCATTGCGTGCAAGGTTACATCCCGCGTAACACGACCGTCACCCAAAACTTCGGCAAAGTCTCTGACGCGTTTGAGCAACCTGTTGGCGACGCGCGGAGTACCCCTGCTTCTACGCGCTATTTCGTAAGCCGCTTCACCTTCAATATCCGTACCTAATTTTTTTGCGGATTTCAACACAATACCGCGAAGTTGCTCTGGCGTATATAATACGAGGCGCATTTGCATGCCGAATCTGTCACGAAGCGGAGCAGCCAGGTTTCCCGCCTTGGTCGTTGCTCCTATAAGCGTAAATTTTTCCAATTTTATATTTACACTTGTTGCACTCGGACCCTTTCCGACAACAAAATCCAAACGATAATCTTCCATTGCCGGATATAATATTTCTTCCAAACTGCTGTTAAGTCGATGAATTTCATCGATAAAAAGCACCTCGTTCGGTTTGAGTTTTGAAAGAATTGCGGACAAATCGAATTTACTGGGAATTGCCGAACCGCTCGTTACGGTGATAGGAACGCCCATCTCATTGGCAATAATATGTGCAAGAGTTGTTTTGCCCAATCCGGGAGGACCATATAGCAAGACATGATCCAAACTTTCTCCGCGAGACAATGCGGCTTTTATGTAAACGCGCATGTTTTCTTTTACCTTGTCTTGTCCGACATAGTCGTCGAATGACTTGGGACGAAGAATATTTTCGGTATCCCGCTCTTTCTCGGTCAGTGTACTTGTGAAAAATTGTTGTTCCATACTTTACTCTGGTAATTAATTTATTCTGAAAGACATATTGATAAGTTCTTCCGTAGTCGTTGCCCCTAAACGAGCTGCGGCTTCAACCAATTTTTCGGCGTCTGCCTGACTTTTCCCAAGAGAACACAAAACGGCGACGGCATTTTGCATGTCCTTGTTTATTTGCAAATCGGGGTTTTGCGTTATAGGCAACACCATTTGCGCCGCATCCACAACCACTTTTTCTTTAAGCTCCAAAACCAATCTTTCCGCCGTTTTTTTGCCCAAACCTTTTATCTTTGTCAACTGTTTTGTATCGCCGTTAAGTATAGCAAGGGCAAGACTATCGGGGTCCATTCCCGACAAAATCGCCAAAGCCACTTTACACCCGATACCGGAAACGGAGATAAGCCTCAAAAACATACTTTTTTCTTCGGGTGTGGCAAATCCGAAAAGCGACATTCCGTCTTGATTTACATGCATATATGTGTAAAGACGTTGTTTTTGTTTCAAACGACAATTTGCAAGAGTGTTGTTGGATACAAACAATTCAAATCCCACTCCGTTAACGTCCACCGTAACGACGCCGTTGAATATATCGGCGATTTCTCCATATATATAGCTGAACATTCGAACTCCTTTATCTGATATAAAATTTGTCTGTAAGCCCGCCTGTTTGAATGTGCGTGAGAGCAACCGCAAGCGCGTCGGCAGCGTCATCGGGACGAGGAACCTTTTCCAAACCGAGATACACTTTTACCATCTGCTGAATTTGCTTTTTTTCCGCCCTGCCGTAACCCGTCATTGCCTGCTTGATCTGCAACGGGGTGTATTCGTACAATCTTCCGCAATGATGAATAGCGGCAAGCAGTAAAACTCCCCTCGCATGCGCAACATTGATACCGGTGGTTATATTTGTGTTGAAAAAAAGTTCTTCTGCGGCAATTTCGTCCGGTTTATACTTTTCTATCAATTCCGTTACCGCCTTGTAAAGTATTGCAAGGCGGACAGGGAAACTTTCTTCTTTGGGCGTAGTTATAATGCCGTAGTCAACGACTTTTTTACGGTTGAAATCTTCAAAATCCATCACACCGTAACCCACTATTGCCAATCCCGGGTCGAAACCGATTACTCTTTTCATAAGTTTACCTATTTACCTAATATACAATATATATCAATATTTTGTAAAAGTCAAGGAGAAAAAAAGACCCCGATCGATACTGATTCGAAAGTTTGTTCTCAAAACTTTTGAAAATTTCCGATCAAGGTCTGTTCTTATTTGCAGATCGCTTTTTATGCACAAAATAATTTAGTCGCATATTGCGCAAAAATTTATTTTGCAATTCAGTCTCATATAAATACGAGACTATCCGACGTCAAAAAACGCAGTCGATAAACTATTCGTCGTCCTCTTCCGGAAGCACGACATTGTGATAAACTTCTTGCACATCGTCGTTATCTTCGAGAGTTTCCAACATCCTTTGGAAACGAACGAGATTATCGCCTTCCAATGTGACCGTATTTTGCGGCAGCCATTCTATTTCCGCGGATACAAGATTGAGTCCTTTTGTCACAACAGCGTCACGTACCGAGCTTAAAGCAGCAACGTCGCACGTTATTTCAATCATTCCGTCCTCAACGGAAACGTCGTCCGCACCGGACTCTATTGCCAATTCAAACGCGCTGTCCTCATCCAAATCAAGTATATTCTCGGCAATTACAACGCCTTTACGGTCGAACATATAACTGACGCTGTTAGTGCCGCCGAGATTTCCTCCGTTTTTATCGAATGCATGACGTACGTCGCCCGCAGTACGATTTTTGTTATCCGTTAAACATTCCACGATTACCGCGCTTCCGCCTACGCCATATCCTTCATAGGTTATTTCAACGTAATCCACCGTAGAAAGTTCCCCGCTTGCCTTCTTTATGCTGCGTTGTATATTTTCGTTTGGCATATTGTTGGCTTTCGCCTTTTGGATTACATCGTAAAGTTTGCTGTTTGAAGACGGATCGGGACCTCCCGCCTTGACTGCAACGGCGATCTCACGACCTATTTTGGTGAATGCCGCCGAACGAGCGGCGTCGCCTTTTGCTTTTTTGTTTTTTATGTTATTCCATTTACTGTGACCGGACATAATTACCTCCGTTTATTTGTTTTGTGAAAAAATTTTATATGCTATCACGCTGCCCGCTACGGCGACATTCAACGATTCGAGACCGTTTGCCATAGGCAAAGACACTGTCTTGTCCGCATGTTTGCGTACAAAGTCGGATATACCGTTTCCTTCGTTGCCGAGTATAAGCGCCACTCTTGACGGAAAAGTCGTTTCAAAAATATTTTTTCCGGACATATCCGCTGCAATCTTGCTTACCCCGTGCAATAGCTCGAAAACTTTTTCAATCGAATCCGTTTCGTGTAATTTTATGCAAAAATGCGCCGACATTGCGCTGCGAATAACTTTGGAAGAATACAAATCCGCCGAATTTACCGCGTACAAATCCGTAAAATCGCACGCGACTGCCGTGCGAATCAGCGTACCCACATTGCCGGGATCCTGCAATCCGTCCAAAACCATACAATTGCCGTTTGGAGAAGTCATTTCAACATTGGGTTTACTCACTACCGCAAGCACCCCTTGACTGTTTACCGTATCACTGATTTTAGCAAAAACTCTATCAGATACAACCGTTTGATTGACAAAGTTAAAATTGTGCGCGACGCTTTCCGCAACGAAAATATCCTCGGCTTTCGCACCGTGTTTTAATGCGTCCGAAACGAGTCGCACCCCCTCTAAAACATATTTCCCCAAGCGGTTTCGATATTTTTTTTCGGAAAGTTTTGCCGTCTCGATTATCTTGCTGTTGTCCGTTGACGTGATAACCATACTTTAATTACAGCAAAAAGAGCCTGATAAGGCTCTCGTTGCATCAGTTGAGTTGTGCTTTTGCGGTTTCTGCAAGTTTGGCAAAAGCTGTCGCATCACTTACTGCGATTTCCGCAAGAGACTTTCTGTTGAGGTCAATATTGGCAAGTTTCAGTCCATACATAAATTTATTGTAAGACAAACCGTTTGCATGCGCCGCAGCATTGATACGTGTAATCCAAAGACTGCGCATATCACGCTTTCTGTGACGTCTGCCCACATAAGCATAGTTGCCACTCTTCATCATCGCCTGACGAGCGAGACGGTAGTTGGTGGATTTAAGACCGAAGTAACCCTTTGTGGCTCTAAGTATCTTTCTACGTTTTTTAACTGCATTTACTCCGCGTTTGATTCTCATAGTTCAATCCTCCTTTTAATAGGGCAGCATGCTCTTGATTGTTCCTTCTTGCGTCTTGTTGACGTAAGCGGTACTGCGCAGATTGCGTGTTCTCTTGGTTGTCTTTTTGCCGAGTTTGTGATTTTTGTTGCATTGTGCGCGCTTAATTTTGCCGCTCTTCAAAACGACAAATCTTTTTTTGGATGCGCTATGCGATTTTTGTTTAGGCATATATTTGTCCTCCGATTGAAAAATTTACTTATTTTAGCGGAATGAGAAACATGGTAATGTTTCTGCCTTCCGTTACAGGCTGTTTGTCCACTTTTGAAACGTCCGAAAGAATTTCGGCAAATTTTTTCATTACTTCAACGCCCTGAGCGGCATAGGCTTGCTGTCTGCCGCGCATGCGGATGGTTGCTTTTACTTTATCTCCGTCTTTGAGAAACTTGCGCACAATATTGGCTTTGGTATTGAGATCGCCTACGTCTATCGTCATGGAAAGCCAAACTTCCTTGATTTCCATTGTTTTTTGATTGCGCTTCATTTCTTTTTCTTTTTTGTTTTGCTCGTATTTGTATTTGCTGTAATCCATCAGCTTACATACGGGCGGAACGGATGTCGGAGCGATTTTAACAAGGTCCAATCCTTGTTCATCGGCAATCTTTTGCCCCTGAGCAGCCGTCAAGACGCCATATTGCTGTCCGTCGTTTCCTATCACTCTAATCTCTTTGTCTCTTATTTGACCGTTGATTTGAAGCTCTTTTATAACTGTGTCCTCCTAAACATTCTGTTTTATTGCATAAATGAGCTAAAAAAAGTGCGGTATCAAGCATAGTACCACACATTCCAATTTGCGCCATATAAAGCGCCTTTGATATTGGATTACCGACAAACGCATTTATCTGTTCGGTGAGAACGGTAGTTCTGCTTGAATACACGACTATTATATCAAAGCGCGTTCGAATTGTCAACCGATTTTGCCCTTTTCCGCTAAAAACTTATTTACGTAATACTTTCGTGCTGAGTCGCAAAAAATCGGTTCGAAATACACTGCTAAACTTCGATTTGCTGCCGTCGGCTCAAAATCGAATTTTTCATCGCCGACAAACCGCATATATTATTGAACATTTTGCTTGGCGCTTACGATTCTATCGTAATCGTCGCTTTTGAACCGCCGCAAATTCGCACGTATACGCCATAGCGATGTTTACCCGTTGTTGACGTTGTATTACAATAAATATAGTGTTGCGCATTACCCAAAGATAAAAGTTTTTGACACTACATATCGTCGGATTTGTCTGAAATTTCGGTGAGAAGTTTGTTTACAAATTCGTCCTGACTCATAACGCCGAGGTCGCCTTTTTTCCTGTTGCGTACGGCAACTGCGCCGCTTTCTTTTTCTTTTTCGCCGAGCACGAGCATGTATGGAATTTTTTGCAATTGCGCTTCGCGAATACGGTAGCCCATTTTTTCGTTGCGGTCATCCACTTCGGCACGTATACCGAGTTTTACCAACTTGTCGCAAACTTCGTGCGCATAGTCGGATTGGTTTTCCGAAATGGGTACCAGCATTACTTGTACGGGGGCTAGCCACAGCGGAAACGCGCCCGCATAGTGTTCGGTAAGTATTGCGATAAAACGCTCTATACTGCCGAATACAACGCGGTGAATCATGACGGGACGATGCTTTTCACCATCCTGTCCGACATAAGTAAGGTCAAAACGCTCGGGCATTTGGAAATCCAACTGAATGGTTCCGCACTGCCAGGTTCTGCCCAAACTGTCTTCAAGATGGAAATCTATTTTAGGTCCGTAAAAAGCGCCGTCTCCTTCGTTGATTTCGTAAGTTTTGCCCAATTTTTCCAAAGCGTTTTTAAGGGCGTTTGTTGCCGTTTCCCACTGTTCGTCGGTACCCATACTGTTTTCCGGACGAGTAGACAATTCGAGGTTGTACTTAAAGCCGAATACACGGTAAAAACTGTCGATAAGACGCACTACACCTTCGATTTCATCTTCTATTTGTTCGGGAGTCATAAATATATGTGCGTCATCCTGGGTGAAACATCTCACTCTCATAAGCCCGTGCAATGCACCCGAAAGTTCGTGACGGTGTACAAGTCCGAGTTCCGCCATGCGTTCGGGCAAATCGCGGTAACTGTGCGGTTTACGCTTGTAAACCAACATTCCGCCGGGACAGTTCATAGGCTTAATGGCATAGTCGGCGTCGTCGATTTTTACCACATACATATTATCTTTGTAGTGATCCCAATGACCGCTGCGACGCCATAAATCCTGATTGAGTATCATTGGGGTTTTTATTTCCCGATAGCCCGCTTTGACGTGTTCTTTGCGCCAAAAATCTTCCAAAATATTGCGCAAAACCATGCCTTTGGGGAAAAAGAACGGAAAGCCCGGACCTTCGTCGAATATATCGAACAAGTCCAACTCTCTGCCCAATTTGCGATGATCGCGACGTTTTGCTTCTTCGAGACGGACAAGATATTCATCCAATTCCGATTTCTTTTCGAATGCCGTACCGTAAATGCGCGTCAGCATTTTGTTCTTTGTATCTCCGCGCCAATAAGCACCCGCTATGCTTGTAAGTTTGAATACCTTTAACTTTCCCGTGGAACTCATATGCGGACCGCGGCACAAATCCAAATAATCGCCCTGGCGGTAAATCGATACCGTTTCCGCGTCTAATTCGGACAATATTTCCACCTTATAATTGTCGCCACGTTTCCTGAAAAATTCTATCGCGTCTATTCGCGACATCTCCTCGCGTACAATCGGAATATCTTGCGCAACGATCTTGGACATTTCGCTTTCTATACGTTCGAGATCTTCCGGCGCCAAAACTGAGCCTTCGAAATCTATATCGTAATAGAAACCGTTTTTGATTGCGGGTCCGATGGCGAATTTGGCGTCTTTCCATATATGAGAAATCGCCTGTGCCATCAAGTGTGCAGTCGAGTGACGCAAAACCTCCAATCCTTCTTCGTTTTTCAATGTGTACACTTTAAATTCGCAATCGTTATCGATTATATGAGATAGATCGCATTTTGCCCCGTTTACTTCTGCGCAAACGGCATTTTTTGCAAGCCCGAGGGATATGGACTGTGCCACTTCCAAACAGCTGACTGCCTTTTCGAATTGTTTGATACTGCCATCGGGCAGTTTTACATTTACAGACATATTGACCTCCTATTGGTAAATAAAAATCCTTACAAGCTGCAACAGCTCATAAGGACGAAAAAATTTTCCGCGGTTCCACCTTATTTTACGGCAAATGCCGTACACTCTTTAAGCTCCGTTTCGTGGAGCATACGCGCCAAACCGAGCGGTATTATGCAATTTCATTTGCGACAATCTCAGCGCCTGTCACTCTCTGTGAAACTACCTCTGCAAAACATGTCTCGGCATATAACGTATTATAATCAAATTTTAGTATCAAAGAAAAATTCTGTCAACTCTTTTATGCAAAAATTTTTTCTATCGCTCAAAGAATCTCAATGTATTCAGCTTCAAAAAGCGAATTGAGCATTTTGCAAAACGATTTGTTTAACGGACGAGAATGATATACTTTTATTTTGTCAGGCTTTAACCACAGAATGTTAAGCATCGCTTCTTCTTCGCATAAGGATTCCTTTGCCATGGACAACGCCGGCTCCAACACTTTATTGTCCGAATCATACAACACGAAACGGTCTCCGTCAATGGATACAGAAAGCGTTTTTACTCTGCTTGGCGATGACTCCAATAGGTATTGCAAAAACTCTATTATAAGACGGCTGTCGGACATTATATAGCAATTGTCGCTTATCAACTTGGTAATTTCCTGCCATTTTCTTTTGACCGCGTCCATACGGAAATTATAATAACCGTCTATCGATAACGATTGATCCATATCCAACAATCGGGAGATTACGGTCCTGTCGTAATCGGCGTCAAATATGCAAATTGTATTTACCAATACATTTTGATAAAAGTTTTTCCGATCGATATGCAAAAGACTGCGCACATACATATTTTTATACCCGAGCGTCAACGCTTGCGCAACGGCATCCGTAAGTCTTCTTCTGATTTGAAATCGATAGGTATCGGCACATGCCAAGGAAAAACTATTGCGAAACTTGTCATCGTTTTCAGCACAAATTCCGTCAACTTCTCCAAGTACAGGCTCCATTTGACTTTTGACATAATCCAACAGGTGGCTGTTTTCTTTTACCACGCTCACAGTCGTTTCGTACATAGTTGTAGTTTATGCAACTTCGAGCGGTAATATTTGAAAGCGACAAATCTTGTCAAACAAAAGCCGCGTAAGGGATAAATTACTTTATCGGCTCCTTTTAAGCGTACGCGTCCACTCTTTATCGGCGTCATTTACACGAAAACTCTCACGCATTTTTTGTAATGCTTTGTTATAAGCGAATTTACTTACCGTATGCAATGCCTCTCCTTCCATAAAGAGCTTTGTCGCTTCGCGGCACTTTGCCATCGCCGTGGCAAGCAACCAAGCCACACCCATATCTACATAATAATTATCCCAATCGGCAACTCTTTTCAACTGTAAAAATACGTTGTCTATATGTTCCGCATCCAAAAAATTCGTCATCAAATTAACGACTCCGTACCGACATACAAAGGGCTTTTCACAAGGAAGCATATTGCAGAAAAAATCATAATACAATCGCCTTTCCGATACGGGAACTTTTATCGTAGAGCAGTCACACACAGCCCAATTTTCGATAGTATCCGCGAACGCCGATATATGTGGGACTTTTTCGGCAAACGGCAACTTGCAGTTTGCCGTTACGATTCCGCGCAACAAATCCACTTCGTAATATGCGTGCAAAGGAAACGATTCAATTTCTTCCAATTTGCAAAGTTTTGCAATGCCGCGCACAAACGGAATTTTACATCCTATCTTCGGCACACCGCTATTGACAATTTTATTGTTGAAACATTCCAAATCTTTGTTTCCGTTTTGTTTGAAAATTTGTAAAATTTGTTCGTAAGTCATTTTCTAAACAATATTATCATTAAAAAATCCGAACGTACCGATGTGTACGCTCGGATAAACCGCGATACATTTATTTTGTTTGTTCTTCTATGTATTTTACAATTGCGCCCACAGTTACGAGATCATTTGCAGCTTCATCGGGCACGGTGATGCCGAAATTGTCTTCGAGGGACATAAGCATTTCCACCATATCCAAACTGTCCGCACCCAAATCCTGAACGATGTTGGATTCCAATGTGATTTTATTCGGGTCATCGATATTGAGAGATTCCGCAAGAAGTTTGCGCACTTTTTCAAAAATCATTGTTATATCCTCCTATAATGTCAATAGTATAATACACTTTTATCAATCTTTCAAGCATTTTGACAAATTTTATATACCGAGCATACAATTTAATATGAAGTGTTGCGGCTCCGGACGTTTTTTGAACGAACAAACATATCTCAATACAATTTGTTGTCAAAGGCGGCAAAAGGATCACGGTTGCAAACCCCCGCCATGCGTTGAAGGCTCGGATGTAGAATATTGCTACCGCTGTCCGCAAGGGAAACTGACGTTTCATTGCAACGGCTGTTCATCGAAACTTTCGATAGAACTCAATCATTCGCCGAAATGCAAGTAAAAAAGCTGTCGCCGATATTGCAACAGCTTTTTATTATTACAGATCGTCCGCGTCTTGGACGGGATCTGCATATTTTCCCCACCCCGTGGGGTTGCCCGTATAGCTACCTAATGGGTCGCCTTCCTCTTCCTGAGAGGAATTTTTGCTGTTACGCTTGCTGCTTCCGCAGCAATCGGAGCTCTTACCCTTGCCGGTACCGCTTGTGGAACCGCTTGTTTGCGTGTTCTTTGCGGGCTTTGTTCCTGTGTTCTTTGTAGATTTCATTGTGTCTACCTCCTGTTGAAAGTTTGCCCAAAGAAGGATAAAATATACACCCGAAAAAACACTTACGCAAAATCTTTATTTCGTCTCCGTGACCGCAAAGTATTCGTCTTGCGAATGTTTAACAAAACAATGGTAACGCTTAAATCCATTTTAATTCCGAAATTACATATAAATATAACATAATAATTCATAAAAGCAGATATTTCACCATTATTTAACATCTAAAACTCTTGCCATATTTTTTTAAACATATTAAAATTGAAGCATGAACGAGAATATAGACAATATAGAATTGGGAGTAAGATCACCCAAATATAAAAAACTTTTGTGGAATATAATCGACGAATACAACAATAACGGGAAAAAGACTGTACTGATTACTTGCGATACATTTTTCCCGACCGTAGACGGTGTTGTTATGGTAATGGACAACTATGCGCGCAGACTGTCCGAAAAAATGAACGTAATGATGCTTGTACCCGATTTCAAGGGGAAAGTATGCATGAAAGGCTACCCGGTTATAGGCGTAAACGCGGGTTACTCGGAAAAATTGCACAATCAAGTGCCGTTGCCGATGTTTCATGTCAGTTTCAGACGCTTTCTCAAAAAGTTGAGAATAGACATCATTCACTGCCACTCGCCCTTTACGGTGAGCCGCGTGGCTATGGATTTACATCGAAAACGCAAGATTCCGCTTGTCAATACTTTCCACAGTCAGTACAAGCAGGACTTTGAAAAACAGGCAAAAGCTTTCGTACCTCTGTTGATGAAATATATAATGCGTTGCTACAACAGCAGCAACGAAGTTTGGACCATGCATTCCGCCAGCCGAGACACTTTGCTCGATTACGGTTACAAAGGAAATATCGTTCTTATGCCAAACGGCACGAGCATACAACCTTCCGTAGATTATACGGCTGAAAGAAAAAACGCACGCGAAAAATTTAACGTAGACGACGATACGATAATGTTCATTTTCGTCGGACGTCTTGTGACTCAAAAAAACATTTTGTTTATTGCCGATGTGCTTGCGGAATTAAAAAAACGCGGACTGAATTTCAAAATGTTCTATGCGGGTGAGGGTCCGGACCGAGAGAAATTAGAAAACAAACTGAAAGATGACGGTTTGTCCGATCGGGTCACACTCTTGGGACAGTTGAATAAAAACAATCTGACAGACCTGTATGCCGCGGCAGATATGTTTTTATTCCCAAGTTTATACGACGTTTCCTCGCTCGTTCAGGTCGAAGCTGCATCTCGCTTTACTCCTACCGTTTTTGCCGAAGGCAGCGTTACATCCTGTACGGTAACCGACGGCGTAAACGGTTATATATTCCCTGCGGAGATAAATGCCTTTACCGACGGTGTATATAACGCATTGCAGGACAAATCAAAACTCGATGAAATCGGCAAAAACGCATACCGCGACTTGTACATAACTTGGGATACAATCGTGGAAAAAGTTTACAACAGATATATGCAACTGATTGAAACAAACAACAAACAATAAACAAATCGATAAAAATAATCAAACCCCGAAACGTATTGAATTGCGACCCAAAATTTTACGCTTTACGCGAATATTTGGTCCGAAAACGTCGCGGGGTTTTTATTTACTTTTCAGCGGAAGGTTGTCGTTTAGTTTTCTTTTACGCCGTTTGTCGTTAATTTTTATACATACAAGAATCAACGCTCCCAAAAGTAAATATGAGTAGTAACTGAAAATACGCCACACCATCATACACGTGAAACCGGCTCCCGCCACCGTTACCAAAACCTTCCTGAACAATCCGTAAAAAGTTCCGTCCGCGGCGCCCGAGTTACCCGGAGTTGGAATAAATGTAATCGCGCAGTAAACAAAGAACGTGATGCGAGTCACATCAAACCAAAGTTGCCAAGATGGAGTCCAACCGTACTCCGCTAACGCGTCGGGGAAAAGCAATAAAGCAAAATAAGGCAGTGAACATTGCGCTATATTATAGAGCAATGCGAATACCGTACCGACAATCAATATGCGTTTGGACTTAAAAATAATCGCCATATTCTTTTTATTGTTATCTATGGCTCTGTTTCCCTTTTCCTTCCACCTATCCGGATTTTTACATATTTTCAGTTTGGCAAGTATATTTACGCCCCAAGCTATGACCTTGTATCCCGCCTTTGGGAAAAAGGAAAATACTACCAAAAACAGCGGAACCGCTATATAAAATACCGCACCGAAATATGCGACAATTTGTATAGAAAGCGGGACAATTTCCCTGGGAACACCTACGCAAAAAGATACTATTGCGCAAACGACAAAAGAAAATTGGGTCAAAAAGAGCGAACCTATCGGAATTGCTCCCGCAGGTCCTCCGTCAACCCCGTGCTTTGCCAAATAATATATTTGAAAAGGCTGCCCGCCCGATCCGAGCGGCGTGACATAATCGTAAAATTTACCCAAAACCGCACAGTTAAACGCTGTACCGAGCATACACTTGCCCGTAGTTTTGTGTATCATAAAAAACAGTTTGAGCGTTTCAAAGATTATAGTCGCAAAAAACAATCCAAACAAAGCCAAAAGGTAATACCAACGGCTGCTGATCAACTGAAATATGCGACCAATATCCACATCCTCGCCGGAAAAATCTTTAACGGCAGTGTATACGATAATGGCAACGATGATAGCCACAAACGCCGTCGTTCCCACTATTTTCCACACTTTTTTCTTATCTGACGCGATTTGCACAACATTAGCGTCGGATTGAGCAGACTGTTCCTGCTGTTGGGTTTGATTTTTTGTTTCTACTTTTTTATCCGCATATCGGTTCATCAGACAATATTGTATCCCAACACATTATTTTTGTCAAATATAACCGCAATATGCGGCGACAACAAAAAAAGAAGTTCGCGACGAAAACGCAAACTTCTTTGAATAATCTGTCATTAACCCTTCATTTTACGTAAAAACGGAGGAATCGAGGGGTCTCCGTCCACCGCGACATTACCCGAAATTGAGGCAGACGGTTGCTCGTTAGGTTGCTGCTGTGCAAACGGCACACTCTGCGGAGCAGTATCACGAATAGGTTCCGATGTGCCGAGAGGATTACCGTTAGTTACGGGTTGGTTTACCGCATTGGTGCGTTGAATATTGGTTGCCGCAACGTGCGTGGCAGCCTCACTGCTGAAAAAAGCCGCTCTGCCGTCGCTTTTTCCGGAAAAGCCCGTAGCAATCAAAGTGACTTGCACTTCATCTTTCATATTTTCGTCAAATGCCCAACCGAACAACACGTTTGCGTCGGGAGAAATTACTTGGCGAACAAGATCGACGCCCGTAGTAACTTCGTCCAAAGACAAATCTTCGCCGCCGCGGAAATTGACGATCAAACTTGCCGCGCCCTGAATTGTCGTTTCCAAAAGGGGCGAATACACTGCCTTGCGAATTGCGTCTATCGTCTTGTTTTTACCTTTGCCTTCTCCTACTCCCATATGAGCCATGCCGCTGTTGCGCATTACACATTTTATATCCGCGAGATCGAGGTTGATTCTGCCGTCTTGCAACACAATATCCGTAATTCCGCGTATACCCTGCAACAAAATCTCGTCTGCTTTTGCAAAGGCGTCCATAATGGAGAAATTTTTATCGCGATTGAGTTTTTCATTTTGAACAATCACAAGCGAGTCAACATTGCCTTTGAGATTTTCAATACCCAATTCGGCGTTTTTCATACGTCTTACGCCTTCAAAGTTAAACGGCTTTGTCACAACGGCAATAGTCAAAATTTCCAATTCCTTGGCTATTTGCGCAACAACCGGAGCAGCGCCCGTACCTGTACCGCCGCCCATTCCTGCGGCGATAAACAAAAGGTCTACGCCCTGCAACGCATTCTGAATGGCTTCTTTGCTTTCAAGAGCAGCAGCTTTGCCCACTTCGGGATTTGCACCGGCGCCTAAACCCTTGGTCAACTTTTCTCCGATGGGCATCTTTTTAGCCGACAGCTTGGAAAGTGCCTGTTGATCGGTGTTGAGCGCAAGATATTCCACATTGCGGATGCCCGCTTTCATCATACTGTTGACAGCGTTGCCACCGCCGCCGCCTACGCCTACTATCAAAATTCTGGCGATTCCGCCGTTACTGTTGTTATCCATTAGTTATCTCCTTTGCGTAAATTTCTGAAAAATGAAATAAGACCGATTTTGTTTCCGCTTGCACGTATTGCTTCATAAATCAAACCGTAGCAGGAAGTATATTCATTGCGGTTGGTTTGCGGATTGACGCTTCGGTACATTTTTATCGGTTTTTGAAGCGATTGCGCAAGCTGATCAGGACCGCCTCTGAGATATGCCAAGCCGCCACCTGTCAGTATGACGGAGGTATCGGCAGGAATTACCTTGTCACAGGCGGAAAAGCTACGCATGACATATTCCGCTATTTGAGCGATACGCGCTTTGATTACTTCATTGGTTTGCATGGCGTCTACCATACGACCGTTTATCGTGTATGCGTCTCCCGACCTGACTTCGAGATTCAGATTGACTTTTTCCAAAATGTTGGTTGCAAACGCAAAATCACATCCAAGCACCTGACAAAGGTCGCCCGCCAAATATCCGGAACCGAGGGCAAAAGTACGTTGAAACAGCAGACCGTTTCCGCCGCAAAGCATAACATTTGTTGTGATGTGACCGACATCGATGATAATAGAATAGTCGCTCCTTAACATCGATTTCGATATGTAACACGCTTGCGTTTCGCAACAGTTTACGTAGTGAACGCGTGAAATTCCTCTGCTTGACAAAATCGGAGCGACGCTGTTGCGAAAATACTTTTTCATAAAGGAAAAAGAGACCAATCCCGTAAGTTTGTTTCCGATTGTTCCCACGGCGTCCTCCGTACGAATAATGCCGTCAACCAAGTAGAAAACCGGTCTGCCCGATAGAGGGGCGTATTCGTCGGACGGATTGTAAATATCCGCTTTGCGTATTATCTCCGCAACGTCGTCAGCGTCGATTTTCTTTTTGGAATGAAACGTTGTGGAAGCTTCTCCCGTTACGGTAGCGCAGAATGCGCCCGGAACGCCGACATAAATTTCTTTGATGTTGCTTTTGATTTTATTTTCTACCTGATCGATTGCCTGATTTACCACGTTATCCAACAAATTAGGTTCGTACCAAGCCGTATCGTTAAATCCGTTGTATGTCGCCTGTCCCACTGCTTTGATAACGAATTCGCCGCTGTCGGAGACTTTGCTCGCCGCCATACATGTGATTTTACTTGAACCGAAATCCAAAATCGCCACAAAATTATTTTTCATATCTTCCTCTGCTGTATCCTTTCGCTTCTATTTGGACGGAGTCGTAATTTTCCCGTTTTTGTGAACCGTTATTGTGTAGTCGTCGTTTTGCAAATTTACTTGTTTATTGTAATAAACTCCGTACGCTTTAATAAGTCGAGCGCTTAAATCCGTTTCGGGACTTTGCACGACTATACGTCCTCCTGTTTTGGGAGAAATTACCAAATCGCCGCTTTCGTTGAACGTAAACACGTTACCGCCTGTTCCCAACACCTGTTGCATATCCGAAATTTCCACCATACATTGCCACGTGGCAAGTATCGATTGCAACGTGTAACCGAGACGTGTGTTGCTGATTTCGCTTTGAAATTGAAATGGCAAAGCGGGAGTATTGCTTTTTATATCAAGACTTTGTCCCGAAAAAGCGGATGAAATATCTATTACATCTCCGTCAGCCGGGGCAGAAGCAGGATACCCGAAAGAATCGACGTAAACAATATTGCCGCCCGCGCTGAATTTTGCAACAGCAACGCGTCCCACAACATGTATTTCAACGACATTGGGAAACTGCTTGACAATTGCAAAGGCATGCCATTCGTTGTACTTTTCGTTCATTTCTTCCATTACACGTGTTTTGGACAAAAAAACTATGCTTTTGCCTTTATAGGCGGAAGAAACTTCATTTTCTGCAATACCCTCATCCGGCAATCCGATTTCCGTGCCGTCAAAACCGTGATAAACGATATAAACGTTCTTCACCGTAAGAACGGCTGCCAATACCACGATTACTACTACCACCATTGCAACGGCCAATAGCGATATAAGAAGTTTTTTGCTCTTCACTTGTAACTCCCTTGGTGCAAAATGTCGCCAATGACAGCATACTGCCACTTATATTAATTAAATTATACAACTAAAATGCTTGATAGTCAATGAAAAAAACAGATTAAAAATAAGAAAGACTATTTTATTTTGCCGATACGAAAAGCGCATTTCCGTAACGCGTTGTAGCTTTTGAGAGAAAACGTTTTCGCTTTCTCTCAAACCACCGTTATTTCCGCCCCAATCGAATCCAACATTCCGGCAAAATCCACATACCCTCTGTTGATATGTTCTACACCGTCCACAACGCTCTGTCCCTCCGCGGCAAGAGCTGCTATAATCAAACCCGCACCGCCGCGTAAATCGGCGGCACATACAGATGCAGAATATAATTTTCTACCGAAAACAGTTGCGATGTTATCCTTCACCGTGACCTGCGCGCCCATTTTACTAAGTTGAAGTGCATTATGTTCGAGCCGATTTTCGAAAAGATTTTCGCAAATAACGGTTTTCCCGTCGGAACATGCGGCAAGACTTAACACAATCGACTGCATATCGGTGGGAAACAAAGGGTACGGCGCAGTGGTTATCGTTCCGTATCCGTCGGGATTTTTTACTGCATTTATACATACCGTATCTGAAAAAATCCGAACGGAAAACCGTGAACAGAGCAGCTCGGAAAAGGCGGCAAAATGTTGCGGACAGCAATTCGTTACGGCGATTTCTCCCAATGTTGCGGCAGCGGCGGCAAGATATGTCGCTGCCACGATTCTATCCGGTATAACTGTAAATTCCGCACCGTGCAACCTGTCAACTCCGACAATTTTCAATATCGGGCTGCCTATTCCCTCGATTTTTGCGCCCATTTGAACCAACATTTGTTCGAGAGCCACAACTTCGGGTTCGGTAGCACAGTTCGAAAGAATACTCTCCCCTTTGGCAAGTACGCACGCGCATAACAAATTCTCCGTGGCGCCTACGCTTGCAAAGCGCAATTTATATTCGGCGCCGACGGGAACCCCCTTGCAACTAACCATTTCTCCCGCGTCCAATACTTCGACGCCCAAAGCTTTCAGTCCGCTCAAATGAATATCCATCGGTCGCGCGCCTATTGCGCAGCCTCCCGGCAACGGCAAGGCAATTTGATGATATTTTGCCACGGTGCTCCCCAAAATAAGTGCAGAACCGCGCAAAAGAGTTGCTACCGACTTGGGAGCGCATGTACTTGTAAGTGTGCCGCTTACCGTTACCGTGTCTCCGATTCGACGTACCGTCATGCCCATCATCTGCAATAAAAGAATCATATTGGATACATCGGAAATATCCGGACAGTTATGTAATACAATATCGTCGTTTGTCAATACCGAGGCTCCGAGCAATGCCAAAGCGCAGTTTTTTGCTCCGTAAACAGCAATTTCTCCTTTCAATCTCTTACCGCCGTTAATCAAGTATGCCACAATTTTCCTCCTAAACCGTTATCGTAGATTCGAGCGGACAGATTGAGCAAAACTCCGATAGCCGTCATAAAGACAACCAAAGACGTACCGCCGTAACTGACGAATGGCAACGGCAATCCCGTTGGCGGAATGCTGCCCGTTACGACGGCAAAATTCAACAAAGATTGCACGGCGACAACCGCCGATATACCGCTTGCCAAATAGCATCCGAATTTATCTCTGCAATTGACCGCTATACGCACGCCTCGCAAAATTATCACCGCATAAAGCGTGAATATCAAAATACAGCCCACAAGTCCCGTTTCTTCTCCGATAACGGAAAAAATAAAATCGCTTTCCGCAAATGGTAAAAAACGGTATTTTTGTCGGCTGTTAAAAAGCCCGACGCCAAACCAACCGCCGCTGCCCAATGCATACAATGATTGAATAAGTTGGTAACCCTCATCCTTAGGAGACGCCCACGGATTTATAAATGCCAACAGCCGTTGCAACCTATACGGTTCAACGATTATCAAAAGCGGAACGGCGACGGCTATGGGAACAAGCATAAGCAAAAAGTATTTCCATTTCATCCCGCCTAAAAACAGCATAATTATCATCAACATCGCCATACACATCGTAATAGACATATTGGGCTCGGCTATTATCAGACCGCAAAATAACATTCCGACGCCTATCGGAATCACGCACCAACCAAGCTTGGACATATCTCGTTGCGACATATACACGGCACAAAACAGAACAAATGCAAATTTGGCTATTTCCGACGGCTGCATAGAAAAGCCGCCTACGCCAATCCACCTGCGCGCACCGTAGTTTTCTATACTTATACCCGGTACAAATACCAAAACCAACAGTATGACGGAAATAACGACGCCGACAATCCACAGTTTTTTGATAAAATCGACGTTGATTTGAATGGCGACGATCATGGCAATCAATCCCACAACAGCGCCTATTGCCTGTTTGGAAAGGAAAAAATATTTATTGCCGTAACTTAGTTCTGCGGAATAACTGCTTGCGCTGTAAACAAATAATAAGCCTATTCCGACAAGCAGCAGCACTGTGCTCAGTAATATGTAATCAATTTGTCTTATTTTCAAGTTTGATTTCCTCAACCGCTTTTACAAAATATTCTCCTCTCTCCTCGAAACTGTGAAAGCTATCAAAACTCGCACATGCGTTGGACATTAAAACGACTCCGCCGATAGGTTTCAACAAATGAAAACAGTATTTGACCGCCTGTTTGAAATCTTCGGCTATTACTACTTCGCAACCGTGCTTTGCCCCGCAATCGGAAATTTTTTTTGCCGTCTGACCGACAGCTACGACTGTTTTCGTATTCGGTTTAATATTGGTAAATATTGCGTCATAGCTTTCCATTTTGTCCGATCCGCCCAATATCAACGCCAGATTTTGAGTGTAGCCGGATATTGCGCTCACAGTTGCATGCACATTGGTTGCCTTGCTGTCGTTTACAAATTCAACACCGTCGAAACAATCCACCTGTTGCAATCTATGCGGCAACAACTGAAACTCGCTCAACGCCGCTACCGCTTTTTCTGCGGGAGCGCCCACGCATGCGCAAGCGAGAACGGCGGCAAGAGCATTGGAAAGGTTGTGACGGGCAAAACCGGCAAAATCGGGCGCGTGTAAACGTAAATTTTTGTCCTTCGATTGCAATATAACATTGCCGTTTTGCCAATAGCAGTTTGCCGTTTCGTTGCAAACAGAGAAAAACAAATTTTCCACGCGGCTGTCCTTTGATAATTTTACGGAGCGTTCATCGTCCAAATTGAATATAGCATAGCCCTGCGTTTGATGAACGAAATTGTTCTTTTTTGCATTGCAATACTCGTCGAAATTTCCGTGCCAATCAATATGATCGGGAGCCAAATTTGTCAAGACGCTTACGTACGGAGCAAAATTTTCGCAACGATATAACTGAAAACTCGAACTCTCCAAAACCGTAATTTCATTTGTGCTTGTTTCCAAAACTTGTGAAGAAAAAGGTACGCCGCCGTTTCCCAACAACCGATTGGGCATTTGACAGTCGGACAAAATTTTATGTATCATTTCACAGACGGTTGTTTTTCCGTTGGTTCCCGTAACCGATATGCACTTCCCTCGACAGTACGGAAAACAAAATTCCAACTCCCCCACAATTTTCGCGCCCGACTTTTGAGCCGTACGGTAACCCGAAGCGTGCGGTGAAATTCCCGGACTCATCAATACCAAACTGTTTTTACTAAAATTCCCATGATTTTCGAAACCGTTGCAATCATCGAAAAATACGGCGGTTTTATTTAATTTTTGTAACATTTTCATTAAACTTTGTCCTGTTTTTCCGCTTCCGTAAATTACTATGTCTGACATATTATTCTCCGAAACAAGTTAGAAATAAAGTAATACATACGGTAATTACGCTGTATAACACACAAATTCGCGTTTCGCTCCAATTCTTTTTTTGCAAATGATGATGAAACGGCGCCATGAGAAAAATACGCTTTCCCTTTGTCGCCTTAAAGTACACCACCTGCAATATCACAGATACGCTGGAAACTACGAACATCAGACCGACGATGGGAATGAACAAACTCATACGAGTAAAAATCGCCACGCAAGCGACCATTGCACCGAGCGCCAACGAACCGGTATCTCCCATAAACATTTTGGCGTCGTTGCTGTTGAACAGCAAAAATGCCGCAAGCGCTCCGCAGGAAATGTAGCACAACACGATTATGTCTTTTGTTTGTTTGTAAGCGAACGTGTCGCCTATGTTGTCCAGCGTCTTCAATTCACCGTTTAACAATACTATCATTCCCGCGAGAAAACATATTGTAGTACTTGTCGCCAATCCGTCTATACCGTCTGTAAGATTTACACTGTTGGTGCATGCCAAATAGATAAATATTACCAAAGGCACAATCCAAAAGCCTATTTTAATCGTTAAGTCGGTAAACGGAATCCTTAGCTTGTCCCCCACAGACACATCGCCCCATACGAATATCGCCACTAAAACGGCGATCGCCAATTGTACGAGTATTTTTTGATATG